>JAZSLG010000121.1:0-4619 GCA_045535235.1 Candidatus Stercoripulliclostridium sp.
CACGGCAACCGTTGCCCCTTTGAGGACCCCAACGCCAGAGGTATGTTCTTTAATATCAGTTTGGAAACGGGTAAGACCGAGCTTATACGTGCCGTTTTAGAGGGCGTATGTTTCCACCAACGTTGGATGTTGGAAGCCGAAGCAAAGAAGGCTAAGGTTAGCGATGCCATACGTTTCGTAGGTGGCGGTGCTTTATCTAACTTTACAGCTCAACTTCTTGCCGATATTACCGGACACGTAGTAGAAGTAGTTAAAGACCCTCAAAACGTTGGTGCAGTAGGTGCTTGTGCTTGCGTGGCGGCGGGACTTGGATTAATAGAAAGCGTATCCAAAGTAAAAGATTACATTAAAGTAGAAAAGACCTTTACTCCTAATCTTGAAAATAAGGCAATCTATGACAAGAATTTTGCAGTATTCAAGCAACTTTACAAATCCAATAAAGCAAATTATGCTTTGTTAAATAAATAAAACTATGAGAGAACAACGATCAAAAAAATTAGACGTTAAGGCACTGTTTGGCAAGGTAAAAAGCATGTGGAGTACTCCTTTGGAGGGTAGATATCTTAACTTGAAAGAGATACTTTCCTTTGGTGGCACGGCATTGGGCGTAAGTTTTATAGTAAATATTATTTCTTCCCTAATTACCGCTACCCAAATTTCGGAAGTTTACCAAATTGGCGTTATGCATGGACCAATCATTTGCTTGGTTGCAAGTGTACTTGGTTTAATTATCCAACCCATATATGGTAAACTACTCCAAAACACCAATACCAAGTGGGGTAGATATAAGCCCTATATTATCTTTATAGCACCGGTAATTTCGGTTTGTGCGATATTGGCTACTTGGCAACCACAAAACTTGACGGAAACGTCGAGAATGATTTACGCTTACTTGGTATGTATCCCCACGCTAGTACTTTGGAATTTGTGGAATAATACCTTTAATATGATGCCCGCCGTTATTACCCCAAATCAACAAGAACGTACCGATATTTGGGCGCCAATCGGTTTGGTCATTGGCTTTGCACCTACTATTATGAACTTTATTAAAGGCTTTATCCGTTCCTACTTCTTGTCTATCGGCAAGGAATACATGGCGTACAGATGGATGGGTTTCATTAGCGTTGCAGTAGGTTTGCTACTAGTCTCTCTCATATTCAAAGTAAAGGAAAGAATAATAGTTACGCAAGAGAATAAAGAGAAGGTTGGGTTACTGGAAGGACTAAAAATGGTTACCCGAAACAAGCCTCTTATGATTTTTAGCTTGGCTCTAATCCTTGGATGTATGCGTACCACGATAGAGGTTGATGCCGAAATGATGGGTAAGCTTCGTTATGCTACTACCATAGAAGACGGACTAAAGGTGTTTAGCTCCCTTACTCTTCTAACGGGCTTTGCTGCAACTCCCAACATGATACTCCTTCCCTTGTTTACGCGCAAGTTTAACAACAAGACAATCCTTATGGGTTGGTTGGGATGTAACGCTCTTGGTTATGCGATATTGGGGATCATCGGCGTTCAAAACATTCCTCAAGGAACGATATCGGCAGTAGTAATTACCGCACTACGTTTCGTTGCTCTATTTAATGCGATAGGCAGTTTGCAACCGCTAATGCTTTCCGAAATATACGACTATCAACAATACAAGACCGGTAAACGTTTGGAAGGCTTTATCCAAACCTTTGCTTACGCCCTTGTACTCGTATTTACCAATCTAGCAAACGTTGTTATGGCATACGTTAAACAAGGAATGGGATACGAGCCCAAGAACTACTTTAACATTTCCGTAGTAAGCGACGAACTAATGGAGGTTGCTACCAAGTACTTTAACTTGGCACTCATAGTTTCCGCAATTTCTGCTGGGCTTATGCTTATCACTATGATTTTCTATAACCTATCCAAAAAGGACCACAAGAGAATCATGGAAGAATTAAAGGCAAGAGAGCTTGGAGAAATACCCCAAGAAGCCGTTGAAGAACAAGTAGAAGTAGAGGAGCAAATCACCCTAGAAGAAGCTGTTGAAGTAGAAGAAAAGGTATAATACAAAACGTTAATAAATTAAACGCCCCGAGTTCGGGGCGTGTTTTATTGATTATCTCTACCAATAATATAATCGACAGACTCACCAAAATAATCAGCAAGTTTCCAAAGGCTTTCAATACTAGGTTCCTTTTTTCCATTCAGCCAATTACAAATGGTGCTTTGACTAATGCCCAATTTTTTTGCAAGGGCATATTGCGAAATATCTTCCGCTTCCATTAAATATTTAATTCTCTCTACAACCAAAATTTTCATATCTCTATTGACATTATATGCCCAAGGTGATATAATTTAACCAATATATGCCCTTGGGCAAGCAGGATTTATGGAGTATATGAATGTTCAGTTTGTTTAATGGTAAAGTCAAGTGGCAGTACTTAGCCATCATAGTGCTTTTATTAGTAATAGTTTTAGCTATAGTATTACCGATTTGCTTGTCGCCTAAAACGATAGAAAAAGGAAACGGTTTTAAACACCAAATAGGGGAGTTCGAAGCATGTGAAATACAATCTTGTCAGACCGTATCAACACATAGAATAAAAGCGCGAGGCGTGGAAAAAAACTATTGTGAAGTGCATTGGGAAAGTTATGGAAAAGATTTGTTTTATAGTTTATCAGATGAAAGGACAAAGGAAGATAAAGAGTATTTAGTAAAAGCATATGCTACAAGCGTTGTAAAAAAGGAACTTATATCTCCTGCAACAGCAGACTTTTGCCCTTTTTATGAAATGCAAGCTGTTGAAAAAAATGGAGAAAAATGGCTGATATCCGGATATGTAGATGCTGAAAATATTTTTGGAGCAAAAATCAGAGAATATTGGATAGTAGAATTAACACTGACTAAGGATTATTATGAAAATGCAAGTGTAGTTTTTAAATAAATAAAACGCCCCGAGTTCGGGGCGTTTGTTTTGGTAAAGTACGTTTGGTTTATTAAAAATCCACGTCGTCAAAATACGCTTTTTTCTTGTTATTAAGTTTAGTGAAATTATATTTATCACCTGAGAACGGGTCAATAATGAAAGGCGTACATTTTAATAGACCGTTAGCATCGGTAAAGTCGCGGAAAGCTCCTTGTTTTGCGCAAATATAGCTACGGATAAACTGGGAAGTTATTACGGGCATATACAAACGCTTTGTATAAATTTGACCCGGCTTTATCAAGTCCAGCATGCTAACCGGAATTAGTGGTACTTCACATAGAGCAGGTTCTTCCTTGTTTAATTTGGATTTTAACGAGGAGATATTGTGTTTACCGCATTCGTTGGCGAATATTTGTTTTGAATCCATGTCTTGCGCGCCAAGGAATATTTGTGCATTACAGTTGTTGCGTATGATTAAAGCTTGTTTCTCGTTGTAAACTGCGTTAATTTGGCTATAAGATTGCACTACTAAATGGAACCAAATATTACGTGAGCGCGATGTAGCGATTTTGTTCTCCAAGTCTTTAATGGGAGGAATGTTGGCAAACTCGTCCAATAGGAAGTGCAACGCTCTAATGTTTTTATTTTTTTCGGCTTTTTCCAACATTTGTCTATAAACCCAATCGATAAACAAACCTGCGATTAAGAAATCACTCTTTTCATAGTCGCGAGTAATAAGGAAAATGGCGAAAGGTTTATCAAAATTAGAAAGGTTTACCGTATTACCGGTAGTTAAAGCAAAAATGTGTGCTTGGAACCAGTCTTTTAACGCTCCGTCGAAAACACCGCAGTAGCTACGCATGGTGTTAGGGGCGTTGCCCATGGCTATTTTCATTAAGGCAAGGGTCTTTTCCGACTTGTTTTTCATTAGCCAGTGTGACTCTAAAGGCACTTTTCTGTGTTCGTTAGCATCGACGCAATCTCTTCTTAGGATATTGTAATACCTTTTTAGAGTATAAAAGGTCATCATGTCGCGGGTGAAACCGGAAGAGGGGTCTATGGCTTCTTCCAACATACAATGGATAAGACCTTTTAGCAAATCTTGTGCGCCGTATTCCCAAGATTTATCCGTGTTGCTTTGAACTTGTATTACCACGTTAACCAATTGATTTAACGTACTATCTATTTGTGCATCTAAGCTGTCGCGCTCGTACAATAGATACAATTCATAGGTTTCTAAATTTGGGAAAGCCTTCCCATCGTAGGCGATATAGTAATCGTCTGAAAAATCTTCACGAGAGCCCATTAGTTCGTATTCGGCTGATACGGGATTTTTTAGCACTTTCCGACCTTTGCCTACGGCAAGGAATTTCGTTTTAGTATCGTATAGCTCCAAAAGAGGATTCCAACGGTCTGAGCGCATCAAGTCCTTAAAATTGAGTACGAAAAGCTGGTATCCGTTGTCTTTTAGGTGTTGTGCATTTCTATCAAAAAGTTCACCTTTAGGGTCGGTAAGGAACAAATTAGGCTTGTTTTTTTGAGAGGATATTGCTCTTAGTTGTGGCTCGACACAACCAGTCGTTTTACCACTACCAGTGGTACCTACGTACAATTCGTGGTAATAGGGCAAATAATAAAAGCGGAGTTCGCACGCCTTTTGTTCTTCCTCGGAAAGCTTGCCAAAGTCTTCGACAGAGTAACCGGTTCCATTGGGGG
>JAZSLG010000059.1:0-3302 GCA_045535235.1 Candidatus Stercoripulliclostridium sp.
CACCACAACGCTTTGCGTTACACCACTTGCGTTAGCAAAACACCACAACGCTTGCGTTACACCACTTGCGTTAGCGCAAGCTTGCACGTTAGTGCAAATTTAGCTGTGTGCTACGCACACACCTACTACTTTTTTAACATGGCTATAAGGCGCATCTTCTCACTTTCCAGTTCCTCGTCGGTAAGTGTGGTTAACGCACTCTCCCTCTCCTTTTGCTCCAAATATAGCTTGATTGCACTAACGTCGGGAGGTATATTCTTCACCTGTCGCTTCTCCTTTACCGCACGCTTGTTTCCTTCTTCATCAATAACGTACTCGGTGATTTCCTCCACTTGCTCATATCCGCTAGCCCTCTTTAATAATTGCTCAATCAATTTTCGCTCCATTACTACCCTCTTCAAAAAATCTCTTTACAGCAATCCTTGCACTATCGATAAATAAAGGCTCCAAGTTGAAATATTTGATTAATCTTTCATCATCGAAGCCTAATATACACACGGTATCACTAAATTTTTTGAATGCCCTCCTAACGTATACGTCAAAAATGGGAGCCGTCATATCCATTTTTTTCATTACTTGTTTGCAATCGTATCCATTAAAAAACAGATATTTTATTACCTCCTTTTCCCTTTTGCCAAGGTGGGAATATGCGACGCTAACAACGTTCCTAAACACCCTTAACGCCTCCATTTTCTTATTAATTTCACCTAACAAATCAAAAACGACGTTTGCACTAATACCACCTTTATTGTAATGAAAACTCATTAAATAATCCGCATGACGTTTATAAGTGGCAATCAAATGATTAAGCGACGGTTTCATCACGAGTACCGTCGCCGTAGCTTTTGGCGATAACATATAATAATCTCCTTATGAATTAATTTTTAGTCTGGTTGCGGGCGATGGGTTAATAGCCCTTAATCGGTAGAATTTTTTACTTTGGTAGGCGAAGAATTAGAACATTTGTTCGTGTCTGCACATATAATACCATACGAAAAAGGCAAAGTCAAGGGGTAAGGCAAAAACGGGGAAGACTGTCCCCAAAATTGACCAACCCGAGGTACTCTACTACAAGAAAATGTCCAAAAAACCAAGAAAACGGCAAAAATCCGCTATCAAAATGTAAAAAATATTTGTTTTAGAAAAACGCGCTAATATTATCCTCGTCTAAAACTATCCTCATAAAAACGCGCCAATATCATCCTCATAAAAACGCAATTATTTGGATGAAGTACGCGAAAAACATACTTAGTCTATAAAAACGCGCTAATATTATCCTCATAAAAATTATACTCTTAAAAAAACGCGTTAAAACTATCCTCATAAAAACGCGTTTATTTGGATGAAGAGCGAAGGAAAAGAAAAACTCCCAAGGGGAGTGTACTAAGCGTACATGACCCGAAGGGAGCTTTTTAGTTTTTCAAAGCTGTTCGCCAAAGAAACGCGTTTTTATTCGGAGTAGTAGTTAAAACAATTCTCCTCACAATAATTAACCAGATGTATCGCCGTAAAACATACGATCGCAAACGGTACGCTTACTATAGGGATAATTAGGAAGGTGGGAATTAGTGTGGTGGTGACAATACCAAACTCCACGATTGCTAGAGTTAGCATTGCGGGGAAAGTCTTGGTTAGTCCTATGAAGCCTGCCCTAAATCCGCGCTTTACTTGGAGTGAAAACTTTATTTTTTCATTGATGAACACCGCTACCCATTGTCCCATGATTGACATTCTTAGGGTAATTAATATTAGTCCTAGCACGATTGCGGTTATCATGCCGAATAGCCCTATGCCGAGAGTTAACCATCTACCCAAGAAGAATGCTCCTACTACGATTAGAATATCAATGGGGGCGGAAATCAAGGTATATAGGCTAGCCGTACCCACTCCTTTGAAGCCAACGGATACTATGGCGTGGAAAAAGCCCTCGGTGAAATTGGTTTGCATTTTGTGATTAAGCACGTATGCAACGGGGCAAATGATGAGTGCAAAAAAGTATTTTATCCCAACGAACAATACGATTAGTAGTCCAATAAGCTTCAAAAAAGCTGTGGGATTGGACTGCCAATAGCTATCAAAGGTGGCAATAATGCCGTCGAACACGGCGCCGTTACCTGCAAGAACGTTGGTAATAAAGGAGTCGAACATTTCCTCGATATTCATTTGTTGACCAAGCGTGCCAAGTAGCGGGTCGGCTATCGTAACCAATACGGCGGAGCCGATAAAAAAGACGACGAAGGCATAAATTAGTATCTTAAAAACGAGTTGAACGTTGGTAATCGTAATAGATATGGAATGTTTTAATAGCATACTTATCTCCTTTTAATCTTGGTGAAGAAGAACTCGCGGGGATAGTCCTCGCGGGGAAGCTCGTTTATTTCATAATAGGATATGAATGAGAGCGTAAGAAGATATACCAAAGTCGAAGCATAAAGCACGCTTTCGGCCACGATGGATGCAATAAAGTTTTCCGCCATACCAACTAAGGCACCGGTTACGTAAACCAAAAGGACGGGGACAAATACGGCTACGAAAATTCTTCCACCTATTCTACCTCCCACACGATTGGCGCTTTGTGCAAGTGCAACCATGGGTTTAAGACCGTTAAAGGTCATATATGGCAAATACAAAATTGCCACCGATATTGCGTAACAAATGAGGGCTATATTTAGGAATAGCGCAAACGTGGAAAGAATGGCGCTAAGTACTACGTTTTTTATCGTTTGGAAAAGTACTATTAGGGTAGCTAGCAAAAGTTTACCGACCACCACTAAACCCATTGCGGAAAGTACTGCAAAAAAGGTGGGAAAAATTGCCTCGTTAAACTCCATAATCAATCTACGATTTATAGAGAAAACGCCCACGCGGAGGTTGCGTGAAACGACGCTTGCCATAACCGATATGCAAAACATGAGTACGAAGGTGGTAATTATTCCCGCTATCAACACGCGCATAGGATTGGCGTTACCATTAAAGAATAGCGCGGAAAGATAGCTCTTATCCCCTACCGTAAACTCTTTTAGCCAGTTATGATACACGTAAGTGGGCGCGGTAAAATAGGCACCCACGCCACAAGGCAAAGCAATTAGGAAAAGGGTTAGAAAGCGTTTCCCATTTTCCAGCTTGAACAAATATTCAAAAGACTTTTTAATATAAAGCATAAGATGCTCCTTATATTAAGTGCGGAGTGCGGAACGCGGAACGCGGAACGACCTCATTTCACTGCGTTGCACTCGCATGGTTTATTTTATTTTTATGTGCGGAGTGCGGAACGCGGAACGCGGAACGACCTCATTTCACTG
>JAZSLG010000069.1:0-14492 GCA_045535235.1 Candidatus Stercoripulliclostridium sp.
GTATCCGTTAGCTTCTGCCCAAGCGTAAGCTTCCTCAATCAATGCCATGATATATTTGTCAGTGGAATATTCAGGAATGGTACTTCCTTGCAAATAACTATATCTACCGGTAAACATTGAACTTTCCACCGTTTTTCCGTAAGCCAAAGTGGATGGATCCTCAACGTCGTCTATCTTTATAGTTAAGATTGCTTTATTAACGACGATTTGTCCTACGGTACCAGGAAGTAAAATGTAGTTGTCACTTTCTTCAAGACCATCTTCAGAAAGGTATATTTCACTAATATCAATATCGTAACGACCAACGTTAATACAATCGCCTATTGCGAGAGGTGCATTTTGGACTTGGAAATTACCAGTCGTAGTAACGTTTTCTCCCGTACGTGGGTCGTACAATTCAAACGGAATAGTACCTACGGTATTACCATAGGTAATATTCAAATCGGGAACGTTAACGTATATCGTATGTTTAGATACGCTTACGACCCTATTGGGGTTTAATAAAGTAAAGTTACGGTTAGAGTCACTAAACTTAACGGTGAAGGGATGTGTTCCTACTGCAGACGAAGTATTATCCACCTCCGTACCAAAAATGAATGCGACGTAGCTATTTTCTCTATCAAACGCTTTCTTAACCATCGGCATCAAAGTCGTAGTTACCGAGCGATAGAAACCGGTAGCGGTTTCAACTTCACCGTTATCAATATTGGTAATGGCATCTCTAAAGTTAGAAATGATGGTTTCCAAAACCGACTTGATTTCCGTAGTATTATCACTTTGCATCGGGTTAGTAGTTGCATTTAACAAGTCCATTAATTCGTTTGCTTTGAGTATTGCCAAATTCAAATTATTCTTTGCAAAGCTCAGTTCTGCAAAATTTATAACTCCGATTTGAGCATCTAGAGCATTAATGGCGTTTTCAATAGCGCGCAACTTATCAACGAAATCTTGATATTCGTCCTCTTCTCCCATTGCATGTGCAAAGTTATGAACTATCAAACTATTACCATAGTAAGCGGTAAAGGTAAGATCTTCTATATCAAATGAGAAGTTGTATCCATCGTATGCTTTTTCCATACTTTGGCCGTTAATCGATACAGAAACGTTTGCTTTAGTTATTTCATAAACGTAGTTCGGATCTTGGGTAGTAACGTTAAAGTTTCTATCCATACAAGTTACTACGATTGAATATCTACCTACGGAAGCATTATCTTTACCATCGTTTTCTTCCCTGATAAACTCAAACATAACGGAATTGGTATCAAATCCAGTTACTGCATTTACGGGAGCAAACATGGAAGTCTTTATGCTAGGTTCTACGCCGTCATAAGACTTGGTTCTATATTTGTCGTAAATTCTTATAATTACGTCCTTAGGAACTATTTTATATTGGTAGTCATCCCTTGCAAGTACTACGTTATAGTTAGGATTGGTAGATTTTTCAGATATCTTGATGCTGTAACCAATTATACCACCGTTTTCAACGTCGTAGTAAACGTCGGTTGCCGTAGTTTCTTTACCATCCAATGAATATATACCAATACCAAAGTAAGGTATATCGTCTTCGGAAATAAGATTTTCAAGCGTATAATCCGCTGCACTGATATAAGCACTCTGATTATTAAACTCACGCTCAATCGTATTATTTCCAGCATTAGTCTTAAGAACCACTTTTATGGTGCGCGGTAGAATTTCAAATTCGATAGGTTTACTATTTTCCAAGTCAAGTTCATAGTTCTTATCAGCTATTTCTACTACGCTAACGATATAGGTACCTTGATTAGTTACACTCTGTATAGATAGAGTTACCGACGGGTCGTCGAACAAAGGTTTATTATTATCATCGGTTGCATAGCTACCGTCATTATTATAAACGTGTTGAATATCTGCAGGATTAATCTGTGCGTAGAATTCATACGCACTTCCCTTGTACTCTAAACCATCGGGTAAATTAAAGTACTCGTTTCTAGTTATAGCAACCTTTCTCTTTTGGATTTCGTAAGAATATCCGCTTTCATTAAACAATGCAATCGAATAATTATTGGAGTTGACTTGTACGCCTACTTCATATAATCCAAAGCCTTTATTTTCACCCTTAAAGCTAAACTCTATAAATTGCCTTACGCCTTCTTCTTCATATTTGACGGCGCCCTCTTCACGCGTTTCATACAGCTCGTAAGAATTAATGCTAGGTACTTTACCATCGTATACCTTTATCAAATCCTTTTCGGCAACGTAAACGTACAATTCCTTTCTTAAAATGCTAAAGGTTGCCGAAGTAAATCTTATTTCATAATTGTTATTGCTTAAAGTTCCTAGCTGAATAGCATACTCACCGTAATTATTACCACTTACTCTAGTTAATTTTCCTTCAAACGCATCGTTATTAACTATGCCGGAAGCTTTTTCGTTTTCAACGGGAGTAATGATATAGGTTAACGTGGGGTCGTCTTCGCCATATACCTTAGTTTTAGCGGTTGCTATAACGTTTACAGGACGTTTTACTACTTCCACGTAACCATCTACGTAAACTATCTTATAGTTTACACTACTGCTTACGTTAGTAGTATCAATTGTACACGAATATTTGTGATTACCCACTTTGGTAGTAGCGTCCATTACTACGCCTTCTACGTCACTTGGATAAACTATTTGTCCCAAACTTGCAATACTATCGCCAGAAGCAAACGCGCCCTCTTCTTTGGTGCAAGCAGCGTCAGAGAAGAATTTAACTTGTGGTTCTACGAAAGGTTCACCATAAACCTTAATTAAGCTATTGGTTTTTACGTAAATGCTTCTAGGATAAATAGTTACCGTAGCAGTATTTCCTTCTTCGATAGAGAAAGAATAATTGGGGTTATTGCTACTCAACGAACCAACGTCTATTCCGTACACACCTACAACGTTTTCACTGCTATTCTTCCTAGGACTGCCAAGTAACATATCTGTACCATAAACACCGCTATCGCTAATGGTATTACCATTTTCATCAGTTGCTTTTTTGGTACTATAAAGAATGGTAGGTGCTACTTCCGTACCATAAGAGTAAGAAATAGACTCGGGTACTATAACTACTTGACGTTTATTAATAGTGAAATCCACGTCTTTGTAAATCACGTTATAGTTGGGAGAAATAAATTGATTCTCAATCGTCAAATTATAAATACCTACGTCAGTCGTATCGGTGATTTCCAATACTGCACCAGTACTCTTATCTTTGTATACTACGTTAAATACGTCAATTAGTAAGGGCGTACCATATACGTCGTCGACCACGGGCTTAGGCTCACCGTTTTCATCAACGCCACCCCACAAATAAACCAAACTATTATAGTAGTTTTCATAGTCAGGATTAAAGGAAGGAGTCCTTAGTCCGTCACCTACTACGAATAACTCGTTCAATGGGTCTACAGATGGATTACCATTTCCATCAGCAAAAACAAGATATACCATAGGAGTACCGGTACCGTATATCTTACTTTGCTCCAAGAAGGTTATTTGTATGGTTTTCTTGTTGATAATTAAAGTTTTTGATGAATCTTCATAAGCGTTATGTATTCCGTCTGCAACATTCTCAATATCAACGTTATAGCTTACCACGATAACGTATTCCCCAACTTCTTTTGGAACTACGGTGTAATCAACGCCGTCAACCCTCTTTTGGGTTGTCCAAATTGCTTTAGGTATAAATTCTATCGTGTAGTTGGTAATTGCTTTTTCACGCTCGGATTCGGAATAAGCCTCGTATCCCATCATACTTAAAGCAATGGGGTTCACACTATTACCTTCAACGCCAATTTCGCCATAGGTATATACGTACTTGTTATTATCGTCGAAAACAACCTCTACGTTACGTCTATCGCGCATATAAACGTTATAGGAAGTGGTACAATTTCCGTGTCTAATTTTAATGGGTTGAACCTTGCTATATCCAGTAAATTCAGAATTGTCAAAACGGCTCTTGTCAATATAGAAAGGTGCAGAAGAGTTAGTGGTACTTGCTTCACTCAAGAACAATTCTTCTATATCTCCGTTATCATAGTAAAGCATAATGGAGCCTTGTGATACGTCAAATTCTTCATGTTCAACGTAGAATTGTCTAGGTATTGCGTTGACCTCTATTTTTTCCAAACTCCTACCGATGACACTAAATAATACGACGGTAGTAACGGGTGTGGTTTCATTTCCATAAACGTAGGAAATAGTGACCTCTCTGCCGTTGCCTTCATCCAAAGTAGCATCGTTCAAATCATATCCGCCAGGGTTATTTTCGGACAAATAAATGTAAGAAGCTTCCATGGGAATAATGGTAACTACGTCATCGCTAAATACAAGTTGAATTGATAAAGTAGCTAAATCCAAGGGTTTTCCTTCTATAACCACAATTTTTTCATCTTCACCCACGAGAATACCGTTTCTTACGAGCTTTATCTCTCTAAGAGTTCTCTCTACTACTTTGGTCTTTACGGTTACGAATAGATTGCTATCGTTAACGTGTACTAATCTTACGTCTTGTTCTCCGGTTTGATTAGCGTTATAACCCTCAACCTTTAGCATGCCGTCTTCGTAGAACTGTCCTAATTCGATACGTATAGCAGAAGAACTACCTGAGTAAAGAACACTTAACATGAGTTCGTCTAAAGGCTTAATCATATTGCTTCCGTCAATGTAACCGATACCAATTACGTTAAAGGTGGAGCCAAGTGAAAGCTCAACGTACGGGATTGTATCTTGTGCCCAACTTATAGCAATGGGAGTTGAGTCTACTACTTCTACCTCAAAACTTCCTTCGTAAAGCTCGTCTTCTAGCGTGCGATAAGAGAACGTTACTTCTTTAGTACCCTTTTCTCTTACGTCGATATTACCGATATTCAAGCGACTCATGGAAATTGCTTCTTGAATATCAATAGGTCCATAAGTGCCGTTATCGTACTCTATACTCAACATCATGCCATCATAGTCGGTACTGATGCCGTTATAGTTGTTTGCGTCTTGATAGTATATCGTCTTATCTGGAGTAGCAAGTAGTTTGACGCCTACTATGCTCTTCTTCATAACTGTTACGATAGTTTTGTAGGTGGTTGATTCATCACCAGTACAATTAATAATATCGGGATAATAAATTGTAACGTTTCTTTCACCCGCTTTGGTATACTTAGGATTATAATCAATCATTTCCTTGGTTACGGGTACGTATTTGTCATAAGCGTCGGAACTTTCAAAATCGACGAATACGAAATATCCGGTTAAATCGATTTCCTTACCTTCTACTACTTCGCCAAAGCCAACGTTCCTGTGTGCTTCGTCTCCTTCAAATCCACTAACTTGTCTTAAAACACCATCAATCTCACGATAAAGGGGTCCAACCTTAGTTACGTTATTTTGAACGGTAACAATAATAGATTTTACTCCGTCCAAGCCAACGTTACTTAAATAGATAATTTGTTGTCCAACCTCGGTGAAAGTTAGACTCCTATCTTCTGCTCCAGAATAGAAAGTCCATTCATCGTAAAAATCGTCTTTCGTATCAACAGGTACTTCTATCGTAGTCGTAGAGCCCTCGTTTTTGTATGAAACTTCAAGTTCCATTCCCGCGGGACTAAACGTTTGACCTACAACGTAGATAGTACGATATTCGCCTTTGATAACTACGTCGGTAACCTCTCTTACAATGGTAAGATAAATTACAGCCTCGTCAAAGCCTTCTTCATATTTATCGGTATAATGAATATTTGCTCTATGATAACCTGCTTTTTGAGCATCATATCCAAATACCATATCGGGAGTTAAGGCAACGTTTTCAACTACAAGACCGCTATTGTAAGTTACGGTCATATAAACGCCGTCGGTTTTAACCTGCCCACCCAAATAAGCTATAACGTTATCGGCTTCGTGGACTTGAATATCAACAACCTCAAGCCCCTCTACGTCAAATACGTAAACGAGGTTCTTTTCAACCGTAGGATAAGATATTACCCAATTTTGCTTGCCTTCGTCCGCATACGAAGTACGAGGAATATCGTTTGCCCAAGCAATCATAGCATTGTTGAGGTTAAACGTTTCTCCCACTTCGCCGTTATCATATACTATGCGTAGTTCAAATGCTGTTACGTCAAACTCAGTATCTTGATAAATCGTAGGTGCGGTAACCATTTCCAAATGGTCAGCTTTACGAGGTTCAACGTTCAAATTCAAACTACCTTTGGTTGCTAGTTCAACGCCACCATAACTGAATACTATCGTTACTTCTTGTGTGCCGGTCTTAGAACTATCAAAGCCACTAAACGATACTTTGTCACTTGGTAAAGTTACCTTTTCTGATTCTCCGTTATTATAGTTAATGGTAATTCCCATACCATCAAGATTGAGATCAAGATTTTGTTTTTGATCCTTAACGGTAGTTGTATCAATTTCATAAGAACTAACGTCTCTAACCTTAACTTGAACTTGGAAAGTTGCAGTCTTAAACCCATAAGTTACGGTAACAATAGATTTATCGTTTACTACTGTATTATTCCAAGATACCTCCAAGCCTTCAATAGGTTCGCCGTTTACGTCGGACATATCAACGTACTCGGAGTATCCGCTATCGTATTTTAAGAACATTACACCACCGGCTAGGTCTAGAGCGCTATCACCAACGTAATAAATTTGCTTAGTGGGGACGGTGGTGACTTCAATACCGGTTAGTTGGCGTTCAACAACGGTTACAACGAAAGAGGAAGTATACTCTACTCCGTCGAGATATCCTACTACGTTAACTATTTGCGAGCCAAGTTTGTTAGCATCATATCCTGAACACATTTCTCTGGTAACGTCAATACGCTCGATAGTACCATCTAGGAAGCTAATTTGCATATAAGTTCCGTTAGTGCGTAAAAGTTGACCTTCGATATAATTAACGTTTTCCTCAGGTATAACGAGTTCTACACCGGTTACGATAGCACGAGTAACGGTTACGGTAAAAACGGTGCTTTGGTTCTCATAATATACCTTGATATACTGTTCGCCGAGAGTATTTGAGTCAAAACCAGAAAGCATGCTGGAGGTAATATCCACCAACTTTTCGGTGTTGTCCTTGTATACAACCTTAATCTTGGCATCGGTGATATCCAAAGATTCGCCAAGGCTATACTCCGTTTTAGGCATAGAGTAAATCTCAATATGGTCAATACTAACCTCTTGGCCACAAGAAACCAAGATAGACAAAGAAGAAATGACCAAAACGGTAGCGAGTAGAATTAAAATAAGTTTTTTGTTCATAACGCCTCTAGTCGCGCGCCCCACACGCGCAATATATATGTGTATGTGCGCTAATTATAACATAACGCGCGTGCGATAACAACCGTACGCGCGCGAGTTTTACTTTAATTATACCAGCGCGCACGCACGCGTCTAATAAGTACACACTCCTTTTTAAGATTTCGTATATTAACGATGCAAAAAAAAGCGCCGTTTGAAACGGCGCTTTAATCCATCTTAACAACTTAATTATCTGCACATATTGGCAACGTTCAAGATGCGATTAGGATCTTGGAAGGTGTTGCGAATACCTAATTTTTCAATAACAAATTCGGGAGATACGTTACGAGTATCAGAAAGGAATTTGATTATTTCGACTAGGAATTTGTCGTTAAAATAAACGACTTCATCTCCCGAAACGGTACAGTATGCAATACCTACTAGTGCGAATATTTGGTCAATTGAATAACCGAGTCTATCCGAAATCCAAATAATTACGTCACGCATTAAGCCGTTATCGGCTACCTCGACGCCAAGAGCTTCTACACTTTCATCAAAGGTTTGGTGCATGTTTATAGCTAATTCCCCTATTACCTTAACTAAAGTTGCATATTTATCGCGCTTGGAAAGAGCAAGACGATAAGCTATCTTGTCATACTCAAAGCCACCGCGTTCGTTGATTTCTGCAATAATTTTGGGCATAAGATTGTTGGGAATGGCACGCTTAGTATAGCAACCGTAGTCGATTAAAACGTTTTCAATAGTGGCAGTAAAGCGATCTATTTCCGGGAAATTGAAGAAATCTTCGGGCAAAGTTCTAAGACCTTTTGCATATTCGGCAATAATAAGAGTTTCAACGTCCTCTTTCTTTGCCAAACGGTATAATCCTTCTCGACATGCAATAAATCCACTTTCGTCGTCTCCTTGCTTAGCATATGAGCTAAAAGGATATGCCCAACTATGGGTTAAGAAGTTTGCATAAGGTTGACTCTCTATAACAGCCACGCTTGCACAAATATCCTCAATTTTCTTTAATTCTTTTACGCGTAATTTTGATTTGAATACAAATCCTGCGGTTTGGAAATTATCGTTAAAATAACGTGCATATAAAGAGTTTACGGAATCAAAGAATCTCCTATAGCTAACTGGAGTTTGGTCATAGGATGCAATAAGGAAATAAGCCCTATTGTTAATTATTGAATACGCAATAACGTCAACAGGATAGGAACCCATAACCGTCTTTACGCAATTCAAATAATATAATTTTGCGCCCGGCGTAGGGAAAACTAAACAACTAGGTCTTCCATCAACTGCAACGCGATAAATAATGGGTTTACTTGTATTAAAAGCAGTAACTCTTCTATTTGCTCTTCTTTGGGCAGCGGGAGTTCTGCCAACAGGGGCTTGGTTTATTATGCCCTTTGTAGGTATACCGTGTACAAATTCCACTGGTCTAACGTCGGCATAGGTGGTTCTTCTTTCCACGCCTTGGGGATTAGTAACTACGATGGATTGCTGCGGAGCGATACTAGCAACACCGTGGTTGTTTTCTTTGTTTGCCATAGTCTATTAACCTCCTTGACTAAGTTCAAAACTTTATTTATTTTTTTGTTTAGGTATCCAAGGCGCCATATATGGGCACCTTGGATTATTATTTTATTGTATTATTATGCTTCTACTTCAACTGCTTGTTCGCTTTTTTTGAGAGAGGCACCGGGATTGGTTCCTGCAGCTATTTCCGCAACCATCTTGCGTTGCTTATCCTCGGAAATAGTGTAGAACAACATTGGTATTATGCAAGCAATAAAGCTTACTGCACCGCTTAGAACGAGCATCATCCATAGTTTGTTTAGACCTTCAATCGTCATGGAGCCTTCGGGGTTAGAGGGGCTAATACCAGCCATTGCATAAGCAAGAACACCGATAAATGCGCCAACTGCCATACCAATCTTATTGATTAGGGTTTGCATTGCAAAGCAAATACCTTCGCCACGCTCACCGGTCTTCCATTCTAGATAGTCAACGGTGTCACCAATCATTGCATAGGTCATAATATTGTTGATACCTTGAGGAATACCAAGAAGTATCATACAAATAATGGCAATAATTAGACCGCCGTTAATAAAGGTACCTGATTTGAAGTCCCACATGAAGAACATGATTACCATGGCTACTGCACCAAGAATATGAGTTGCAATATAGGAAGTCTTCTTGCTAAACTTTTTAGTCATCCAAGGAGTTAGAACGGATGCTAGTAGACCTCCTGGAATTACCAACATGGTTAGCATGGAGTATGCAGATTCATTTTGGAGAGCATATTTACAGAAGTACAAACCACCAGTATAAGTATAAACCATTCTTGCGCCACCAAGGATACCACTCAAAACGATGAGAAGAAGTTCCTTGTTCTTGAACAAGAGCTTTATATTATGACCAAACGAATTAGGCTTTTCCAACGACGTACCATCAGCAGCAACGCCAACACGTTCCTTGGTATTCTTAAATCCATAGTAGAACATAGGAATTGCAAGAACAACTAATACTACACAAATAATGAAGTAGGTCCAACGAAGAGTTTCTGCATTTTGAGCTGCAAATTCGGGTCTTAATAGACCTTCCATCATCTTGTATCCCTGTGCTTCCAAGCCTTCTTTGAGAGCCCAAGATTCTTGTCCCAAGAAGTTGGTTGAACCATCCAAGAATGCTTTTGCAGCATCACCAGTAACAACAGTCGTGCTATTAGGCAAACGAACTGCAAGGGCATCATACTTGTAGTTAGACGTTACTGCAGAGGTAATCATGGGTACGAAAATAGTAACTATACCCGCGCCAACAGTACAGAACATACGTGCTATAGTTAGCATATTACCACGTTTTGTAGTATCATTGGTCATCGCCGTAGAAAGTGCCCAATAGGGAACGTCAACAATAGTATAAGTTACGGACCATACTACGTAAACCAAAGATAAGCCTATAAAGCTTCCAATATTGGCTTTATAGAAGGGTAAGAAACATAGCATGGTCATTATCGCAATTGGAATAGGCATCCATTGGAGATAAGGACGACATTTACCATATTTAGTACGTGTCTTGTCTACGATCGAACCCATAATGGGGTCATTGAAAGCATCAAACATACGTGTTACAAGCATCAAAACTGCTACTGCAACAACACCGGTTAATGCGCCAACTTTTACGTCAATGTTAAACCCAAGAGCGTCGGTCATGAAAACGGTAAGATAGCTACCTATAATAGTGCAGATAAAGTTTTGACCAAAACCTGCTATACTATAAGCTATACCTTCTTTAGCTTGCATTTCACCGTCGCCAGGAGTTGTGCCAAATAATTTGTTTACCAAACCATTAACACTTGCTTTAAAATTACTCATTTGTTCCCTCCGAACTATTTAATTTTTTTGTAAAATACTTCGATTACGTCGTTAGCGTCTACTTCTTCCTTGCCTAGTTCGGCTTTAACTATATTATCAATATATAGTTTAGAGCAGTATTCCATCTCTCTCATAATCTCAAAAGCCTCTTCCATTGTTTTACCACAAACGAAAATGCCGTGGTTTGCTAGGAAACAAGCATTTCTATCTTTAAGTGCTTTAACTGCACCCTCAGTTAGTTTTTTAGTACTAGGTAGACCATAGTCGCCAGTTCTTACGTCTTCCCCTACCAACTCTTTCATTCTAGGAGTAATGGAAGGCATGGTTTTTCTTGCAGCCGCAACTGCAGAACTCCATACGGGGTGACTATGAATAACGGCGTTAATTTCCGGTCTATCACGTAAAATTGCAGCGTGAATTTTCTTTTCCGAAGTAGGTTTAATAGGACTATCGTATTCCAAGGTTTCGATATCAACCACAACGGTATCTTCGGGTCTCATACGAATATAGTCCATTCCACTAGGGGTAACAATCATTTTTTTGTCGTCCATACGAACGCTAATATTCCCCCAGGTTCCTCTTACCAAACCTTCTTTAAGAAGAGCTACACCGGCATCTTTAACCTGTTGTCTTAATTCTTGCTCAGTCATAACTCCCTCCTATGCCTTTAATTCAGCCTGTTTTTCGGCTTGGTCTTTCTTAGAATACTTGGTCTTGTAGATAAAGCGCATTAATAGTGCGTCAAAAGTACTAATCTTAACGCTATTACCAAGTACGGTTGAGCCAACGTAAGCGATTGCACCCTTTTCAAGAACGAGTGAACCGGTGTGGGCTTCGTCCAAAGTTCTTCCCGTTGCAATAACGCCGTCATTCTTAATTAAACAAGCGTTCCTGCCACTCAAAGTCTTAATAACGTCCACGGCTTTACCTGAAGGAGCAACCTTTGCAGTTGGTCCTATTATTTGAGCCATATCGTCTAGACAAGCGGGGAATTTCTTTAATCTCTTTGCAATACCTACGCAATAAGGTGCGTGATTAATAATAATCGCGTTAATATCTTCACGTGCGCCGTAAATAGCCAAATGGAGAGCCGTAAGCTCGTCTTTGGGTTCCTTTTTAGCAACGTATATGATATCATCCTCACCTATTTCCGTCATAGGCTTTAGAGGGGAAGTGATAAGCATGCCATCCTCAAATCTAACGCTCATGGTGTCGCCGAGTTTGACGAGTTTATCCTCTTCCATCTCCTTGCAAAACTCTAAAATTTGTTTTATGAGTTTATTTTTCATAGCCTTTTCCTAAATATACTTTGCTTTATTTTTTACCGGTATTTACAACGGTTGCAAATACCTTGTCAAATCTACGGAGTGCTTCATCGATAATTTCATCGGTGTCAGCCATAGAAGTATAAAGTCTTGAACCTGCAAGAGTTACGATACCATTTGCCATATATGCTGCACCCATGTGTTCCATAGCTTTCTTTCTGTTGAGCATTTCTGCTTTTTTATTAAGCATAGGAATAACAGATTTCAATAGATTCATTGAGCTAAAGTCAAATGACATTGCACCGGTACATTCAAGGTGAACAATGGAACCTTGGTTATAAACAACGTAAGGTAGACCATATTTATTAATTAGCTCTTTTAGTCCTGCTGCTAGACGATCACCTGCACGACCTGCTTTTACACAAGCATCATTCTTTTCGATTTCACAAATTGCGCAATATCCTGCGTATGCGGACAACGGGTTAGCTGCTAGTGTTCCACCAACGTATGCTTTCTTACCCATACCAGCAACTCCTGCTGCCATTAATGAAACGTATTCTCTCTTACCGCCTACACCACCTGCTGCGGGATATCCACCGGCAACAATTTTACCAAATACGGTTAAATCGGGATACATATCTCTACCGGTTGCTTGACGTTTGAACTTAATAACCTTGCCATCTTCAATCTTGCGGTCTTCGATTATCCATTCAAAGGGTAATTCTTTATCATAATCGTACTTGCCAAAGAAGTAGCCTGCTGCACCACTAGTGCCTACGCGGAAGCCGGTAACAACTTCGTCAAAGATGAATAATGCACCATATTTTTTAGCAAGCATTCTTGCTTTTTCGTTATAATCAAGAGAAATGGGACGAGTTCCGCTTTCAGGACCAACGGGTTCAACGATAACCGCTGCCGTACCGCCTCTTAAACTATTGAGTTTGAGCATTTTTTCGAGCATCTTAAGGTCGTTGGGACGAACTTCATCGGTATTCTTGTAGCAACCGCCAGCAATACCGTGTGATTCTAAGAATTGACGGCTACCAGGAATCTTTAGACCATAAACCATTTGGTCGGACCAACCATGATATGCGCCACCAACTTTGATAACTCTTTTTTTCTTGGTTGCACAACGAGCTACACGAATAGCTGCCATAACAGACTCGGTACCTGAACCTAGCATACGGAACATTTCACAAGCAGGCATTAGTTCACTAATCTTCTTTGCCAATAGCATTTCGCCTTCATGGAAAAGACCGGTAACAGGTCCGCATGTATTAAGAAGTTCGATAACTTTTTCTTTAACTGCGGGATAATTTGATCCTAGAATGGTAGGACCACCGGCTTGTAGGAAGTCGATATATTCGTTTCCATCACGGTCGTATAGATATGCGCCTTCTGCTTTATCCATACAAATAGGGAATGGGAAGTTAAATGCAAGGTTGTGTTGAACGCCACCGGGGATATATTTTTTAGCTTCGGTGGTAATTTCTTTTGACTTTGCACACTTCGTATCAAAGTGACCTTTGATTCTTTCGAGTTCTTCGTCGCTTATTTCCCAAATTGGTTGAGAAGTTAGATTATTAAGGTCTGCATAAATGCGTTCCGGTTCTTCCCATTGAGAAATTGAAAACTTTTGTTCATTGTCCATAAAGTTAGACCTCCTTGGATGTGTTTTATATTTTATTTAATTTAATCTACTATTGAGAAAGTCCTAGTATAACTACCTTGGAATGAATAGTTATCCGAAATCTTAACTACGTAGGTTCCTTTTTCTTTAGGTAATCCTTCAAGCAAATTACCATTTGCATCATAATAAAGAATGTCTTTTTCGCCTATCATGCTAGTAAAGCCTTTTTCATCGGTATATCTTGCACTAAAAGCATTAATTTCCATTCCAGTATAAGTAAACGTATGCGTGGTGGGATTGTAGTTGTTTACTAGAGGACTAAACTCTACGCTGATAGCCTCACCGTTGCTATTTACCGTTGCGGTTTTAGGATTAATAGTTAAACCTACTTGCTCTTGTACCAATTCATACAAATGGTTGTCGTTGATACCACCAGTAGTTAATTTTGCGGTAATCAAATAGGAACCTATTACCCTATTTGCGCCCGTTCCTACGTATTTAACGTCCTCACCCATTTCACGAGTAAGTTCTATTTCAACACGGTCGTTGCCAACCAATTCACCATCTTCAATAACGTAAGTAAACTTGGGGTCACTTTCCGTGTATACTTTTGAAACGGCGTCGATTTTTATAAAAATTACCTTCTTTTCTATAATCAATTTCAAATTATCTTGCTCTATAACGTCACCCTCGTAATATTCATTTTCGTGAATCATTATCCTTAAGGGATAGGTACCGGGATATACGGGACGCTCGACAACCCAGGCGCCGTCAACAAAATATTCCAAAGACGTTTGGGGAATGGTAAAGCCTGCTATACTTTCTCTAATGGTAACGACAGGCACACTAGTATCACCATAGTTGAATATAGAGTTGCCAACCGAAGGCGAAGCAACCAACTTTCTATAAGTTCTAACGGTGAACTCGGTAGTCTTAGAAGTCGGAGGCCAAGCGGTCTTAGGAAGA
>JAZSLG010000130.1:0-33467 GCA_045535235.1 Candidatus Stercoripulliclostridium sp.
CCCCCTTCGCGTAACCCATAACGACACAAAACTAAATAACGTTTTAGTGAACGTAGATAGCATGATGCCCGTTACGGTAATTGATTTGGACACCGTTATGAAAGGCTCCGTTTTATATGATTTTGGCGATAGTATAAGGAGTGGAACAAATACCGGTAAAGAAGATGACAAGAATCTCGATAACGTGGATTTCTCTTTGGAGCTTTACGAAGCATTCTGCAAAGGTTTTCTTGGCGAAGTAAAGGATAGCCTAACACAAAAAGAAAAGGAAAACCTCTCTTTTGGGGCAATCCTTATGACCTTTGAGTGTGGCATGAGATTTTTGACAGACTATCTTGAGGGCGACCACTACTTCAAAACCCATCGCGAAAAACACAATTTAGATAGATGTCGCACACAAATGAAAATGGTAGAAAGAATGGAAGAAAACTTGGAGCAAATGAATGCCATCGTTAAAAAGTATTTATAAATATGAAAAAACTGATTTGCTTTGGAAAATTAAAAGATAACTTTGGTGGTTTTGCAAAAAATGAAACTGACTATTCTCTCTCGTTTGAGAATGATATGCTTAATCTATCCTTTGTTGCTTATGATAAAAATGTTTTTTCAAAAGGTAAATCATACAACGATAAGCTATACGAAGGAGATACCGTCGAAATTTTTATTACTCTTGGAAAAAGAAATAAATATTTAGAGTTGGAAGTCAACCCCGATGGCGTGCAATATGCAGGCGTTGTTGAAAACAATAATGGGCAACTAAATATAACCTATCTTCCTGCTTCTCCTTTCTTTTCGCACGTTGACAAGAAGCATGATTGTTGGGATTGCTACATGACTATCCCTATCGCTAATTTACAAGGGTTGGGTTTTCAAAAAGATAATGCTTATTTTAATTTATTTAGGCAAGATTATGATAAGGATGCACTAAATCTATATGCACTTAACCCTACCAACAAGAGCACTTTCCATGATGTAGACAGTTTTATAAAACTGGAAATACAATAATTAGTTAGGTTGTAATTATGAATAAAAAAATTAGTATTAACTTTGATGAAAAAAATGTTTCTTATACTATTTCATACAATGGCTTTACTTGGATAAACGATGGAAGAAAACCTTTCGTCGCAGTTAGTAAAAATATCGGTGATAGACAAAAGGTTAAAACCCTACCCTTGACGTCTGCAAAAACAAAAAACACACATTATTCCGAAAATAAAATAATAACCTACTATTCCGACTTTTTTCTTGATGGTGACAAACTACCATTTACTATAGTTTGTTCTGCCGAAGTCATAGAAGATGACGTCGTTTTTTCACTTAAAACCGAAAATGAAACCAGTGGTCAAATCCAGGGTATTTTCTTCCCGGGTGGCTTTAATTCAAAAAATAAAACACAGACTTCATACCACGTAGACCCAATGCGACAAGGATTCATTTTGCCAGACGGGTACAAAAAAAATATATTTGCAACCCATTATTATACAACCGTTAAAAGACCTATTAATTCTGCCGATTGCTATATGCCACTTTGGGGAAGGGTTTGTGATGGGCACTCTTTGACTGCAATTGTTGAAACCCCCTATGATGCATCAATGTTCTCCTGTTACGGAAAACGTTTGGCTTTTCTTAATTCCGTTTATTGGCAAACCTCGCTTGGAAAAATATCTTATGAAAGAAAATTACGCCTTTGCTTCCATAACGATGGCGATTATAACACCATAGCGAAAACCTACCGCAGTTATCTAATGAAAAACAACCTATTGGTAACGCTTGATGAAAAAATAAAGGGTAACTCTAATATACAAAAAATTATCGGCGCACCTGTTCTTCACCATAAAATTTTTTCTAAAATAAACGAAAAGTCTCAATTTTATAATAAAAATGGCTCTAATGAACTCTTATGTGCCACTTTTAACGAACGCTCCGAGCAAATGAAAAAATTAAAGGAACTGGGACTTGAAAAACTTTATATACACACCGATGGTTGGGGGAAAAATGGATATGACAACGATCACCCGTATATTTTGCCTCCTTGTAAACAAGCCGGTGGCTGGGATGGGCTAAAAGATTTTGCCGATACTTGTCGCGAACTCGGCTATGTGTTCGCACTTCACGACCAATATAGAGATTATTATTACGACAGCCCGGTATTTGACAAAAACAAGGCTATAACTAATGCTGATGGAAGCAACCCCTACTGCTCAATATGGGATGGTGGGGAACATACCTATCTTTGTTCTTCATTCGCTTTGGATTTTGTTAAGAAAACATATGACGAACTTGCAGAACACAATATTGACGTACAAGGTGCATACCTTGATGTGTTTGCAATTATGCAAGGTGATGAGTGCTTCCATGAAGATCACTCTGTTACAAGGGAAGAAAGCATGGCTTTCCGTGCAAAATGCTTTGACTATCTCAACGAAAAAGGACTTATAATGTCTTCCGAAGAACCCGGAATGCAACTACTCAATCACCTAGCCCTTGTCCACCATGGTCCTCACGCATTAAAACCACAGGAAAATGGTAAGCCTATCGGCATACCTATCCCTCTAAGCAATTTAGTATATCACGATTGCATAATCATACCTTGGAATTGGTTTAATAATTGGGGTATTCCAAAAGGAGAAGATGGCGATTTATATTGCGCTTTGAATGCCGGTATGCCTTACTTGCACCCATACGGAAACTCTCTTAAGAAAATAGGAACCGACAATCGTACTGCCGATATTGAAATGATGAATGATGAAGAATTAAAAAAGGAGATTAGTCGTATTGAACCCCTATGTAATCTACAAGAGCGATTATATAACAAAGAGATGTTGAAACATGAATTTCTTGGAAGTTATCGCAAACAAAAAACCACCTATTCAGACGGCACCTCCATCACTATTGATTTAGATAAAAATACTTATACCATTGATTAACAATAAAATGATAAAAGACCTTGTCTTAACAAGGTCTTTTTTGTTTTTATGGTTATATGTGTTTTAGGTTTCTAATTAGCCATAAATGGGACCATAAACGCCACATGCTTTGTAATCTGCCGATTGACTATCCTCGGTACCAAACGCTGTCCATGAATGGGGACGGAAGATTTTTTCTTGCGATACGTTGTGCATATTAACAGGTATACGAAGCATGGATGCAAGTGTAATAAGGTCTGCCCCTACGTGACCATATACCGTAACACCATGGTTTGCTCCCCAGTTTGCCATAACAGAGTAAACGTCTTTGAATGCACCCTCGCCCGTGAGAATGGGAGTAAACCAAGTTGTAGGCCATGTTCTATCCGTTCTTAAATCAATAGTCGTGTGTGCATTATCGGGAATATTTACAGTATATCCCTCTGCAATTTGCATAACCGGGCCAACCCCTTCTACAATGTTTACACGAAGCATTGTAACGGGCATTTCTGCTTTACAACGGAAATGACTAGAAAAACCACCGCCACGGAAATATTCATAATTTGCTCTGCACCAATCGGTTGCTTCCAAGCAAGCGTTTATATCTGATTCCGTCATTTCCCAGAAGGGCTTCATGCAATTCTCGCCTTTATCGTTTTTAGATGCACCGCATCCGTCAAGGGCTGTTGCTCCAGAATTGATAAGATGAATAAAACCTTCGCTTGCCTTCCCCTCTGGCTTAATTCCCGTTACTCTTTCACAAGCCTCGGGACTCCAATATGTACGAACGTCATGGAAACATGGAGCACTTCCTGTTAAAAGCGTTCCCAGCATCATGGAAACCCCATTAAGTGTGTCATTCTCCGTTGCAAACGGAGTGGGAGCCTTTGGTCCATTCCAGTCAAAGGTAGAAGCCATTATTGCTTCGGTAAAATCTGCATTGGGAAGCCAATCCGTCCAATTTCTTTGTCCTTGGAACCCGCCGGCAACCGCATTTTTACCCAGCGCTTCTTCGTGCCAGCCAAGCTCATCAAGTTTCTTATTTCCATAAAGAATATCTTTAACTATAATTGAAAACTTTGCGATAAACTCCCAGTCCTTATCTGCTGGTACAACTTTAGATTTCTTTATGATTTCGGGAAGTTCTTTATCAGCATTTACGTCAAAGCCTTCCTTGCAATTTGCTTTAATCCATTTTAGTGCCCTATCGTACTCATCTTTGTCATATATTTCAAGGGTTATTCTTCTAATGATGTCACTCATATCAACCCACTCTGCGCGAATACCAAAATATTTTTGGAACATAGATGCATCACAATAACTGCCAGCTATGCCCATTGATACCCCACCAAGATTTACATATGACTTGTTCTTCATCCAGCCTACCGTAACAGCAGATTTTGCAAAACGAAGGATTTTTTCGCTAACGTCGGAAGGAATGGTCTTATCATCCATATCTTGAACGTCTTTGCCATAAATGGAAAATGCAGGGAGTCCCTTTTGGGCATAAGCAGCCATTACGGCGGCAAGATATACGGCGCCGGGTCTTTCTGTTCCGTTAAATCCCCATACTGCTTTAATCGTGTTTGGGTTCATATCAAACGTTTCGGAACCATAACACCAGCAAGGGGTTACCGAAAGAGTTGCTACCACATTTTCTGTGGAAAATTGTTCCTCGCATTTTGCCGCTTCAGCACCTCCACCAATTGTAGTATTGGAAATAACGCATTGTACTGGTGTGCCGTCTGGATATTTAAGGTTTTCGCTTATAAGTTTTGCTGCTGATTTTGCCATATTCATCGTCTGTGTTTCAAGACTTTCTCTAACGCCACCCCAGCGTCCGTCAATAACTGGTCTAATTCCAATTTTAGGGTACAACATTTCTTTTTCTCCTTTCAATTATTGTAAATTTATTAAAAATTGTTACGATATAATTTCACAAAATCTTTTATATGCCACATCCCACTCTGCCGTTCTTTTTTTGTTAAAAAGTTTTACGTTTTCCATTTCGGCAATTATTTTTCGTCCCTCGTCAACATCCTTTATTGCACCAAGTGCAATAAGTTGTAACATAATGTTACCAAGAGCGGTGGCTTCAACCGGCCCTGCAATAACAGGAATACCTATGCTCTCAGAGGCTAATTCACACAAGAATCTATCTTTGGAACCGCCACCCACAAGGTTAAGTACTTCAAAGTTTTTTTGGGCACACTCGCTGATTTGCTCAAGAGCAAGTCTATATTTCATAACAAGGCTTTCATAAATACAACGTACTATTTGACCGATAGTCAAAGGTACTGGTTGGTTTGTTTTTTTGCAATATGCTTTTATCTTGTCAATCAAATCGCCATGTGCCGAAAAATCCGAAGCATCTGGATCTATAAAACTACGAAATTGCTCACTTGATCTCGCCAAATTTTCAAGTTCGTCGTAAGATAAACTCTTTCCATGTTCTTTTAAATCTTGTCTTAGTTGTTGGATGAGCCAAAGCCCACTAATGTTTTTAAGAAAGTTAATTTTTCCATTTGCGCCCATTTCGTTAGAAAGGTCGTACTCAGCACTTTCTTTTGTAATAATCGGAGTATCTACCTCACACCCCATAAGCGACCAAGTGCCACAGGAAAGAAAAGCCACATCTTTCGTATGCGTGGGCATTGCTACAACGGCACATTGCGTATCATGTCCGGCAACACTTATGACTGGCACTCCGTTATAGTAGCCGTTTATCGTTGCGCTCTTTTTCAAAGGTGGAAGTAATTCTTTTTTAATGCCAAAAGTATCTAAAACTTTCTTACTCCATTCCCCTTTTACCATATCAAACATTTGCGAGGTTGATGCTATAGTAATTTCACAAACCTTTTCCCCAGTAAGAAGATAAGCAAATAAATCTGGCATAAAAAGCAATTTATCTGCATTATTAAGATCCTTGTCACAAAGAAGTTGAAAAAGGGTGTTGATGTTCATTATTTGATTGCCGGTTTCTACAAATATTGCTTCTGCTGGCATTTTGGTAAACGCAATCTCCAAGGCGTTAGCGGTGCGACTATCGCGATAATGATACGGCTCGTGTATAATATTACCTTCTTCATCAAGAAGGGCATAATCCACACCCCAAGTATCAAAAGCGATTGAATCAACTTTCCCTGCCTTTCTAATCGCAGTTTTAATTTCATTCAAAATCATATCAATATCATGACAAACATGCCCATCAACTATTTTGGGCGTGTTTTCAAAACGATGGATTTCCGAATGCTTTATACTTTTTCCGTCAAAGACTCCTTTTATTGCTCTTCCGGAAGAAGCACCAAAATCAAAGGCTAAAACCGTTCTCATCTTATCTTGACCTTTTGAACCTATTAATCCTTCTTATGAAGCAAACTATCTTCCGGATTAAAAACTTTATAACCCGGATGCCTACCGGTTACTCTATAGTATCCTCTTAAATCAATGAGTTTTTGTATGTTCTCTTTGCTAATATCGTGACTGCCGCCCAAAATAACAGCATTGATCGTTATTTTTGCCCAAAGTTCAAGACTTTCCATTCTATAAAAAGCGGTTATTACGTCGCTTCCCACGGCAAGTGCTCCATGGTTTTCTAAAAGCATAACATCATGTTCTTCAAGGTATGGTTCTATTGAATCCGGAACTTCCGAAGTAGATGGTGTTCCATAAGGAGTAAGTGGTACCGAACCAATAACGGCAACATCCTCTATCATGTTATACATATCCATTGCCTTATGTGCTACAGCAAACCCGGTAGCACCAGGCGGATGAGCATGGATTACACTAAAAACGTCGTCTCTCTTTTGATAACAACGAAGATGCATTTTGATTTCACTTGATGGACGATATCCTTCGTTGGCTTCAAGGATATTGCCCTCTTTGTCAAGAATAACAAGTTTTTCAGGTGTAATAAATGCTTTGCTGATGCCTGTAGGCGTAGCAATAACCCTTCCATCGGGAAGTTTTGCACTAACGTTTCCATCATTTGCAGCAACCCAACCAAGTTGCCACATTTTATGACATACGTCACATATTTGTTCTTTTATTTCTTGTATTTGTTCCATGCTTTCATACTAACACAGGTTAAACAAAAAGTCAATCTCAACAAAAGATAGTTTGATATCTAATACGCTCCGCCAAATGGGACAGTGTTGAACCATGATGTTGTTCGATACTGTCTTTTCTTTTAGATAATTAAAAGCCCTAATAGACTTGTTAAAATACTCTATTAGGGCTTTATTTTTATAGTTTACATTTCTTAAGCCTTCTCATCCAAAGTTGATACCAGGGCGGGAAATCTATTCCACTTTCGGGTATAAACATTATTTCATTTATTAAACCATAAAAAACAACTTTGAAATCCAAGTTTTCATCGGTATTGTTTGTTATCTCTTTGTACGTTTCATAAAGATAATACACGTTACCCCACATGTTTACTAATGGATAAAGGCCATAAGCATAGTCTGCATATATCGGTTGATATGGGTCAATAAAGCCAACTAGTTTGAAAGTCTTGGGTTCAACCATAATATTCATTATGTTTATATCACCATGGCATAAAACTGGTTTTTCGGGCTCATTTTTAAGTGATTTATATTTTTCTATAGCTTTATTGATGAGTACGTAGTGCTTTTTGTTAAACTTGCCGTTTGCGTATAACTTGTTCATATATTCTACCGCCGGCTTTAATTTTAACTCTTCAAAGCACTCCGACCAAGTATCATATTTGGCATCGTCTAAATAACCGAATTTCTCATTAGTTGCGTTCTCCCAACCCAAGATACCGTTAATTATTTCCTTTGCGAGAGCTATCTTCTTTGCTTTTGACTTAAAAATAAACTTTGGGTGTAAAAGATTTTGCCCTATTAAAAACTCCATAACCAACAAGTCTTCGTTATAGTAATAAACTTTCGGTACCTTTACGCTCGTGTGTTCGGCAAGTATTTTTAGCGTTTTAGCTTCTGTTTCACTCAAATCTTTCCTTGAATAATTTTTGATAGCAACTACCCTACCATCATCAAGCATAGCCTTAAAAACTTTGCCAAAGCTACCACCACCAAGATATTTAGTGCTGACAATCTTTGCGTTTAAGGCTTGAACAACTGCGTTGTAATTAAATTGCATAGTTATCTCTCCTTTTAGATTGATTAATAATGTTCTTGTGGTTTGTAGTTTTAGTTTAATGCTAATATTCTTGCCATTATATCATAATCATGTTGTCAATATCATTTTAATGTTGTAATTAAGAAGAAATTATGATAGAATAAACCTATGGAAAACAATAAACTTGTAAGCATTAACATTTTACCGCCGACCAATAACCCTATTTTTGAGCAACGGGAAACTTGCGTTACTCATACTCCTTATATGGTAGAAACTGCCTTTTACTCATTAGTGCAAGCTGGAGAGGTTGAAAAGGTTAAAATCAGTATAAATGCCTTTATAAAAGATGGTATTGTTATCGGTAGGCTTTCTAACGATTCCCTTAGACAAATACAATACTGGGCAGTTTGTTGCATTACCCTTGGAACAAGATACGCCATACAAGGCGGATTAGACGAAATGATAGCTTACAATCTAGCAGATTCTTTTATCATAAAGATAGATAAAATGAACAAGCCCGAAGAAATTGTTGATTACCTAATAACCGTTTTTATAAAGATTACCGAGTCGGTAAAAGAACATTCCCACCCAACTTACTCAAAGGAAATTCATGCTTGCATAAACTATATTGACAAACACCTTCACGAAAAACTGACGATTGAAAGTATTGCTACTGAAATGGGATATAGTAAATCTTGGTTACCCAGAAAATTCAAAAAGGAGACCGAAACTTCACTAACTGACTATATAATGTCAAAAAAGATTGAAGAAGCAAAATCGTTGTTACGTAGTAATACTCCTCAAAACATTGTCGCTTACACGCTTGGCTTTTGCTCACAAACCCATTTTATACAATGCTTCAAAAAGTATTGTGGAATTACGCCAAATCAATTTGTACATAAGTTATAATCCAATTTTTTAATTACAATTATTGAGTGCATCACGTTAAAAATAACACGCATTACCTTGTAGGTTTGTATCCTCTTATCAGTTAAAAACATATACTATAATGATGCTTTGCAAATCAATATGCGGGCGGTACTCGATCGGTATCTGCGCACTTGCTAATCACCCAAATTGGTTAACGATTGGTACAAAATGCGTTATATTTTACATTGATATAGAACACCTATGGCGTTCTACCACCTGAGTGAAACGCTGTGGGTGCATTTTAGTATATTTCCAAAACATTTTCTATATGGAATTTATTCAAAATAATATTATTTTTACGTTATTAAAAATATTATTGACAAGTCATTTCTTAATGCTTTATAATTAGTACGTATACTAATAGTACGTGTACTAATATTAAATTGAGGTGATACGTATGTCTCACATAAATAGAAAGCGTGGCGATACGCGAATGCAAATCATAAGGACTGGAGCAAAACATTTTATTGAGGATGGATATACTAAAACAACAATGAAGAAGATTTCCCAAGAGCTTGATCTTAGTCCCGGAAACATTACATTCTATTTTCCCACTAAAGATCACCTACTCGCCGTTCTTGTCAACGAGTTGTTTGATTTCCAAAATCTTATGATTAAAGAAGCCCCTTTAGGCGAAAAAAGCGCCCTTTACGTCTATTGTTTAGAGTTCATAGCTATGGTTGCACTTTGTAGTGAAGACGAGGTTGCCAAGGATTTTTATATTTCCGCCTACACCTCCCCCTACACGCTTGACCTTATAAGAAAAAACGACGTAATCAAAGCAAAGGAAGTTTTCCATAGCTTTTGCGATGGTTTTTCTGAAGCAGACTGGATGACAGCAGAAACGCTAGTTTCCGGCATTGAATACGGTGCTATAACTTTTTCAAACCAACAAACCAAACTAAATTTTGTAATAGAAAAGGCGCTAAACTCCATACTGACTCTTCACGGCGTACCCGATGACGTACGCGCTGAAAACGTAAATCGCGCCCTTTCCATAGACTACTTAACGTTTAGCAAGCGTATTCTTAGCGAGTTCCGAGAATATCTTGACAAAGTAAACGAAATTTCAGAAATATAAAAAGGAGGTAACAACATGAAAAAATTAGCAACTATTTTTATTGTGTTAATGATGATTACGCTCTTAATGATAGGATGTACCACTCCAGATAATAGTACAGGCGACACTCCGAATGATAATGTGAACCTAGATAACGTTGAGCTTGATGCGGAATCTATGGTAAAACTTCTTCTTGCTGAAGAGCGCCTCAACGCTGCACTACTCAAAAACAAAGGTGACGTGTTTGAAGAAGGCGTCAAAGTTATGAATACTCTTGCCAAAAAGGCAATTGAGAGCATTAATTTCGTAGACGACTATACAACGGAAAGCGCAACCATAAGATTACAAAATCAACGTCAACTGCTAACCCTTAATGCCTCCCAGGATACCGTTATTTTTGATAACGAGCATGGCGGAGGAAAGGTAACCTTTAATGGAGAGAATTATCTCATTAGCGACTTTGTCGAAGTTTCAAACTCATACGATTCCTTTTCCTCAACGGCAAACCATATTGCATTCATGGCAGAAGATGCAGCAAATCTAATTGATAATATAAAGAAAAATGTTCGCATTGTTGACAAATGGGTACTCATTGGTGGCTTTGTGGAATACTATCTCCACGTTGGTGAAAACGAAGAAATACTTTATGAAAGATCCTCTTATAATTACAAAATATGCAGACGTTACGTAAACGAGCAAGGCAACAACGTATACGAATTCTTATCACACGAATATAGTAACGGATTCGTCGAAAGGCTTACATATATCCCGGGGCTTCACTTTGAAACTGCAAGAGGATTTTACTCAAATGGTATTTTCAACCAAGACGACCACCTTATATGCGACAACTCAAAGGGTTATTGGGAAACCTATTGGGTAGGCCCACATTCAACTCACGTAAACGTTTCATATATGGTTATGAAAGACGACATTTGCTATGACTCTTTTTATGACCCAGCCATTGAAAAGACCAACTTTTTAAAGATTATCAGCGCAGACAAGACCTCCGACATTTTCTGGTATCAAGGATACGAGGATTCCGAGAACGTTATGTTTGACGTACACTTTTCCGGCTTTAACAACATAAAGGGTGTTAGGGTAAATGAGATTGAATACTATGATATGGGTGGAGACCTTGGAGAAATCCCCCTCCCCACCGGCACATCAACTATGACCATTGTTCTAGATAATGGACAAGAAATTAACGAAGGCGACACCTTCCTTGATGGCAAGGTAAAGATAGATACTATTCGTACCACCATGACCTACCCCGATTACATTGGTTCATTTTCATTAATCATAGAAGCTCCTACTGTGAATGAAAAGCTCGCAATGTTCAAAGACTTTATTCACGAGGTAGGTCTTACAAGCCGTCATAATATTGATAACGTTATATCCGGTGTAGTAAGAGCCTTTGACGAGCTACGCGAAATAACGAAATACCACGTATGGAATGGGTTAAATCAGTCAAGCGAAGAAAACGTGCGCAAAGCAATTGACATTGAAAACAAAAAAACTGAAAAGTTTATGGAGCTATACACCTCTGTTAAAGATGCTAGTGTCATTGACTTTAGCGACAAGGTAGCAGTCGAATTAAACGCACACTTTGGAGAGGTATCCGTCCAGTCTTTTAGCGAAACCGTTCATTCGGGGCTTAGCCTTTCCATAGGCTCCCTTACCCTATCCATATCCGACACCCTTCTCTTTATAGAAAATCAAGGTTATACCATAAACTTTGCCCTATCCTCCGAATCAGGTCTTGTTCACCTTGAACAGAAAACCGGAAAAGGTACCGCACTCTTTACAAAAGGCGAAACCTTCTCCGTTACCATTGAGAACGTTACCATGGATATTCCCGTTCTCATTGACGGTGAATATAAAATGGTAGCATATATCGCAACGGACGACGGAATACGCTCATCGGCTTATACACCCTTTGCGTTTGAAGTAGTGGACACCGAATCAGAAAACAAAATTGAAAAATCAAGAATCGTTGCAGAAAAATTAAGTGGAGGCGAGCTTGTTCTTACCTACACCACCGTGCCGGACGTTAATACCTCTCTATCATATGAAGGAACTCTTGCCTACGAAGACCTCTACTCGCAAATAGCAGGCATTGCATGTGAGCATGGCATTCCATCAAACAACAATATTGAGATGCTAACCGACGTAGAAAACATGGTTTATACCTCCTTAATTGGCGATGAAACAGAAATTACAAGTGGAGTATATCGTCTTGCTTACAACATGCAAAACGGAGAAAAAACGGTTGAGGGCTACATTTACGTTACACTAACCGTCTCCACCCCCATACCAACGGACCAATAAATTAGGTACTCTATAACCACCAACAAGCCCTTACTTTCTTGTAAGGGCTTGTTTAATAAACACAAATGATAGGAAATAATTGTATTAATGTTTTGAAGTAGCCTACTTATACCTTATGTATACTCGATATCGAAAAAAAGCCACTCTTTCGAGTGGCTTTAATTAAGTTGTAATTAGTGTTTAACGATAGGTACCGTATTCTTCGGGGGTGTATTTCTTTAGTTCTTCGTAGAAGGGTAGTTCACTCTTTGGTTTACCAACGTGTTCGCTATCCCCTATCCATCTATTAGCAAAACCTTGCAAAACGGTATCGTGGTCATAGCAATGAGCCTCGGTACTATAGTTATCTGCAGTCATGGTAATGGAGAGACCTAATTTTTCAAATCCGCCTTGCATAACCCATCTTTCGCTTGTACCCCAAGTTCTAAAATATCCGTTTTCAAATACGGTCATGTTTACTTCTAGTTTGTCATAGTAATATGAATAATCATCGACGTATTCAAATACGAGTTCTGGAACGTACATCATGTAAAGTTGTTCTGCGTAGTAGGTTGCACTCTTATCGGTGCCACGATTGTATTCGGTATCAACTTTGAAGTCTACTGAATAATAGTCCATGGTCTTCTTGCTACCAACAATCGAGCCGGGATGCTTGGTGATTTTAACGCTAGAACCAACAATCGTTTCGGGATTGATAACGTGAATTGATAGGTCTGGTGCGGTTAATCCGTAAGGATCATACCAGTTGGGGTCGCTAAAGTCGCGTAGATACTTGGATTCAGCTGCTACTTCTTCTGCAGTTTTCATATCATAATTGGATTTTTTATCTGCAAAAGAACCTGTTGCGCTCGTGGAAGTAATGAGTGCGCTTTGGGTGTTACCATTCCAAGTAATCTTGCCTTCGGGCGTTTCTATCATTCTTCTTGCAAAGGGTAGTATAACGCGAATAATGGTATCACCCAAACTTACCAAACTCTCGTTCGTAGCAGTAATACCGCCTTCGGGTATTTGAGTATATTCTTCCGATGCTACGTAGGTTTGATTCTTTGCCTTGAAAGCATCTATGCCCTCTCTAGTAATGCTGGTGGGTTTATCGTTTGAAGACAACATAGTATAATACGTTGAGGTCATTTTCATTTCACCACCAACGGCCTCTTCTTTGTCGTTCAATATGATGGTTCCGGTTGCATTACCGCCACCCGTTGAATATTTGGCTCTCTCGGGTGCAGTCGCGTTAGCTAGGCATCCTACTCTATAAATAATGTAGGCAGCTTTCGCTTTTTGCTCATCGGTTGCATCGTCTTGCATAGCTAGCTCAATTTCATCTCTAAACTGTGCAAAATGGTCCGTATAATCAACGTAGATGCTATTCTCGTCTTCTAAGGTTGTAACTGGGGCAAACCCAAAAGGTTCATAATAAGCACCCAGGTCGGCGTTTTGGGGATTAGCCCAAATAACGTCCCAAAAGAAACCCAAAAGCGTTCCGCCTACGATTGCAATTATAACTGCAATAACAATAAGCGCAATAGCCCATTTAGGAAATTTCTTGCGTGGCTTAGTTGGACTTTGTTTTTGAATTTTTTTACACATATCCATTCCTCTAAATAGATTTTTATATACCAAGTACTATGATTTTACATTTTTACAAAGTAAAAGTCAATATGCTTTTTCTTTGTAATTATGCTTGCTAAACTTAGCGTTTAATAAATACTATTGCTCCCAAGGATAGATTGGAAGTTTGGACCCCTTCTTCTTACCCCACTTAGCGTAAAGAGTAAGGTTCTTTCTTCCCATCTTACTTACGTTTGCTTTCTTAGTGCAAGCTTCATCCTCGTACCAACCTTCAAACTTCATACCGTCGATAAAGGATTGCGGGATCTTGGTCTTTGTTCCTTTACCCATAGTCTTTGCGTAAAGTCTGGTCTTCTTGGAAGGTCTTTGATTGCGTCCTGCTTTTTCGGTAAACTCTTCATCGGCGTACCAACCTTGGTAGCACATACTTTGTACTTTTGGCTTGGGTAAATCTACCTTAGTACCGAAACGAGCTTTTACTGCATCAATGCTTCCTCCCTCGACTTCCACGCCGTTTGCGACAAACTTGATGGTACGCGTCTTTTTGAGGAATGCTATTACCAATAGTATTACGAGCAATACCAATGCTATCGCTACGCTCAAGGCCAACCATCCGCTATAAGCTTTAGCAATTGCGGAAGGAGCAGGTTCGTATATAAATACGAAAGCGTCAAGTTTATCGGTCGCAACCAATACGTACCCATCCTCTACGACGTACTCAAGCTCGGTTTCCTCGCCGTTTGAAACGTTTACGATACGGAAATCGCTACCTTGTAGTTCGGCGGGAATTAACATTTTTACGCTTGCGTTACCATTCAAAACGTTTACTTGATTTTCATATACCAAGCTTAACTCGTAAACGGCTGCGACACGCTCACCGCCACTTAGCTTAACGGGAACGTCATATCTCTCGGTCAAGCCGACGGAAGTAACGGTACTTTCAATTACGGAGCCGGGCATAAAGCCGTTTTCACTTTCCACGTTAACGTCGACCTTTTCTTCACCCTCCTTAACAGGGCTTTGGATAGCAAGGCTCTTAATGGTTAGTTTAGCATCAAGATCACGTATAACGTAGTTATTGCCCGCGTCAAGAGTTGCTTTAATCGTATAGATACCGGCTTCGGAAACCTCGTAGTCGGATACGATATTGCCATCTTTATCAAATATTTGAATGCTTACGTTAATACTATCACCATATTGTGTTTTGTTCTTAGAAATTTGTACGCCGTGTCCTTTGCCGTTAAATACTACTTCCTTATCAAATAACTCTACACCGGAAATTTCAACCGGATTAATGGTCATCGTTTGCTTTTGAGTCTTTTGTGATACTTTATAGTTGGGGTTACCGAGTGAAACAACCTCTGCTACGTATTTACCTGCGTTTTTACCGCTATTATTAGCGTAAACAAGTTCAACGTCGTCGCCTGCCAACAAGCCTTTAACCGTTGCTTTAACGTTATGGTCCTTGCCGTCGTAGGTTATCTCTTTTACCTTATCCCAAACCAAGTCGACTTCCTTGGCTTCTACGTACCAATTTTTACTTGCTGATACCATCGTATAGTTAGAGTTTGCATTTGCGAGGGTTGCGTTTACGGTATATTCACCAGCATTTGTAGCTTGGTTACCACTCAAAAGGATTTCAACTGCATCTTCCTCACCCTCAACGATGCATCCGCTTGCGAAAATGGGTGTCAACTCATAGTTTTTCTTTGCATATACGAAGCGAATATCTTGGGTTAAATTGTAAACGTCCACGCCGTCGGTCCATGCATTAACTAAAATTTGACGAGGTAGTATACTAAATTGAGCATCCTTTTCTTGAGATAGACTATAGTTGACGCTATCTGCACCGCTAAGAGCGTTTACACTTACTTTGTAAAGAGCACTATTAGCGTTAATTGCAGTAAAGGAATAATCACCGTTAAAGTTGATTAGCTCGCTTGCAAGACCGTTAATATTATTCTCCACGCTAATGCTAATTTCGTCTCCATCCACGATGCCTGCAACGTTTAGCGTTAAACCTTGCGCTTTGCCATTATATACGCCTTCGTTATTAGAAATGTTATTCCATGATAGAACGATTTCTTTAACGCCAATAACTATATCGGAGTAAAGAATCTTTTCGTTATAGTTGTCACCTGCGTTTAGTGTTGCACTAACTTGATAATTACCCGCGTCTTTAATAGCGGAAGAAACCTCGTTAACGTTTACACCACCCGCGGTGATACCGCTAAGAGTATATTCAACCGTAATTTCGTCGCCGTAAACGGTAGTAGTGCCACTAAGAGTTACACTCTTCATGGTGCCGTCGTATACGGTGTTCACGCCTTCTAGAGTAATGCCGGTTATATCGGCTTTATCAATTACCATGGTAGCATTCAAAGTCAAAGGTTGATAATTTGCACCTGCGTCTAAGATTGCTTCTATATTATATGTACCCGCGTCAACTGCTTCGCTATAATTTATACCACCAGAGTATACAATATCGATTACATCGCCAAATTGAGTCGTGTTGCTGGAAACGTATACTCCGTGGGTGGTCTTATCGTAAACGAATGAAGCATCTAGTAATTCTACTCCTAGTATGGATGCTCTAACTATACTCCACTCTTGAGAGGTGGATTCGGGCAATTTATAATTGTCTTTATCAATACCGGAAATTTCACTTACGTTCGCGTTATAGTCACCCGAATTAATTGCTTTGTCGCCCGTAACAACTGCTTGAACGCTATCGCTACCGACTATTCCGGTCAAGGTTGCTTCTATGAAACGCTCTACCTTTGAATACTGACAAAGGAAACCCGCCCAACCGAATACGTTGTCGCTTGCATCAATTTCGCCAAGGCTATCGGTGGACCAATCTATACCAAGAACTTTCTTATTAATTGTCCAGTTTGCACTTACGACGGCATCGTCCAAAGTATAGTTAGTAGTGCTTCCTAAGCTTAAAGTTACGGAGTACTCACCTGCGTTCTTGGTAGCAATCGTGACATCCAAAACACCTTCCACAGAACCACTTACGTAAACCTCTTCTTCATATCCTGCAATCATGCCGTTTACAACTGCTTTTACTCCTTGCAATTCTCCATTATAGGTATAAATTGCGTTGTTGGCAGTCCACTCAACGGACAATGGTTTGTGAGCTATTTTGCCTTGTAAAGAAGTATTGGTTAGTAAATAGTTTTGGTTTACTATTGCTAGAGCAATGTTTACATCGCCAACAAGCGCACTTTCATAGGCGCCGATTACGGTTACCACGTCACCCTCTTCTATTTCACTCTCGGCAATTACGAACGAATTAATCTCGGTCGTACCGTCGAACACCTTTGAGGTTTTACCTTCTGCCGATACGCTCTTGCGCGCAATACTTGCAACGTTAGCGTTAATGGTGTATTCTTTACCGATTTGAACGTAATCGACGTCTACCGCTAATCCGTTAAAGGTTAGATAGTAGTTGTCACTATCTTGTCCTGCAAGAATGAATTGTAGTTCTCTTGCACCTGCATTAACGTCGTCATAGGAAGCGTTTAACGTTACTGTCGTACCATCTATTACACCGCTATAACTGTAATCAAGATAGTTTTCGCTCTTGTTATACACTTTACTCCAAGAAGAAGTGGATGCGACTGCTATTTGGGCTTTTTCTATTACGAACGTTACTTCTTCACTATCAAAGTAGTAGTTTTGGTTGCCTATATCGGAGATACTTACTACGTATTCACCGGCATTGGTTGCCTCGTTAGCGCTAATAGCGGAAGCTCCTTCGTCTACTGCGACTCTGCCAACGTAGGTTAGTGCCAAGGTATCGCCGTCGTAAATCATTCCGTCGTTATCACCAGTCGCTCCGTTAGCTACTTGTGCGCTTACGCTTTGAACGTTAGCGTTGTATACTAGGGAAGCAAGGCTCCAAGTGAACTTATCAACTAATTTTGCTCCAATGCTCCAAGACTTAGTAAGGTCTGCGTTTTGGTCCAAAACGTAGTTTACGTTATCTTGAGCAACGACTTCGGTTAGATATTCACCTGCATTGAGCGCAACGTTACCAACGCCATTTGCGCCCTCAACTTCATAAGAAACACCCGTAGTCTTATATTCCAAATTAATGGTATCACCACTAACTCCGTTAGTTACGCTTGCGGTAATTTGCTTGTTTTGTTTGCTATATACGAATAATTCAACGTTCCAAGCAATATCTATTACTCTGGGAGCAATACTGAAGTCACATTCGGTATCTTCGGGCAATTGATAGTTACCGCCGTTCTCGCCTTCTACACTGCTTATTACCGCCGTGTAATCGCCCTTGTTAACTGCGTTAAAGTAAACGTAGTATTTACCTTCCTTAACTTCACTACTAATGTTTGGTGCCGTAGAGCCTACGGTTGCAAAAGTAATATTTAGTAAATCGCTTGCACTAACGCCACTAATAATCGCGGTTAAACCTTGCGATTGTCCGTTATAAATAGAAGCGTTTATTTCAAAGTCAACGGTTAATGCTACGTATTGAATACCCCATTGATAACTTAGAGTTTCAGCGGAAACTTTATAATTATTCTCATCACTAATTCCGCTAATGCTCGTCTTATAGGTGGATACGATTGTCGCAGTATTACCGTTAGTTATAGTGCCGTTACCACTCACAACTTCACCAACGTAACCTAACACGTTAACACTTTCGCCACTAACGACGTTGGAAAGAGTAGCCGTAACTACGTGAGCCTCTCCGTCATAGGGAACGTTAGCTAGATTTTGAGTGCCGTCGAGCGACCAGACCAAAGTTAATTCTCTTTGGGTTATTTCGTAACTCTTAGTGTTTTCTTCGGGAAGTTTATAGTTATCATTATCTAATAAAACTGCCGTTGCAACGTAGCTATTGTTAGCAAGCTTGTTAATGCCGTTCTCTACGTTTACTAATACGGTTTCACCAATAACACCGGTATCTGCAACTACGCTTACTACGTGGTCTTGTCCATCGTATTCAACGCTGAATTTGTCGCCGTCGTCCATCTTCCAAGAGAGAGAAACCGTCTTCTTTGCGATACTCCAGTCGTAAGTAAGGTTGGTATCACCAAGGATATAATTTGTATTGGTTACACCTACTATTTTTGCAACGTAATTCCCTGCGTCGGTAGCACTAATCGTATATTCTTCGTTGCTTTCATAAGTAAATGAAACTTCGTCATCTCCTTGACGATTGTTAACGATAGCACCAACGTTCTTTTCATTGCCGTCATAAGTAAACGCGCCTTCACCCCAAGCTATTTCTACTAGAAGAGCAGTAATGCTCCAAGAAACATCCACTTCACTCGGTAGAGCGTAATTTGAGTTAGTCAAACTGGAGGCGGTTGCAGTATAGTCACCTACGTTTGTTTTAACGGTTTCACCTATAATCGTTACGTTACATGTATCGTTTCCTATTAGTCCGCTTGCATTCGCTACGATTGTAAAAGCACTGGCGTTATAGGTCTTAATTAACTCTTGTTCACCACCGATTGTCCAAAGCAAGCTTACTTCTTTTTTAGCTATACGCCAGTCGAAAGATGCATTCGTAGCACCCTCTAGGGTGTAGTTTTTACTAGAAAGAGCAGTAACTTCTGCAGTATAATTCCCCGCATTGGTTTTTACGTTATTGCTATAGGTTAATTCGCAAGTATAGTCTTCTAAAATATTGGATATGGTTGCCGATACGCTCTTTTCCGTGCCGTCGTAGATATATTCGTAGCTTCCCCAATTAAGTATTACTGCGAGAGGAAGAACGCTCCAATTTTTACTTACTTCCGTAGGAAGTTTATAGTTGGTATTATCTAGGCTAACCGCCGTTACTGTATAGTTACCACTTTCAACGTTGGTAATATCTCCACTCAACGTTACCGAACAAGTCTCTCCCTCTACCAAGCCCATTGCGGTTGCATTAATAGTATAACTTTCACCGTTAAATACGGGAGATAGCAAGGCGTCTCCGTTAATAGACCAATCTATTGATATTTGCTTAGGAAGTATGCTCCAGTTTACGCTGGCGTTTTGTCCTATTTCGTAATCGTTACTGCTAATAACGATAGTTGCGGTATAATCGCCCGCATTAGCCATTTTATTATTTAGGTAGTCGATTGAAACGGTATCCTTTAGTCCGGTATCAGCGCGGTAGCACAACGCACTAGTATTAATGCTTGAAACAAGCGTATAGCTAGTACCAACGTACTCTATTTGCGTAGTGCCGGGGATATAGGTGTTTAGTGCGCCACCATCGTAGTAGTAGTCCCAATTTCCACTACCATCAATCTTCTTTTTAGCTATTGAGTAAGGTTGTGCTTCAAAATCGGTCACCCTATTATATTTTAGGATTTCAACAGAATTTTCATCGTAAACCACTCCGTCAAAACTAATCTCGTAATCACCTGCACTTATGCTTTCGCCGTTAAGTTGGGTTGAATCGTCAGAGTTGAAAGTGTACTCCTCACTACCGTTACCGCTTACCTTTTTACTTGCAACAAGAACGTCGTCTTTGTAAAAATCTATTACGAAATATACTTTATCGGCAGTATCAAAACCTACCAACGTCAACGATGGATATTGATATTCTCCGTTATAAACGTATTCACCAATAGTCCAACTAGCAGTAATATCCATACCTAAAATGCTCCAATCAAAAAATAATCCTTCCGCATTTTCCAAGGTATAGTTATCGTTATCTATTCCCGTAACACTTGCAGTATAATTGCCCTTATTTATAGCTTTAAGGGTACCGTCATAGGTGATATTTACTATATCCGTGCCAACCATGTTGGTAATATTAGCAAATACACTGTGTTCACTAGCATCGTAAATAACGTTGTTTTTGCCGTTAAAGCTATCAAATATCCATTCTACGTTTATTACGATGGGAGTTATTTCATATACTTTTGTTTCATCGCCTTCTTTAATAACGTAGTTAGTGCTATCAATTGCAGTTATCTCAGCAGTATATATTCCTGCATTAATTTGGGTAGTGTTAATAACGGTAGCCGTAACGGTTTCGTTATTTGCAATGCCAATGAGTTCCGCAGTAATTGTACGTTCTTCTCCGTCATACTCTACGATAGATAGATTATTTTCGGCAAAGAACCAATTTACAGTTAACTCAGCGGGATTAATGGTAAACTCTTTATTTTTATAGGCTTCATCGTAAACGTAGTTGGTACTGCTTATTGCCTCGATTATAGCGGTATCGCTACCAACGATAGTACGAGAATTGCCACTCAAGGTTGCACTAACGTCTTCGCCGTTTACTTCGCCTTCGATTACCACGCTCATAACGCGAGGTAAGCCGTTGTATGTAACTACGAAACTTTCTTCTCCATCAAGTAGCCAAGTAATGATTAATGCTATGGGAGTAATAGTAAAATCGGTTGCATCGGTCGTAATAGTCCTAGTGAGTTCGGCATCTCCTAATACGCCGTTGATAACGGCAACAGCAACGCACTCAAACTTGTAACTTCCGCTTTCTAAAACTTGCGTAAGAATGGGTGCGCCCTCAAACTCCACGTAATCGTATACGTCCTCTTCACCCTCTTTTAGCCATGAATTTCTAAAGGTTACGGTGTTTAGTTCATGCTCGTAAGAGACCAAATCGCCAAGAACAATACTATTGCCATAGCTAATAGTAATTCCGGCTTTTGCTTCATCGCTAAGAGTAGCTTCGTGGTATTTCATTTCACGCACGAAACCAATAACTGTAGGTGAGGTTATTGTAAACGAGGTTTCTTCACCCCAATCGATCCAATTCTCACGCAATCCCGAAACACCTAATATAGATTTAGTAGTTGGGTCTCCAAATCCAACGTAAGAATTATTACCCTCCCCTGCTTCACTCAGGCTTACCGACGTACCATGTTCGCACACTCCTACTCGGGCATTACTCTCTCCATCTGTACGCATTAGTCCGGCAAAACTGTTATCGCCGTTATAAATATCATATTCTAAATAAGGATATTTCTTCTTTTGCCAAATTGCGTAATAGCTCAAACTACCATCAGTCGTTCCATTTAGTGCCAAAGACTTATCGCCAACACTAGCTCCACTGTCCGTACTCCAGCCGGTAAATTCATATCCTTCGTACGCCCAAGGAACGCTATTAAGTTGCATGGAGCTATCGTGCGAAGTGGCGCTTATAGTGTCAGCAGTTCCTTCTTTTACACTTTCCTGAACCGTAGCGCCATCAGGTGCGTTTCCATTAAGATTTACCGTATAACTTTGTGCTTTGGAGGCATTTCCATCGGCATCTAAAGCTTCAACCGTATAGGTCATGGTATTAATCAAAGCAAAGTGCTTAGTTACGCCATTACCACTATTTGTATAATAAGTTGCTCTAAAGCCTATCGTGAAACCACTCGTTGCAGTGGTTTGTATAGTTTTAGAATAAACACCTTGAGCCCCGCCCCAGCTAGTTGAAGTAATGTATCCTGAAGTTATTGTTGCTGGATTTGTTGATGAGTTATGTGCAAACGACAAATCGGTCTTCCATTCCCCATTAATAAGGGTTCTGGGATATCCATCAACTGAAGCACTGTTTTCGCTATATGAAAAACCATTAAGTCTAGTTTTGATACCTTCTTCCAAGTCTAACCAAGCATTCGTTCTAGCATTAGAGGAAACGTTTTTTGCCCCTACTAGAATACGCGCTGTAACCGTAACTCTTATACTGGAATAGGTACCGGCAAGCAAATCTCTCTTGAGCGCGTTATCAAAACGAACAGGGATAATCAACATACTATGGTCATAAACAGCTGTAGAAGATCTTGTAGTTTTCTGTCTATAAAATCCCATTCCATTGTAATATTCAGTAGCACCGGCGTCATTTGTAAACGTTAAAGTACAACCTTCATCCAGTCTTTTATTGTAGGGACGGCTACTATTGGAAACGTGTCCTAAAAAACCATAACGATATTGTGTACCACTGGTGTTAACCGTGCAATCTATACCGCTATAAGGATCGATTGTATCACCAGCGGCGTATACACCGACAGGAGTGCCATTAGATTTATTATAGTCTTTATTAACTACGCCCTCACCAACCACGCTTGGTCTAGTGCTATCATTAACGTCAGTTGTTGTATAATACACGTGGGTGGTTGCATCGGTTAATTTTGCACTACAAGTTGCGCTAATAGCATCTGCAGGAATATAACCAAGTGAATACGAACTTCCATCTTTTAATGTGCCGGTTACACTCCAACCCTCGGAAAAATACATTGTGGTTGATAATTGCGTACCATCAACGCTGGGCATTTCTTCAAGAGGAAGACCTATTCCCACTTGTATTTGGGTAGGCATCTCGCTTGTAACCGTACATTGTGAAGTATTATAAGTCCAAACAGGCTCAAACCAAGTAGCTACCCATTCTCCCGAAAGAGTAAAATCGCCACAGACACCATACAAAATATAGGTGTTCGTGGCGGTATTGTAATCAAGCGTTAACTTCGCACCGCTTAATTTTCCAGAAGTATACGTTGCGTATACGGCGATTAGGGTTTCACCCGCTCCTCTTTTTGAGGAAATTTCAAACTCGGCGTCGCCCCAAAGAGTAAGTTCTTCATCACTTACATGGGCAACGACAAATTCGCTTTCATCGTAATCGTAGGTAAACGAAGTGGCTTCTTCTTCCGCAAAAGCAACTACTGAATTGTAACCGTTAGTTCCAACGCATAATAAAACGGTTAGAACTAAAAATAAAGCGGTTAGAACCAAAACTAGAGTTAAAGCCTTTTTACTAATACTTAAACTGTTTCTCATCTCTTCACCTTAAGTTTGCGCGCTCGCGCGTGATATATAAGGACTATATAAAAAAAATTGAGATTTTGTCTATACTTAATTGGAAATTTTTACTAAAATATGACCGAAGGTTATCTTTCGTTCCTTCTTTGTCACAAATATAATGCTAATAACGCAAATCACTATTGATTTTTACCAATTTATTATTGTATAATATATTAGTTAAATTATTTTACTCAAGAGGAGAAGGCTTATGAAATATAAAATTACCGTAGAACTTGATGATATTTGGGTTTTGAAGCATCAACACGACGATACTTTACCTATTGACGTATTAAAAGAATTCGTTTCCAAAGAGTATGAAAATAATGTTGAAGTCATAGAACAATCTTTTAGTCACATTGTTTTTAATTTGCAAGCCAACGTAGAAACAAGCGTTATTCAAAACACCATGCTCAACTATTTTTCTACCTATTATCAAGTTACCGACGAAGATAAAGAGTCAATCATTAAAATGACGTTAGAGGCGGAAACTTCTCTAGAGAAAAACGATGATGCTGACGATGATGGTGTAGAATTTAGTGAAGAATCTCTCGACGAATTATTAGACAGACTTGCCGGCATATATTCCGATGACGACGAAGACGATGAAGACGACGAAGATGATGAGGACGATGAAGATGATGAGGACGATAACAAGTTAAATTCTCCCCTTCCCAAAAAATTAGATACGGATATTGCAATGAACGCAATTAACGACTTGATTGGTGCAAGCGAATTTAAGGCTCTTTGCAAGGAAATAATTACCATTGCTCCACAAATAAAGGAAAACAGAAACTTTGATACCTTCCTATCAAGAAGTTACCTCTTCTCTATCAATAGCGGTTACGGTCTTACCACCACGTTAAACGCTCTTGCTAAACTTATTGATAGCTGTGGTCTTGCAACCTTTGCAAAACGCCGTCTTGTTATAGAAACTAACGTTGAAAACGCACTCGACAAATTGGACCTTCTCGACGTTGATGAATATCGCATTTTCGCTATTGATATTAGTGATAAAATGAGTTCGCTAAACGATCCCGCTTTCAAAAAGCTTCTCAACGTACTTGCTTGCAACTACGACAAAGCGATTTTCGTATTCGTAATACCTTTCGTAGACAAGGAAGTATTAAAAAATACTTGTCACGCACTAAACGACGTTATGTTTGTTAAAGAGGTTTCTTTCTCCCCTCTTACTAAGAAAGAAATGGAAACCTTTGCTATTAAGGAAATCGAAAAACGCAACTTTACCATTAGCAAAAACGCACTTGACTCCTTCCATGCACGCATTGCCGAGGAAAAAAGTGACGGCAGATTTTACGGTTTGAAAACCATAACCAAAGTCGTTAACGAACTAATCTATACCAAGCAACTTGCCAACGCTCTAAGCAAAAAACCAAACCGCGTTATCAGCAAGAAAGATGCTAATAGTATTTGCCATTCCGACTTGAACGACTTGACCGGATACCAACTATTAGAAAAATTGGTTGCCAGTGATAAACTAAAAGAAAAGATTGATGAAATCGTTTCTCAAATAATGCTTGCTAAACAAGACAAATCCCTAAAAGCTCCTTGTATCCACATGCAATTCGTAGGTAACCCCGGTACCGGTAAAACTACGGTAGCAAGAATTATTGGTAAAATACTAAAAGAAAAAGGTGTTCTACGCGTAGGAAGCTTCCACGAATACGCAGGTAGAGACCTTTGCGGTAAGTATATTGGAGAGACTGCACCCAAAACCGCAAGCATTTGTCGCGACGCTTACGGCTCCGTACTATTCATAGACGAAGCCTACTCCTTGTATCGCACGGAAGACGCAGGAAGGGATTACGGACGTGAAGCTTTGGATACCCTAATTGCGGAAATGGAAAATCATCGCACCGACTTAGTAGTTATCCTTGCAGGTTATAGTGACGAGATGGAACTCCTCATGAAAGGCAACTCCGGCTTATCCAGTAGAATACCCTACAAGATTGAGTTCCCCAACTTTACTCGCGACCAACTAGCGGAAATTTTTGAGAACATGGTAAAAGGAAGCTTCAAGTTTAGCGATGACCTACTAGTTGCATCCAAAAAGTACTTTGGCGAATTAAGCGAGGACTTTATTACCTCCAAAGAGTTTAGTAACGCTCGTTTCGTTCGCAACTTGTTTGAAAGAACTTGGGCCAAAGCAAGCATGCGTTGTCAGCTTGCAGGTTTGACTAGCATCACCCTAACCGGCGCCGACTTTGAAATTGCAATTATGGATGACGAATTTAAGAAAACCGAGCCTAAACGTCGTAAAATAGGTTTTAACTAAAAGGAGTTGGCATGGACGATAAAGTTATTAAAAAGTCTAAATCTATATATAACAGCATAGCAAAATACCTTGATGAAATAAAATGGGAGTATGATAGAAACGATAACGAACTTTGCATCCACACCGGAGTTGGAAGCAATGATTTGCCTATCAATTTTTTCATTTCCGTCCTTCCCAAAAGCGAAATAATACTCTTTTATTCCTATTTCCCCTTCAAAGTTCCGCAAGCAAAATACGTAGACGTTGCTATAGCTATATGCGCTATTAACGACGGACTTCTTTACGGCAATATAGATTTTGATATGGAAAAAGGTTCTTTATCTTTCCGAATGACTACTTGTTTTTCCAATAGTTTGATAAGCAAGTCGGTTTTTAATCAAATGATGCAAATTGGAATCTCTACCATCGATGACTATAACGACCTAATTTTTGATTTCGTGGAGGGTAAAATGAGTCTCGATAATTTGCTAAAAGCAATAGTCTGTGATTAAGGGGAGGAGTAATATGGTAAACGAAGCTGAAATTAAAAAAGCAAAACAAATTTATAATTCCCTTTGCTCCTTCTTGGACGAAAATAACCTAGTATACGATAGAGATGACGAAAACCTTTGCACGGACTTTGGCTTTAAGGGTGACGACGTACCTATTCATTTGATAATGAAAATTAGTCCCGATTCACAATTTATAACTTTGTGCTCTTTCCTTCCTTTTGAAATGGATATAAATATGCCCGTAGAGAACGCCTTGGCAGTTTGTTTTGTCAACAATATACTCCTACAAGGGAATTTTGACCTTGATATGTCGGATGGTAGCATATATTTTAGGCTCGTCACTTCTTTTATTGATAGTTTGATTGATAAATCAGTTTTTCACAATATGATTCAAACCGCACTCAACACGGTTGAAACGTATAACGACCAATTTGACTCTCTACGAAAAAAAGAAATCACTTTAGCAGAGTTCATTAAAAAGAATAAGTAATTAGCTAAAGCTTTTGCTTTTCTAGTTTGCAATCCTAATAAAATACTATCGTTCTCCCTAAAAGGGAGAACTTTCGTAAAGTTACCATTTTCCATTTAACGCCTGAATATTCTTTACTAAAGGAGGATGCCTTGTTTCCCATTTACGATATACACTCACACGTCCTTTTTAACCTGGACGACGGAGCGATAAACTTGGATACGTCTATCGAAATGCTTTCTCTAATGATTAAGCAAGGCGTAACCGACGTTTTTTGCACATCTCACGACGGGTTTTATCAAGACGAATACGACTCTCGATTTATCACGCTTGAAAAACGTGTTGCCGAGTTGGGCTTAGCTATTAATTTGCACAAAGGTTGTGAAATTTACTGTGAATGTAATTACGTAGACGAAATAATTGGTGGAATAAAAGACGGCTCCCTTTTCCCTCTTGGTAACAGCAATCATTACCTTATTGAGTTTTCGCCCTACGAAAGCAAGGACAATATATTAAAATCAGTTAAAAGAATTATAGATAGGACGGGTATTAACGTAATTATTGCACACGTTGAGCGTTGCTTTAACCTAGCTACCGATATGCACGCTGTAAGAGTTCTTGAAGATTACGGTGCAAAATTCCAAGTTAACGCCTATTCTTTTGCGGAAGAGACCAATACTCTAATTAGAACTTTCGCTCTTGCTCTACTAAACGCCAAATTGGTTTACTTTATAGGTAGCGACGCCCATCGCATTACGCACCGTCCTCCCCGATTAACCAAAGGAGTCAACCTTATATTATCAAAATGCGACGAGGATTATGCAAAAGATATACTTTTCCGTAACGCCCAAAAGTATTTGTTTTAACAAAAAAGCGGAGCTTTTGCTCCGCTTTAATTTAGAAACAAAATTAAATTATTCCCAACGGTACGAGTACTGCTAACAATATTACGTTTACACTCGCTAGCGTACCTAGGAAAATTGCTTGATTCTTTGGTTTCCAATCCGGAACGTAGCTTGAGGCAAGGAAGAAGGGAATATAGGTAGTAATAAATACCGGGATTGCACCCCACCACTTGTATACCCAAATAAACGCAGGTGTCGCGGCAAGGAATATTTCTATTACGGAAAATAGTGCCGCCATACCTATTGCATTAACAAGTTTGAAGGAAACTCCTTTGAATTTCTCACTAACGAAAAGCCTCTTGTTACGGTCCTCCGGCATCATCTTGCTAGCGATTATGCCTGCTATGGAAAACATCATTGAGAGTTCCCAAGATACGCCGATTAGGAGTACAAACGTGCTACTTTCGTTTGAAACCGTCCATAATGGATATCCCGCACAATGACCGATTATCGCGTTCATTATTTCATAAAACCAATGTACGGAATAAAGGGATATTCCGGCTATTATACCCTTCCAATTTTTAGCCTTTATTTCCGACCAGTATACGTAAAAAACAACTGCCAGTATAAAAATAAAGGTCCAATTAAAATTATCAAGACTACGTGGCACCACCGCTTTAACGGCGTCTTTTGCTACTTGAGAGCCATCTCCAAAAAACATAAGCACTCCTCCTTATTATTTTATATTTTTATAATATCACCTTTTTTATAATTTGAAAAGACCTAAAAATAAAGCACCTTATGGTGCTAAATTTTTATGCTTTGTGTGGTATTTTTATTACCAATTTTTTCATTTGCGTAGGAGTTGCGCTAACCCCGGGCATGTGCGCGTCGTTTGGCGTTAAAATCAGATAGTCCCCCGCTTCCAGTACGTTAAGAATACCGCCCTCAACCTTGTAAAGCTCAATATCATACTCGTAAGGTTTTACGCATTCTCCTTTCTTCATTTCTTCTAAAGTCGTAACGCCTATTATCTCTCTCCCCGAAATAATAATTTGAACGTCGGTATAGGCTTTGTGTGCTTCATATACCCCCTCTTTCAAGGTTTTCGTAACGTAACTCGTCAAAAAGGCGTAAGCTCCGTTATCAAGCTCGTATCGTCCATCTTCCAGCTCTCCTTTTAACGCCTTAATCGTAAGGTCATATCCCGATTGTGATAATTCTTTTATAGGTAAATATTTATCCATGGTCTTTTCCTTAATATAAAAGCTCACCTAAGTGAGCCTTGTTTTATAACAAATGTATGCCTTTTTCCTTGCAAATACGATGTGTTTCTTCATCCCAAAGTGATACTTGTACTTCACCAATGTGTGCCTTTTGAAGCATAAGCATGGAAAGTCTGGACTGACCTATACCTCCCCCCATAGTAAGAGGAAGTTCGCCGTTCAAAAGTGCCTTGTGGAAAAATAGCTCTTTTCTTTCTTCCGCATTTGCTTCCTTTAGTTGACGTGCTAGAGATTCCTCGTTTACGCGAATACCCATAGAGCTAATTTCCATGGCACAACCCAAGGTTTCATGCCAGAAAAGTAAGTCGCCGTTCATTTCCCAATCATCGTAGTCGGGAGCGCGTCCATCGTGCTTTTTACCAGAAGCAAGAGTTTTACCTATTTGGGTAATAAATACCGTACCGTATTCTTTGACTATTGCGTTTTCTCTTTCCTTCGCACTCAAATCGGGATAGGTATCCTCAAGTTCTTGGGACGAAATAAACTTAACCGTTCTCTTTAGCTTTACGGTAAGTTGAGGATAACGACATTTTAGTACGTCCATAGTTTCGCAAATCGCACCTACTATGCATTTTACTACTCTCTTTAGATAATCAACGGTACGAGTTTCCTCGGTGATAATTTTCTCCCAGTCCCATTGGTCAACGTAAACGGAGTGTAGGTTATCAAGCTCCTCATCACGTCTGATTGCATTCATATCGGTATATATGCCCTCTCCCGCCGAAAAACCGTAGTCGCGTAACGCCATACGCTTCCACTTAGCAAGTGAGTGTACTATTGCCGCTTGTTGTCCGTTTTCTTTCAAGTCGAAAGCTACCGCCCTTTCCACGCCGTTAAGGTCATCATTCATTCCCGTATTTGGGTCAACGAACAAAGGTGCGGAAACGCGCTTCAAATTGAGGGCAAGACAAAGTTTGTCCTCAAAGGTGCGCTTTAATATTCCAATTGCTGTTTGAGTATCATAAATACCCAATACTGCTTTATAATTTTCGGGGGTGATAACTTTACTCATATTGATATCTCCGCGAGACTAAAATTTATAGTGAACCTACCGTTCTTGGGAACATGAGGGTATCACGAATGTTTTGAACGCCGGTAATATACATTAACATTCTATCAAAGCCTAAGCCAAAACCGGAGTGAGGTACGCTACCATACTTACGAGTATCAAGATATGCCTCGTAGCCTTCGGTGGGCATACCGCGCTTTGCCATGGCTTCAAGTAGTTTGTCCATATTCCATTCTCTTTCCGAGCCACCAATAATTTCGCCTAGTCCGGGCATTAAAAGGTCGGTTGCGGCAACAGTCTTTCCGTCATCGTTTTGCTTCATATAGAAGGACTTGATATCTGCAGGATAATCTACGATAAATACCGGCTTACCAAAATATTCGTCAGCAAGATACTTCTCGTGTTCAGTTTGGAGTCCTGCATCCCATTCTACGGGATACTTAAACTCCCTTCCACTCTTCTTTAGCACTTCGATAGCCTCGGTGTAGGTGATACGTGCAAAATCGTTGGATACTACGTTTTCTAGTTTTTCAATCAATCCCTTTTCCACCCATTGGTTAAAGAATGCGATTTCATCGGGGCAGTTTGCAAGTACGTCTTTAATAATGTACTTAATGAAGTCTTCCGCAATTTCAATAATATCGTCTATTTCCGCAAAGCATACTTCGGGCTCGATGTGCCAAAACTCTGCCAAGTGACGAGGGGTATTTGAATGCTCTGCACGGAAGGTAGGGCCAAAGGTGTAGATTTTACCAAGACCCATGGCTGCCATTTCGCCCTCTAATTGAGCAGAAACGGTAAGACCTGCTTTCTTTGCAAAGAAATCGTTTGCATAGTATTCTTCTTCACTTTGGAACTCGGTCTTCCAATCGTGGGTAGTTACTCTAAACATTTCACCGGCGCCTTCACAGTCGCTACCGGTAATAATGGGTGCGTGAACGTATTTATAATCTCTTTCACCAAAATATCTGTGAATAGCTTGTGCTAGTACGGAACGTACTGCAAATACGGATTCAAAATATCTGGTCCTTACGCGAAGGTGAGGTATGGTGCGCAAAAACTCGACGGTATGTCTTTTCTTTTGCATGGGGAAATCAGCGGGGCATAGTCCCAATACGGTTAGTTCTTTAACTTGAACTTCGTAACCGTTTCTTTCGGAAACTACAAGCGAACCTACTGCTTTAATAGAAGTACCTACAGGCATGGCGTCTTTTAGTACGTTTTCGCTAATGCTATTTTTGTCTATAATAAGTTGCAAGTTCTTTAAGCAAGTGCCGTCGTTAAGCTCAATAAAAGCAACTGCTTTACTATCTCTAGCCGTTCTAACCCAACCGCATACGGTAATGTCGGCGCTCAAATAATTTTGTCCGTTATCTAGGATTTGTTTGATATCGGTGTGTTTCATTTGACTTCTCCCAAAATGAATATTATTTATTCAAATATTATTACAAATTTTTGTCGCAAAGTCAATAATTATATTTAAGAAATATATAACGTATACTAACTATAAAGATTTTTAACTTATATTTTACGTTAGTTCTTGTAAATTAGTTCTTGAAATAATACATAATCGGTGTTATTATATTGACATATATAGTGGAGAGCTTTTTATGAGTAAACAAATTGAGTACGTTGCTTCAACACCTCTTTTGGATGAGAAAGGTAACCTTTTGGCTAAAGGTTGGGCTCGTCATAACGTTTTTAAGTATGAAAGACGCCTTGTGAAGCCACGTTTTCGTTTGAAAGAATGGGATTTCCACCAAATCCAAGACGGACAATATAAAGTTCTTATAAATTTCTTTAACATTACCGTAGGCACCTCCGCCGCCGCATCCATACGCGACGTTTGCACGGGTGAGTTAATTGCGGAAAACGTTGTAATAATTCCCTTTACTCGCAATAAATATCTTCCCCCGGAAATAGGCGACGCTACTAATAAGTTGGTATTTGACGATAAAGGCATAAAGATGATATACGATACTAACGTTGAGGAAGGTTACCGCCATATCACCTTTGAAAGTACCTATAACGGAGAGCCTATAAAATACGACTTTACGGAAGAAATACCAAAAGGCCACGAAAATATAACGATAGTAACTCCATTCCCAAAAAAGAAAAATCAATTTTTCCTAACCACCAAACAAAACTGTTTACCTGCAGAAGGATACGTACAAATCGGTGAGAAGAAGATATCTTTTAGTAAAGATAAATCCTTTGGCGTAATGGACTGGGGGCGTGGTATATGGCCACACAAATGCCATTGGTATTGGGGTAACGGCTCAACCTATTTGACTGATGAAAATGGAGAAAGACACACCTTCGGATTTGAAATTACTTGGCTCATCGGTGACGATTCTTACGCTACGGAAACCTGCCTATTTTACGATGGAAAGGCACACAAGATCGGCAAAGTCGACGTTAGAGAGTTCCCCGGCAAAAAGGGTTGGTTGGAGCCTTGGGAATTTTACTCGGAGGACGGAAGATTCGAGATGGTTATGACCCCCTTTTACGACGACCATTCTCGCACCCTTAACAAAGATATATTAGGAACGGAATGCCACCAAGCACACGGTCTTTGGAACGGAAAGGTTATCTTGGACGACGGCAAGGTACTAGAAATAAAGGACATGTATGCTTTTTGCGAATACGTTAAAAATTCGTGGTAAACATATTAATCTAGCAAAAAGGAAAATTATGAAATAATCGTCCCTTGGACAAACGGAGAAAAAAATGAAATCATTTGGCAAAAGACTAGCAGTATTAATCGTTGTTTTATGCCTCGCGGTCAGCGGAGCTATTATTGGCGTAATAGGCTCCAAAGCTCTTGAACCGGAACCCGATTTTACCATAATGGTGATGTCCGACGTTCACGTTTTTGAAGAGGCCCACGTAGGTGACCTATGCGACGACTTCCTTGCTTTCGACGCGCTTCGTACCGGTAGAGTACAATACCTTTCCGAGTGCATTTTCCGCAATGCAGTTGACAAGGTAATAGATACCAAACCAGATGCTCTATTAATCCCCGGCGATATCGTGGACGTTGCAACCGTAAGCACCCACAAAAAGGTAGCAGATTATCTTAAAGCAGTTGAAGATGCCGGCATAGACGTATACGTAGTACCCGGCAATCACGATACCGCTTCAAAAGCTCCCTCTTTTGAAAATGGATACCAAGAATACGTAGAGGCGGCGGATTATGATAAATTTGCCGAAATTTACGCTGATTTTGGTTATAACGAGGCCGTGGATCGTCATGATAATAGCATTTCCTACGCTACCGATATGGGAGAAAATTATAGGGTTATTTCCATTGACGCTACTCGTGCAAAAGCCAATCCCGATAAGCTCAGTGACGACCTTATCGAATGGGCAGTTAACGCAGT
>JAZSLG010000106.1:0-4470 GCA_045535235.1 Candidatus Stercoripulliclostridium sp.
CAAGTAACTACAAAAAGGGATACGAAATCACAATTCCTAAAGAAGTGGAAGACAGTGTTTACGTCGCAGGAGCAATCAAAAAAGAGGGTGCTTTGCTAACTAGCGGTGGTAGAGTACTTGGCGTTACCGCAACGGCAAATACCCTTAAAGAAGCAATAGATAGTGCATATGCAAAGGTGAAAAAAATATCCTTTGAAAACGCTTATTATAGGAAAGACATAGGCAAAAAGGCACTTGCTAAAACGGAGGCTTAATATGGTTTATAGGATTTACGTAGAGAAGAAGGCAGGCTTTGACCACGAAGCACAAAGTTTAACTAAAGAGGTACGCGAGCTTTTGGAAATAAATAGTGTTAAAAGCATACGCGTTATTAACCGCTACGACGTAGAGGACATAGAAAAGGAACTCTTTGATTACGCAGTTAAGACGGTATTTTCCGAGCCTCAAATGGATAATGCAACTTTAAGTATAGAAAGTGAAAATGCAAAGGTTTTCGCGGTAGAATATTTGCCCGGACAATTTGACCAAAGAGCAGACTCTGCATCCCAATGCATCCAACTTATTAGCCAAAAAGAACGTCCTTTGGTTAGGACGGCAAAGGTTTATTGCGTCTACGGCGAGGTTAATGAGAACGAGCTAAAGCAAATCAAAAAACACGTTATCAACCCCGTTGAGTCGCGTGAAGCAACTTTGGACGAAGTTGCTACTCTTAAGCAAGAAAACGAAATTCCTACCGAGGTTGCTACCTTGGAGGGATTTATCAATCTCGACCGCAAAGGACTTGCCGACTTTGTAAAGAATTATGGCTTAGCAATGGATACGGATGATATTGCGTTTTGTCAACAATATTTTATTAGTGAAAATCGCAATCCCACAATTACCGAAATCCGCATGATAGATACCTATTGGTCGGACCATTGCCGTCATACAACTTTTAATACTACTATCGATAGTGTTAAATTTGAGGACGCATTGCTCCAAAGCACTTACGAGGAATATATTGCAACTCGTAAAGAATTAAATAGAACCAAACCCGTAAACCTAATGGATATTGGTACCATAGCCGCTAAAATTCTTAAAAAGCAAGGCTATTTGAACAAACTTGACGAGAGTGAAGAAATTAACGCTTGTACCGTAAAAATTAAGGTTAACGTGGAAGGTGTGGATGAAGATTGGCTACTATTATTCAAGAATGAAACCCACAACCACCCCACCGAAATAGAGCCTTTTGGAGGTGCTGCAACTTGTATCGGCGGAGCTATACGCGACCCGTTATCCGGTAGGTCCTACGTTTACGCGGCTATGCGCGTAACCGGTGCCGGAGACCCATTAAAACCAGTTAAGGACACCATTAAGGGCAAACTTCCTCAAAGAAAAATAGTTACCACTGCAGCCGCCGGATATTCCTCTTACGGTAACCAAATAGGTCTAGCTACCGGACAAGTAGACGAAATGTATCATGACGGTTATGTAGCAAAAAGATTGGAAATCGGTGCGGTTATAGCGGCTGCTCCTGCTAAAAACGTAAGGCGTGAATGCCCCACCCCCGGTGACAAGATTATTCTTATCGGCGGTAGAACGGGTCGTGACGGATGTGGCGGTGCAACCGGCTCTTCCAAATCTCATACTACCGAGTCGCTAACTAAATCGGGCGCCGAAGTTCAAAAAGGTAACGCTCCCGAGGAAAGAAAACTCCAACGTCTTTTCCGCAACGAGCAAGCCTCTTTATTAATTAAGCGTTGTAACGACTTTGGTGCAGGCGGTGTTTCCGTTGCTATTGGTGAACTTGCAGACGGTTTGGAAATCAATCTTAACGCCGTACCAAAAAAATATGACGGATTGGACGGCACCGAGCTTGCTATTAGCGAATCTCAAGAGAGAATGGCAGTTGTCGTTGAGGCCGATAAGGTGGACGAATTTATAGCACTCGCTAGCAAAGAAAATTTGGAAGCAACCATTGTTGCCACCGTAACAGACAAAAATCGCTTGGTTATGAATTGGAACGGCAAGACCATTTGCGATATATCACGCGACTTCCTAAATAGCAACGGTGCAGAGAAGCACGTTGACGTGGAAGCGGTAAGTTGCACTAATTACTCAAAACCCGCCGTTACCGATTTTGCTAAGGGATATAAAGCACTTGCAGGAGATCTCAACGTATGTTCCAAGAGAGGGCTTAGCGAAAGATTTGACTCTACGATTGGAGCAGGAACAGTCCTCATGCCTTTTGGCGGAAAATACCAACAAACTCCTCCCCAAGCTATGGTACATCTTGTTTCCGTTGAAGAAAAGCACACCGATACCGTTTCATTCATGAGCTGGGGCGGTAATCCCTATATTGCCGAAAAGAGTCCTTACCACGGAGCATATTTTGCAGTGGTTGAAAGCGTAAGTAAGCTTATTGCAAGTGGTGCGGATTATAGTGATATTTATCTCACTTTCCAAGAATACTTCAAAAAGTTAGGAAAGGATAGTAAGCGTTGGGGCGAACCTCTTAGCGCGCTTCTTGGTGCTTTCAAAGCTCAAAAGGAGCTAAAGTGCGCTGCTATCGGCGGTAAAGATAGTATGAGTGGTAGCTTTGAAAATATAGACGTACCTCCCACTCTTGTATCCTTTGCAGTAACTACCGGCAAGGTGAATAGGGTTGTTTCTCCCGAGTTCAAAAAAACAAATTCTACGGTAGTAGTTCTAAAACCCGATTATGATAATAACGGATTACCGGTTACCGAAAGTCTTGTTAAGGTTTACCAAACCGTAGTAGATTTACTAAAAGACGGCAAAGCGATTTCCGCATTTACTCCCACTTACGGTGGTATTGCAGAAGGTGTTTTGAAGGCTTGCTTTGGTAACGGCATTGGCTTTAAGTATGCCGACAACGTTTTGGTAGAAGACCTCTTCAAATACAATTACGGTGCTTTCGTACTTGAACTTGCTAATAATGAGCAAGTTGGAGAAATTCTTGGCTACACTACCGCAAACAAGGAAATAGCGTTGGGCGACTCCGTATTAAGTCTAGACGAGTTACAAGCAATCTACGAGAACAAGCTTGAGCCAGTTTATAGTTGCAATATTGCTACTAAAGAGCAAGACCTAGTCAACTTTAACTACGTCAGTGACAAGGTGATAGTACCGGCAGTTAAGGTTGCTCGTCCCAAAGTTCTCATTCCCGTATTCCCCGGTACGAACTGTGAGTTTGATACCGCAAAGGCCTTTAGAGATGCCGGTGCAGACCCCGAAATATTTGTTATTCGCAACCTTACCAGCGACGACGTATCTCGTTCGGTTGAGGCGTTTGCAAACAAGTGCAAGGAAAGTCAAATCGTATTTATTCCCGGGGGCTTCTCCGGTGGTGACGAACCGGACGGCTCGGGTAAATTTATTACCGCATTCTTCCGTAACGGCGCCGTTAAAGAAAGAGTACACGAACTACTTAACGTCCGCGACGGCTTAATGGGAGGAATATGTAACGGATTCCAAGCACTCGTAAAACTTGGACTTGTTCCCTATGGCAAGATAATAGATACCGATGAAAATTGCCCCACGCTCACCTATAACGATATAGGTCGCCACCAATCAAGAATAGTAAGAGTAAGAGTTTGCTCTAACAATTCACCTTGGTTAAAGGGCGTTAACGTAGGAGATATAGTAAACGTTCCTATTTCGCACGGCGAGGGTAAATTTATTGCACCCAAGACTCTTGTTGAGGAGTTAGCTAAAAACGGTCAAATCATGACCCAATACGTTGACCTAAGCGGAAATGCTACGACCGATATACGCTTTAACCCCAATGGTAGTACTATGGCTATCGAGGGTATTCTATCTCCCGATGGTAGAGTATTCGGCAAGATGGGACACTCGGAAAGAAAGGGCTACGGATTATATAAGAACGTAGTTGGCGAATACGACATGAAACTATTCGAATCCGCAGTAAAATATTTCAAATAATAAAAAACAATATAAACGCTAAAAAAAAGGAGAAAAACATGACTTATTTAACCGATATCGAAATTGCCCAACAATGCAAAATGAAACCTATCACCGAGATAGCAGAGTCTATTAATATTGATGAGAAGTATATTGAGCAATACGGCAAATACAAAGCAAAGATAGACTACTCTTTGCTAAAAGAAAGTACCAGAAAAGACGGTAAACTTATTCTCGTAACAGCTATTACACCCACCCCCGCAGGTGAAGGAAAAACCACCACGACTATAGGCCTTGCCGATGGTCTAAAGAAGATTGGCAAAAACGTCGTTGTTGCTCTCCGTGAGCCCTCACTTGGACCTGTTTTTGGCGTTAAAGGTGGCGCAGCAGGCGGCGGATATGCACAGGTTGTGCCTATGGAAGATATTAATCTACACTTTACAGGAGATTTTCACGCTATCGGTGCGGCGAATAATCTCCTTGCAGCGATGCTTGATAATCATATTCATCAAGGAAATAGTTTGGGGATTGATGTTAGAAAGATTA
>JAZSLG010000145.1:0-2458 GCA_045535235.1 Candidatus Stercoripulliclostridium sp.
GCCCATAGCGCTAATATTGAGCTTAGCATACAAACCGCAATGGCAATCGACCTTGCAGGCCGTGACGTTCTTAACGCAGTTAAGGTTTCCGTTAACCCCAAGGTTATTGAAACTCCCATGATTTCCGCTATTGCAAAAGATGGTATTGAGCTTCGTGCAAAGGCAAGAGTTACCGTTAGAGCAAATATTGCTCGTCTAATTGGTGGCGCGGGAGAGGAAACCATTATCGCTCGTGTAGGCGAAGGTATCGTAACCACGATTGGCTCGGCAAAAGAGCATAAGGAAGTATTGGAAAACCCCGATAGCATATCCAAAAAGGTGCTTGATAAAGGTCTTGATATTGGTACTGCATACGAAATTCTTTCCATTGATATTGCAGACGTTGACGTTGGTAGAAATATTGGCGCCCAACTACAAATGGACCAAGCGGAGGCTGATAAGAGAGTAGCCCAAGCTAAGGCGGAAGAAAGACGCGCCCTTGCTATTGCAGAGGAGCAAGAAATGAAGGCCAAGACCCAAGAAATGCGCGCTTTGGTTATTAGCGCGGAAGCCGAAGTTCCAAAGGCTCTTGCCGAGGCGTTAAAGAACGGAAAGATGGGTGTAATGGATTATTACAATATGCTCAATCTTCAAGCAGATACCGCGATGAGGAATACCATTAGTGGCGATATAGTACCCCAAGATGGTGATAAGAAGTAATGAGTAAGCATCTTCATCCCTTGACTGAGGGACCCATAAAAAAGGAAATCGTACCCACTCTCGATTTTGCGGGAGAGGGGTGCGAGGAGCATTATGATGAGCGCATCGTTAAGGACGACGCATCCTATAACGTTCCTATAAATAAGGTTAAAATATTCAATCCTTACCTTAAAGCAATGGTACTTGGAGAGATACTTTCCACACCAAGATGTAAGATGCCGTACAAGAGAAAATAAGGAGTTGTAATGAGAAAAGCAGGCGTACTTTTGCCCGTATTTTCATTAATGAGCGAATACGGAATAGGCGACTACGGTGCAAGTAGTAGGTATTTCATAGATTTTATAAAAGAAATCGGTTACAAAATTTGGCAAATTTTACCAATTACTACCATTGGGGCTGGCAACAGTCCTTATTCCGGTGTATCTGCTTTTGCCGGCAACTACCTTTTTATTGATATTACCGCACTACCCGAAAGATTGCTTACCAAAGAGGAAAAGGATAGCTTTAAGGTTAAATCCCCCTACAAAGTAGATTACGAAAAAGTTAAGGCAAGTAAGAGTAAGGCACTCAATATTGCCTATTCTCGTTTGACGGAAGCCGATTTGGTGGAGATAGAGGAGTTTAGGAAGGAAAACGCTTTTTGGCTTAACGATTATGCTCTTTTCATGGCAATTGCCGAAGAAAAGGGTAACGAGTGGTTAAACTGGAGCGACGGTCTAAAATTCCGCAAGCCAGAGTCACTCAAACAAGCCGAAAAAGAGCTTAAAAATAGGATATATTACTATTATTTTGAGCAATATTTGTTCTTTACCCAATGGAATGAACTAAAAAATATGCTAATGCCCGCGGAATAGAAATATTTGGTGATATGCCCATATACGTCTCCTTTAATTCCCCCGACGTGTGGGCAAATGCACATATATTTGCTCTTGATGAAAATTTAGTACCCAAAGAGGTTGCAGGCGTACCTCCGGACTACTTTGCCGAGGAAGGTCAACTTTGGAATAATCCCCTTTACGACTGGGAAAAAATGGCGAAAGAGAACTACAAGTGGTTCGTAGAGCGTATTTTACATAGTCTAAAATTATACGATATTTTGCGCATTGACCATTTCCGTGGACTTTGCGAATACTGGGCAGTACCCATAACGTCGCCTACCGCAAAGGTGGGAGCGTGGAAGAAAGGACCCGGTATGGCACTTTGGAAAGAGGTATATAAGCGTGTAAAAGAGCCTCAAATAGTGGCAGAAGACTTGGGAATTATAGATGACAAAGTCGTTTCTTACCTAAAAGAGACGGGTTTCCCCGGTATGCGCGTACTGCAATTTGCCTTTGATGGTGATAAAGGAAATATACACTTACCGTATAATTACGACAAGAACACCTATGCTTATACGGCAACCCACGACAACAATACTTCTCTTGGTTGGTTGTATGAACTTTCTCCCGAGGTACGCGAAGGCATACTAAACTACCTTGATATTGAGAGAAACGTTTGGGGAATAGGAGGGAAAAACTGTATTTCCACCAAAAAGATGGCAAAAGAGGTATTATCTTCATCTGCTCGCGTAGCGATAATGCCCCTTCAAGATTTAACCGGATACGGAGCTGATACCCGCATAAATACCCCCGGTGAGCCAGATGGTAATTGGGAAATGCGTATCACTATGTCCACTCTCGAAGACGTAGACGTAGCATATTATCGGTATTTAATATCTAAATACAACCGCTAAAACGCGCTATTTTAGCGAACAACTTCA
>JAZSLG010000150.1:0-10297 GCA_045535235.1 Candidatus Stercoripulliclostridium sp.
TTGCTAGTAATCGCGGATCAGCATGCCGCGGTGAATACGTTCCCGGGCTTTGTACACACCGCCCGTCAAACCATGAAAGCTGGAAATACCCAAAGTCGGTGAGCTAACCGCAAGGAGGCAGCCGCCTAAGGTAAGATCAATGACTGGGGTGAAGTCGTAACAAGGTAGCCGTATCGGAAGGTGCGGCTGGATCACCTCCTTTTAAGGAGCAGAGAAATCTGCAACCTGTCGAGGCTAACGAGAAATCGTTGGTCGCACTAACGGGTAATGCCGAGTGCCTAAACTTTCTCGACATACTGTTCTGTTCAATGTAGGTACAATTATTATTCCCTGTTTGACGCCATTGATGATGTGGCGCTTTTTTATTTTTAAACGCGCTATTTGGGCGCTCCCCATAGAAAATGTTCAACCCCACTCAGTCATTTACGGTTAGTAAACTCCTGTCGTGGGGTTTTCTCATTTCCGTCGGGGAGCATCCCAACTAGCGCGTTTTTAAGTAATTCTAAATAAGCAAAATAAAAAACACCGCGCATTTGGGCGACCTACTTCACAAAAGACAAAATCCCTCAAGGCGCAGTAGGTCAACTACAGCAACCTTTCTAAAATTTGCCTTTTCCTCGTACTTCATCCAAAAACCAAAGTCTATCAGAGGCTTAACACAGACAAAAAAATAAAAAAACTAAAATTATTCCTTGTGAGCGCAACGTAGTGGAGTGAAGTCGTTCCGCGTTCCGCATTCCGCACTCCGCGTTTAACAAAGCCGTTTCGCCTTTCGCACTTAATAACACCTCATTTGCTCATGGTGCTATTTTCATTTTTTATATATATTATATATAAATTCTAAAAAAATATTGTAATCATAATTTTGGTATGATATAATTTATAGTATGAAAAATTCCGTAGTTAAGCAAAAGAAAATGGTTACCATGGCACAAAAACTTTCCTTGGGCTTTGGTGACTTGGGTTATAGCTTGATTGCAAACACTTTCTCATCCTATATGTTATTCTTTGGCAATACCGTAATGGGAGTAAGCGGTACGTTGATGGGAGTCGCTATTGCAATTGGCACCGTTTGGGACGCTATTACCGACCCTATCATGGGGTTTGTTAGCGATAATACAAGAAACAACTTCTTCGGTAGACGTCACCTTTACATACTAATTGGTACGATAGGTATGACTATCGTAAATATACTGCTATGGTCGGTACCCATGGACTTTAGTCCCGTACTAAAGATGCTATGGTTTATGCTTTGCATAATTGGTCTTCGTACCTTTACTACCATGTTCCAAACTCCGGTAGCGGCACTTTCGCTTGATATGTCCAATGACTACAACGAACGTGCTAACATACAAATTGTTAAATCGGTATTTACCATTTTGGGTATTCTACTTCCCACGCTTTTAATAGGTGTATTCCAAACCGACTTTTACAACGAGGCCGGCGAGTTGGTTGACGGACGCTTTAATCCGCAAGGTTATCTCAATTTCGGTTACCTAACTAGCGCATGTTGTATCCTGTTTGGTATATTTATGGTTATTTGTACTTATAGCCACGTGCCAAGACTACGCGAAATTGCAAAGAAAGATAAAGCAAGTCCTATTAGCATACGTTCCACCAAAAAGATGTTTATTAACTTCTTTGGTGCGCTCAAAGACAAAAACTTCCGTGGCATAACCATAGGTTACATGGTATCCATGGTTTCCGCATCTATTCTTATTGCAGTAGGCTTTAACGTATTTACCTTTACCTTTGAAACCACCAAGTTTCAAATGTATATGATTATGGCAAGCCTTTTCATCATGACCATAGCGGGTCAACCTTTCTGGATGTATATTTCCAAAAAGTATGACAAACGTAAGGCAATTATTATGGGGCAAACCATAAGCTTTGTTGGTTGTATTTTGCTACTTGTTATGTTCCTTTTCCGCGGTTTCTTTATCGACCTTATTCACAAAGGAACTTGGAATGCTCTCTTAATGTGTCCTCCTCTAATGCTCGCGGGTTTTGGTACCGGCGTACTATACAGTTTGCCCGTTGCGATGATAGGGGACATAGTTCTTATTGAAAAAGTAAAGAGTGGCGAAGATAAAACGGCAACCTATTCCGGCTTCCTTACCTTTGCTAACAAAACCGGTCAAGCTATCTCCAACGCCGTTCTCGGTGTAATGCTAGACGTTATTGGTTTCCAAGAGGGTAGCACTACGCAAACTCCCCAAGTTGCGGAAAATCTTGGTTGGGTAATGTGCATAGGCGTAATTCTTGCAGTTGGCGCAGGTATACTAATATTCTCGACGTGCAAACTAAAGAGAAGTGAAGTTCAAGAAGCGCTTGATAAGTTGAATCAAATTGAAAACGGCGAAACTACCTACGCGGAAATTGCTGAAGAAAGCGGGGAGGTCGCAAAGTAATATGCTTTCACTTGGTGCAAGTAATGATAAAATACTGCTCAATCAGTTGCACAACGCCATTTTTGGTTGTGATATAGTAGGGGACGTGGGCTATTTGTTATATATCGGCGACGAACCTATCGGCGTAGCAAAGCTTAAAGTCACCCCCGATGAAATGCATATTTTGGAGGTTGGTATATTGGAAAATTACCGTGGTAAGGGCTACGGTGATTTCTTTACTAGGAGCTTAATGAATATATTTATCGACGTGACGGATTATATCTTTTCCGATTACGTCGACGATTATTTTCTCAAGTTCGGTTTCGTCCAAAAAGACGACGTTATGGTAGTGGAGAGTGATAAACTTACTTTCCCGCGTAAATGCCAATGCGGATGCTAGAACAATAACAATTTAATTAAAAAGTAATCAAATTTTGGAGTAATATATGAATTACGAACCATCTAATTTTATTGAAGACATCATTGTTAACGACCTTGAAAGCGGTAAACATAGCTTGATTTACACCCGTTTTCCGCCGGAACCAAACGGTTATTTGCACGTTGGACATTCCAAGAGCCTTTGCATAAACTTTGGCATTAAGGAAAAGTTTAACGGTATGTGTAACCTTCGTTTTGACGACACCAATCCTACCAAAGAAGACGTCGAATACGTGGAGTCCATTAAAGAAGACATCAAATGGCTGGGCTTTGAGTGGGATAAGGAGCTTTATGCGAGCGATTATTTCGAGCAAACGTATCAGCTTGCAGTAAAGCTTATTAAGAAGGGTGTTGCCTACGTTTGTGATTATAACGCCGACCAAATTCGTGAAACGCGCGGTACCCTAAAAGAACCAGGACAGGAAAGCCCTTATCGTAATCGTTCTGTAGAAGAAAACCTTACCCTTTTCCGTGAGATGCGTGAGGGAAAATATGCAGATGGAAGCAAGGTTTTGCGCGCAAAAATAGATATGGCAAGCCCCAATATGAATATGCGTGACCCCGTTATATATCGTATTTTGAGGGCGCATCACCATCGCACCGGAGATACTTGGTGCGTATATCCTATGTATGATTTTGCTCATCCCATCGGTGATGCTTTAGACGGCGTAACGCACTCTATATGTACTTTGGAGTTTGAGGACCATCGTCCTTTATACGACTGGGTTTGCGAACAATGTGAATTTGAAAATCCCCCTCGCCAAATAGAGTTTGCACGTCTAAATATTAAGAACACGATTATGAGTAAGCGCTACTTGAAGCGTTTGGTCGAAAACGGCCACGTTGAAGGTTGGAACGACCCTCGTATGCCCACGCTAAGCGGTATGCGTGAAAGGGGATATCCAGCCGAGGCCATTAAAGATTTTTGCGCTCGCGTTGGAGTGGCGAAAGCTAATAGCGAAGTAGACCCCGCACTCTTGGAGTTCTGCGTTAGAGAATACCTAAACAAAAACGCCGATAGAGCCATGGTGGTAGAGCGCCCCTTAAAGGTTATAATCGATAATATGGCGGACGGTGAAGAGCAAACGTTTAGCGTAGTTGATAATCCCAATAGTGAAAATTCGGGTACCCATAACGTGGTTTTAACGAAGGAAATTTACATAGAAGAAACCGACTTTGCGCTTGTTCCTCCTCCCAAGTATAAACGTCTTGTAGAGGGAGGATTAATAAGACTGCGCGGAGCCTATATTTTACGTCACGTTTCCACAGAGCTTGACGAAAACGGCGTTCCAATTTGTTTGCATTGCGAGTATATAGAAGACAGTGCATCTGGCGGAGTAAACGCAGGAATAAAAGTTAAAGGTACCGTACAATGGGTATCTTGCAATAAGTCTATTGATTGCGAGCTTTACAAGTACGAAAGTTTGCTTGTTGACGCAACCGACGAGGTAACTGATTTTAACGATAGACTCAATCCTAATTCGCTCGAAATCGTAAAGGGTGCTAAGGGTGAATTGTATTTGGAGGAAGGCGGTGTTGGTAAGAGTTATCAATTCATGCGTCAAGCATACTACAAGTATGCCGGCAAGAAGGACGGCGTAAGCAAATTCTATCGTATCGTATCGCTAAAAGATACGTTCAACAAGTAAGTAAAAACGAACTAATAAATGCGTGCGAAAGGCGCGCATTTATACTTGTGTGTAAAATTAAGGTAAAAATGTGTCGAAATTGTGAAAATTTGTAAAAATAATTTTCGCAAAGGTATTGTATTTTACTTTTTTATCTTGTATAATAATACGCGACTAGACTTTAATAACGCGGGTTGCGTACCCGTTTTAAGGAGAAGTGGATATGGCAAAATGTAAGGCATGTGGCGAAGTTGTTACTGATGGTAGCCGTTTTTGTCCTCGTTGCGGTGCTAGCGTAGTGGACGATAAAGCAGTTATCGCCGAAGCTCTCGAAAGCGCACAAAAGGATTTTGATAGGGATTCAATGGCAACCCTAGATAAGTCCAGAATCACTTACGTATGTTCCATTTGCGGAAGCATCAATCGTATTGACCAAGACAAGTGTACCCGTTGCGGTAAACCTCGTCCTAGGAGTGAATACGTTACTGCTCTCAAACGCATTAACGAATCCAAGGCTATGAATACGGAAGCTGCGGAAACTTTGGTAGCTCCCTTGCCCGTTCAAGCCGAGCCCGAAGTTCAAGAACCCGTAGCTCAAGAACCCGCAGTTCAAGAGGTAGCACAACCCGTAGTTCAAAACGTTATGAGCGTTGGAGGACAAGGCGTTGCTATTAGCCAACCCTTCGTCGTAGTTCCCTACGTTGATAGTATGTATCCTCTTCGCCAATATAACCCCAATCAACTTTATAGATACCAACCCTACACTCCCGAAGAGCTTGCCGTTATAAAAGCTCAACGCGAGGCAGAGGAACTACAAGCAAGATTGCAAGCACAAGCATCAATGCCTGTGGAAGAACCTGCTCCCGTTTGTGAAAACGAGGATAAGGGTACGAAGAAAAAAGTAAGAATATTTGCAATATTCACTTTGTTACTAACCATTTTCTTTGGCATATCTAACTGGATGCTCGTTTATAGTGAAGGTGTCTTGGGCTTGGAAAGGTTACTAGGACTTATGCCAACCACTAATCCCGTAAACGTTTTTGCAACCGTTAGCACCTTGGTTCTCGGCGTATCTATCATTGCTGGATTCATTCATTCTTTGGTAAGGCTATGTAGTGGCAAGGCAAAATGTCGTGGTTGGATTATCGGCGTTATTATGTTAATCGGTTTCGTTCTAAGTTTCGTTGCACTTTCCGATTTGACTATGGACGGAATATTGGCGTTAGTATCTGCAAACGTTCTAGCAGTAGTACTCAACGTTGTACTCATGATAGTTTATCTTGTTCTTTGTGCTTGCTCTCCCAGAGTAAAAAAGAGCAAGGACGCTAAATAAAATATATTGTCTCGGCGCGCTCGCGTATGCGTAGCGCAATACCGAAAATAAAATTGACGGGGGTAAATTATGGCTAACCGTGCAAATGAATATTTGGTAACCAACCGTGATATGTCATCGCCTTATTATAAATCGTACTGCGAGTCTCGTGCTTCACGTAGACCTGCGCAAACGCCCGCTAACACTGCATCCGTGTTGAGTTCCTATTTTAATTCGGAACCCGAAGAGGTCGTAAACGAAAATCAAGGCAAAAAGGTTAAAAAAGAAAAGGTAAAAAGACAACGTACCAAAGGTACTATGAAGAGAGCCAGACGTGGCTTCATGGTTTTCCTAGTAATGTTGTTTGCGCTTTTGTACGTAGTAGTAGGGGCTCTTAGCTTCTTGCAACTCGATATGCTAAGCGATTACAATTCCTACTTGAGTATGTTTACTAAAGTAGAAGAGGTTCTTCCCGAGGACGTAACCATTGAGCAAATAGAAAACGGCGAAGCGGAATACGATTACGTTTCCACCGGTATTGGCGCAGACGACGTTATTATGAGCTTTGCAAAAATGCTAATGGGCGAGTCTATCGAGGGAGATTACTATTTCTATAATGAATGCTTAGCATTCATTGATAGTGCTGAAACCATGAATATGATAGCTTATTATGCTCTTCCCGTAGTAATGGTTCTTGGCATTGTAATAGCACTTATCTTCTTTATTCGTGCCCTCGTTTCGCTTTGCACACCTAAGAGAAGAAAGTTGTTCGTACTAAGCTCAATTTTGATGCTTGTACTTTCCATTGTTGGCATTTTCGCAGGCTTCTTCTGGAGTGGATTGGAATTTGCTAACATAATGGTATACCTCAACGTTATGGCGCCTGCGGCACCTTTACAAGTTGGTTATGGTTACCTAATTATGACGGTATTGTCGCTACTTGCTTTGATTGCGAGCTTGTTCGCTTTCCGTAGCAAGAAAAAGGTTCAATAAAGGAGATATTTAACTATGTTCGGTAAAAAGAAGAGAGAAGCAGAAGCAAGAGCGCAACGTGAAGCAGCGTTAAGAGCATCTAAGGCAAAGAAAGGCCCCAGTGCAAGTTGGCAAAAAGTAAGCAAAGGTCCAGTTCCTGTAGCAAGACCTGCCGATTATATCCAACTTACTCCCATCGTACAACCCATCCCGCTTGTACCTTACAGCACTCAATTGCAACCCCTTGCAATGTATGACGATGGTTTGGACGAGGAAGATTTCGATTAGTAAAAATTTCTTCTAAAGTTAAAACTTGTATAAAAGTACCTATTGAAAAGGCGCAATTTGGTTTGCGCCTTTTTTTTGTGTAAACTATGTGAAAATTTGGCAAAAAATTTTTCCAAAAGGACTTGAAATATCATTCTATGTATGGTAAACTAGAGATACTATTTATAATTGCGTAATTTATAATTATAAATTAGAACCCATGGAGGGAATATGGCAGCAAAAAAACAACAAACTAAAGTTGCTTCCGCCGGCGCAAGAAAACCCGGTGCTGCACCGCGTCCAGTGAGAGGCGGCGCTCAATACGCCAACCCTTACGCAGTACGTTACAATGCAGGAATGCCTGCCGGCGCTCGCAGACCCCAAAAGCCTGCTCAACCCAAAAAGAAAGAGAAACCCGTTCCCGTAAAGAAGAATAGACGCAGAGAAAAGGATTATTTCTTCATCATGCGTAGGGGAGTATGTTTTGTAATCATGCTACTCGCTCTCGTATGGGTTGGTGTCTTTGCTATTAACTATTTGGGAATTTTGCCCGAGTACACTTCCTTTATGATTCAACCCGACTTGACTCCCCTTGACGAACGTCTTGACGTCGAAACGGGCGAACTTGACGAGGATGGCAATGCTATCGTGGAAGAGTACGTCGACAAATCCGCTTACGTTTCATTTATTGACCCCATCTTTGGTGCATTAAAGAACGTAGCCGGACTCGATATGGGTACTAACGAAAACGGCGAAAGTTTATCCGCATTTTACGACGGCACTCTAGCACAACTTGCTCCCGAAAGCGCTAAAGATGAAACCGAAGGCGACCAAGAAGAAGCCGATGGCGGTGAGGAAGAAATAGTAGCTAAGGCTGAAGAGGAAGAAGACGTTAGTGGTGATGACGAAGCAGTCGAAGGTGAAGATACCGAAGAAGAGATTACCGAAGAAGTAGTTACCTTCCCTCCCCAAGTAAGCACCGCCGTTATTACCGACGAAGCTCGTGAAGCAGACGGAATGACCTCTATTGCAGCAATGGCTTGGACCTATTTCCCCATCGTACTAGTAGTTGGCGCAGTGTTTGCTCTCATAATATTCCTCATCGCACTATTCAGTTTGTTCGGTAGAAGAATATACAAAGGCTTTGGCTTTATGAGCATCATAATGCTCCTTGGCGGCGTAGCAGCATTAATAGCCGGTATGGCAGCTATGGGTAACTATATGGGTAACCCAATGCTTTTAGAAGACGGTACCGCAACAAGCGTAATCGATTTTAGTCAAGCAGTATCATTCCTAACCGGCGCGTTTAGTGGCGCTCCCGCAACCGCTATTGACCCTGAAACTACTGCTCAACCTCTAACGATGGTAGCAGGATACGGATTACTCATTGTTCTAATCATCCCCATAGTAATATTGATACTCTCCTTCTTCGCAAGAAAGAAAGTACCTTATAGCATATTCGATAAATAAGTCAAATAGATTTAGTAGGAGGAAACAAAAATGTCCAGAAAGAGCAAGAAAGCAGAACAAGAAGCCCTTGCAGCTGCACAAGCAAAGAAAAGTGCAAAGCCCAGAGTTGTTTTCCGCGTAATGAATAACTGCGCTCCCGTTCCAGTTGCTAAGCCCGCAGATTTTATCCAACTCACCCCTGTAGTACAACCCATACCGATTGTACCTTACAGCTCACAAATGCAACCTCTTGCACAATTTGACGACGAAGAGGAATACTACGACGAAGATTAGTAGTATAAGTAGTTAAAAAATAAGTTTCACGACTTAAAAATAAAATCAATATCTATTTAGGAGGATTGAAAAATGTCAAAAAAGAGCGAAAAGAAAAACCAAATCGCTACCGCTGCTGCTGAAGAGAAGGAAACCACTCCCGTAGCACAACCTGCTAAGGCTGTTCAACTTACCCCCATTATTCAGCCCATCGCATTCGTTCCTTATTCAACCCAAGACCAACCTCTTTACATGTATGATGAAGAAGAAGAGGCTGAAGTAGTTGAAGAAGAAATCGAAGAAGAAATCGTTGCTCCCAAGAAAAAGGTTAGCTGTGCTGCTATTTTCCTTAGCATCTTCTCTCTCCTTATCGTTGGCGTATACGTAATTGCTAACTGGGTAATGCCTGAATATCTTGGCCTTATCGATGGTAAGAGTGGTCTTGCAATCATCATGGAACTCGTTGAAACCATGGATTTCATGAACTTTGTTAACCTCGCTATCGCAGTTGTGCCCGTAATGGCAGTTCTCACCCTTATCGCATCCCTCATTAGAATCATGAGAAAGGGCGCTTGCATTTTTGCTCAAATCACCACTTTCATTGGTCTTGTAGCAGTTATCGCAGCTCTTCTACTCGTTCTTATCAATGGTGGATACGCTATTGGTTACGGTCTATATGCTGTTGCAGCACTAAGCCTTATCAACGTACTTATTGCATATCTTGCAAAGAGAGACTAATTCAATCTAATCCAATAAATATAATTAATCCTTACCCACTGGAAAACCAGTGGGTAGGGGATTATAGTTTGAGAATTAGTTATACTTAAAAATACTATTATTACTATATCCTTATACTATAGTTACAGGAGATTCCTATGAGAAAGAGAAAGAACAGTCGTCGCATTCAAGCGTCAACGGATAACGTCCAAAGAGCAGTTGCTCCAGTAAAGCAACCCATGGCCGGTCCGTTCCCCACGGCACAAATGCCTGCAGCAAATATGATTATGCCTAACACTAGCGGTTTGCAAGTAGTAGGTAACGGTATGCCTCTTGGCCTTCCCACCTACACCTCCGTTGATGAATACGGCAGAGCATATACTCCTATTATGCACTATGGTCCTCAAACCCATAGTTCACCGGTTCCCGTTGCAATTGCTCCTGCAATTTGCCAACTCAACCCGATAGTATCTCCCGTTGCCTTCGTTCCTTATGCAGGTCAACAACAAGAGATGCTAACTACAGATGATGAGAGGTAGTCCTATGGAAAAGAAAGTCATGGAAAGTAGCGCTCCCGCATCTAGCATGCCTGTTGACGCAGGTAGATGGGTTGCAGTAGACCAAAACAATTTGGGATTTAGCGTTCCTCCGCTATCCAATGGTCAACCTGTACAAGGACCCGATGGAGCTTTATATTGCGTAGGTAAGTCACAAGACGTAGTTGCACCCGTAGCAGGTAATGCTAATAATGCTATCCCCACTCCTTCGGGAATAGTTCAATTACCTCCTATCGTACAACCCATTGCTTTGGTACCCTATACTTCACAAAATCAACCCCTTCTTCAATACGA
>JAZSLG010000084.1:0-5460 GCA_045535235.1 Candidatus Stercoripulliclostridium sp.
TTTCCCTTATCGTTATAGTTATACTCTTGGATAATGGGCTTCATAACCTTTTCATAAGTGGTTTTATCAACTTCCTCTATACCAAGCTTGCCCATACCGGTTCCTGCATAGGTTGATACGTCGGGAATGGGATTTTTCCAAGTATCGGGCATAAAGATATTATCGGTAAGCAAAAATCTTTCCAATTCATAATTAGCAAGAACTGCGCTTTCTGCCGTTTGCGTTGCAACTTGGGCAGACTCGGTTGCGCTCTTTCCTTCGTTTATGCTGGTATTGTAAGCGGTAGAATAACTTTCTTCGTAAACCTTTTGTAGATTATCAAAAACAACGGCGTTGTGATATTTAACGGAAGAGTTAAATCCACTAAAAACAACCATAAATACAACGAGGGTTACTATGGTGGGCAAACATGCCTTAAACGCACTATATTTGTATTTTTGATATACCTCACGTTGCTTTACGGCAAGCATGTTTCTATCGTTTGCATATAGCTTGTTGATTTTATCAAGCTCGGGCTTCATAATCTCCATTTTTTTGGAGTTAGAACGAGCTATCATCTTTTGCCATACGTCTAGAGGTAAAGTCGCAATCTTCAAAAATAACGTGAAGAGAATAACGGTTACCGCAAAGGCCCCTATTACTTCTCCATCAATTCCCCATGTTAAAACCCATTTATAAAGCACGTTATAAACGAATTTTCCCATTAGATTAAGTTCCGTAGCAAGGCTCATAATGTCCATTTTGCTGCTCCTTTAAGGTTTTCTCTTACAGGGTCGAAACCGCCCCTGCGAAAAGGATTACAACGTAGTATCCTACGCGCGCCCATAAAGCACCCGCGTATTACTCCGTATTTTTGAATTGCATCTAGGGTATACATAGAACAAGTAGGCGTATAGATACATCCTTTACCAACAAGAGGTGAAAGCACCTTTTTGTATCCGATAATCAGTAGCCTACAAATTTTTTTAAGCATCTAGGTGTCCCGCTTTTCGCAATAGGTAACCTATGGTTGAACCTATTTCTTCAAAAGTTGCTCCTCTAATAGCCTCTCTTGCGACCACCACGTAATTGTGTGACCCTTTCAAACGAGGCATATAGGTAGCAAACTGCTCGTAAATCCTTCTTTTAACTAAATTTCTTACCACGCTTTTGCCTATTTTTTTGCTCACGCTTACGCCCACTTTGTTAGTGTGTGCTGGCACGAAATTAAGTACCATTAAAGGGGAGCTTACAGAGTTCCCCTTCTTATACACGTAACTGAAACTGGCGTTTCGCTTGAGCCTATAGGCACTTTGCATAAACTATGCGGAGAGCTTTGCTCTACCTTTTCTTCTTCTGCGGGAGAGAACTCTGCGACCGTTCTTGGTGCTCATTCTTTGACGGAAACCATGTACTTTACTTCTTTGACGTTTTTTGGGTTGATAAGTTCTTTTCATAACTATTTTCTCCTATTCGGTTAATTTTATAATTTTACGCGCGATTTATATTATTAAAAGCGCTATTGAATTATAGCCTATAACCCTAATCGTGTCAAGCAAAAAAGCGGTTAACAAATTAAATTGCCCAATTTCACACACTCTTCTCGTCCAAATATGCAAATATGCCTACTGAAATTTTGTCGGCTAGCTCTTCCCTATATTCCACACTCGTTAATAATTTTTCATCATCGGCATTCGATAGAAACCCACACTCCACTATACAAGAGGGGTAAAAAGAACAATTCAAAATATAATAATCTCCCTTTAACGAAGAAAACTTTCTCCCTACGTTTTGCTCGTTTAACACGTTTAAGCTTGTCTGAACCGCAGTTGCTAAACTCCTTCCCTCTTCGCTTGCTCCATTAAAAAAGACCTGTGCGCCACGTCTTGCGGAATCGGGAAATTTGTTTTGGTGAATACTTATAACAACGTCTGGTACCGTTTGAGAAATAATTTTTTTCCTCTTTTCAAAGTCATCTGTTTTTGTCCCAATACCATTGTCTAGTACACTATTTTTTTCTCTTGTCATAACCACTCTGGCTCCACGCTTTTCAAGTTTGTTCTTTAGACTAAAGGCAACCAAAAGATTGATTTCGGCTTCCGAAACACCGGTTACTGTTCCTTTAACCCCACCGTCTCCACCGCCGTGACCGGCATCTATAACTATAACGTAATCCTTTTTGGGTACGACACAATATAGGGATACTGCTGTTATACCTAACAAACAAACGAGTAGTATTACCCCTAGACTTATCAACAATTTACGCTTATCAACAACCAAAAACATAATAGTAATTCCTTTTATCTCTTTATTTCGCGCTATGGTAACCCTTACGGCGATTTTTCGACTTAATTTGACAAAATATCCTCTTACTTATCCACAATTAAGTAGCGTTATCCACAGAGTTGTCCACAATTAATGTTATTTTTGGTCAAGGAACAATAATTGTTTTATTGGCAGTTCTTTTATATTTTTTTGTTGTCTTTGGGCGAAAAAAAAGGAGCTATAAGCTCCGGTTGGTTTATTTTTATTCATCTTTTTTACTGCGAAGTATACTTATAACTTCCTTATCCCCAACTATAAAGTGGTCAAGTAATCTTATTCCTATATTACTCAAATGTTCTTCTAACCTATCAGTAACTTCAATATCATCCAAAGAAGCAAACAGTCCTCCGCCGGGATGATTATGCGCAATTACTACGCCCTTTGCATCAAGTAAGATGGCGCCTTTTGCTATTTTATTAAAATCTATCTTAGCTCTAGCTGTAGTTCCATCAGAAATTACTTTTTGCCCCAAAATTTTTTCATTTTCGTTAACGTAAATAGCAATAATTCTTTCGTTATAGCAGTTTTCCAAAAGCTTTAGACAATATTTACCGATTTGGTCGGCGTCTTTTACCCCTTTTTGCTTATTAAGGGAATTGAGCCTATTAGCACCGTCTACCAACGGCTTATATAAAGGAAAGGTCAAAGCAGCGTTTTTAGGCATACCGGGAATGGATAACAATTCTTCTTCACTGGCTTTAAGCAAATTATCAAGACCACCAAATTCGTATAGAAGAGTCCTTGCAAGAGGAGAAGTATCCTTTCTCGGCACGAAAGGATAAAGCAAAAACTCTATTATTTCATGTGGAGGTAACCCATCTATTCCGCGCGACCTTATTTTATTGCGCATTCTTTCCCTTCTACCTTCAGCCATTTTAACTCCAAAAATTAATCTATATAAAAGATAACATATTTTTACAAAATAGTGTATAATATTATACAAGAAAAAAAATTTCTTAATCTATAAAGGAATGACTTATATGAATGTATCTTTAGAAGACGCTATTAAAAGCCTACAAAATCTAATAAGAATTAATTCCATACAAGCCCCTGCTTCCGAAGGCGCTCCCTTTGGAAAAGGAAACGTAGAAGCTCTCGACTACTCTCTAAAACTTCTTGAAAGCTTTGGTTTTAGGACAATTAACGGTGATAACTATTATGGTTACGGAGACATAGGTAACTCCGATTTACCTTTATTTGGTATCCTTGCACACCTAGATGTGGTACCCGTTTCCTTAACTTGGGAACACGATCCCTTTGGTGCAGAAATCGATGAAGGCTATCTTTATGGTAGAGGAACTCTAGATGACAAAGGTCCTTTTATTGCTTCACTCTATGCATGCGCTCAACTACTTAATGAGGGCTTAAAACCAAAAAAACGCATACGTTTTATACTTGGATGTAACGAAGAAAGTGGTTGGAAGTGTATGGATGAATATACAAAAAAGGAAGAAATGCCTCTTGAGGGCTTTAGTCCAGACGCAGACTTTCCTGTCATAAATTGCGAGAAAGGGGTCGTATATCACAAAGTTACGATACCCAAACCTTCATTTTTGAAAAATATTAAATGCGGAGAAAGAGCTAATATTGTTCCCGACAAAGCTACTGCCGTTATATTAAATACAGAGGGTTTAATTCCTAGAGCTTTGTCTAACGGCGCTATTGTAGAAGAAAAGGGCAATGAAGTTACCATTACAACTAAAGGCATTAGTGCACACGGTTCTACGCCACAAAAGGGTGAAAACGCACTAACAAAACTTCTTTACATCCTTTCTCCATATGACAATAGTATTATGAAACTATACAATGCTTTCGTTACAAGTGACGGTAAAGGAATGAACCTTAACGTTAGTGATGATAAAAGTGGCAGTCTAACTCTTAACCTTGGTGTAGCGGAAACTAATGACAATTACGTTTCTTTTACTATCGATATAAGATATCCTCTTTCTATTACAATGGATGAAATAACGAATATATTTAACAATCACTTTAAGTCAATAGATGCTATAGTAGAAAGAGGAGCCTTTCATTTACCGTTGTACGTTGCTAAAGACGATCCCCTAATAGAAGCATTACTTGGAGCGTATAACGACGTAACCGGAACAAAAGGTGAAGCAATAACTATTGGTGGAGGCACCTATGCAAGAGTTCTTCCAAAAGGAGTAGCATTTGGACCAGTATTTCCCAATGGAGAATCACGAGTTCATGGTGATGACGAACGCATTTCTATACAAGACTTCGCAAAAACAATAGAAATTTATAAAGAAGCTATTAGAAGACTTTGCTTTTAGTTAAAATCTAAGATTTTTCATTAAAATTACTGCTCCACGTGGAACACTTTCAACACTCCATGTTACACTTTCTTGATTTTAGCACCCCTCTGGGGTGTTATTTTTTGGCTATTTTCTTGAGTTTTTAAGCAAAATCTTACCATTTTTTTGAATTTTTTCCTCTTAAGAAAACTCTTACCAAAATTTCTTTAGCAATTGTTCAACACAAAATTCCGTGAAACATTGTTTTATATGGAACAATTGTTCATTTATTCTAAAACGTAGAGTATGTAAGTTAACCATTCATACCTTCCCATGTTCCACGTTAAACAATTTACACAAATCACACGTCTCATCGTGTTCTTACACCATTCCTTTTTTTCTATAATCTTATTTTTCTACAATCTAGTGTTTCACGTTAAACAATTTATATAATTATAATCTACTTAAATTAAATTGTATAAATTAGTTAAGATTATTTCAGCTTTTATCCACTGTTTCACGTTAAAAAATTGCGCAATAAATTAAATAATCTTGGATATTATATTACTTTTTTCTAAGCTATGTGATTTAATTTTTACTGATAAAATTGTTAATTTTGTATTTAAATTTCGTGCGAGTTTTCTCGATAAAATTAACTATATTTTATTAAAAAATAATATTAAACTCCGTGTATTTTTAAGAATAGGGCAGATGTTTCACGTTGAACATTTGATTTAATAAGTTATATATAATAATATTTTCAACTATTAAGTATTTATTAATAAATTTATTATTATTAATACAGTTAATTAGTTTTCATAAGTTTTTTTGTATTTTCAAATAATAAAACATGTTTTTTATTAAATATAATTATATTATTTAAGATTATTGTTTAATAAAATAT
>JAZSLG010000036.1:0-37856 GCA_045535235.1 Candidatus Stercoripulliclostridium sp.
TCCTTCATGTGCATACACATCTCACTGCGTAGTTCGTAAGATTGGTCAAAAGGTTTTGCAACGTGATAGGCTTTTTGTTTAGGAACGATAACGCCTTGTCCTTGGGATGCACTATTCCAATATGATTGCATTGCGTCTATAGTGTAACCTACTCCGTTGGGTTGAACTTCCCAACCGACTTGGTCGAATAGATAAAACTCAAACTCGGGGAGAATAAGCATGGTATCGGCAATTTCTTCCGTTCTCATATAGTTTTCGGCAGCGAGCACTATATTGCGCGGATATTGTGCTAAAGGACGATTTTGAGGGCTATCAATAATCATTGCATTACCGGTCATGGATAGGGTAGCTATTGTGCAGAATGGGTCGACAACAGCGGTATTTGGATCTGGAATAAATACCATATCGCTTTTTTCTACAACAGCATAACCATAGTTAGATGCATCAAATCCAATACCGTTTTTTAAGGTATCTTCGCTAAAGTTTTCGGCAGGAATGGTAACGTGGCGATATTGTCCGTTAATATCTACCATCTTGAAATCCACCATTTTAATATCGTTATCTTTAATTAGTTTCAAAACGTCTTGAATGCTTTTTGCCATATTATACTCCCAGAGAAATTATTTTTTATAATTATATCAAAAAAGAGCTATATAGTCAATATTGAAATATTGGACTATATACAAAAAAATCGATTACTAATTTGGATATAGAAGAAAAGAAATACTCTTATTAACTTGCCATCCAAACACAAAAATTAATTTGGGGTTGAACTTTTACTGTCGTAGGGTGTATAATTGAAACATGGGAAGTGATAATATGAATGGAAATCTAAAAGGACGTTTGGTAGGAAAATATTTGGACGCAATCGAGTACGTTATAGTACCGATTTTACATCGTAGCACTAAAGATTTGTGTGTAGTAAAAAACTTGAAATACGGTGAAGGTCCACGTGAAGAACTTGACGTAATATATAAGAAAGACGGCATAAAGAAGCCTTTATTGATATATATTCACGGTGGCGGTTTTATAAGTGGAGTTAGAAAAATGCGTACCTATATTTGTGCCGATTACGCTAGGGCGGGATACGTTGTCGTCAACGTCGATTACGAACTTGCTCCACGTCAAAAATTCCCGTATCAACTAGGACAATTATTCAAGGCTATCGAATACGTGCGTGACAATGCCGAGAAATACGATATTGATTTAAGTAAAATAGTAATAGCTGGCGAGTCGGCGGGGGCATATTTTGCTTCCTACGTTAGTGCTATTATAAAAGATGAAACGCTTTACAAACGATTAGGTATAAATTTCAAATACGTTAAAGAAATGGACGTATACGCTACTATTCTACTGAACGGATGCTATTCGGCAAAGAATATGTGCAGTATAAAATTCCCTAATATGCCCACCTTTATCCAATCGTTTTTTGGTATAACGAAAAAGCAAATGCTTGGAATGGAAGCAGAAGAATTGACAATATTTTCTTCACTTGACCAAATTGGCGAAAATTATCCATTTACCGTTGTTGGGCGCTCTAAAGCTGATGGTTTGGATGCCGAAAGTATAGCTTTAATGGAAAAGCTAAAAGAGAAAAAAGTTCCGCATATTCAGTTTATGGCGGGAGGTATAAACAGTCCTCACGGATGGTGTCTTGCAACCTTTACGAAAGAAGGTAAGAGGTGCTTAGAGATTACCCTTAATGCCATTAAGTAAACGTATTGATATTGACAACGTTTTGGGCGTTAGGTATAATGGAAAAGGAGGAAATATGAAAAGGATTTTTTCGGTTTTATTATGCTTCGTAGTTGTAATTTTATTAGCTTTTTATGGAATAGGATGCACCGATAAAACGGGCGGAGAAGAAAACACAATAGATTATTCTATTACTAACGAATACGAAGTTAGCGTATCGGATAGCAAAATAGGGGTGGTTTATGAACCCGTTTCAGTTACGCCCCAATACGGTTTGATTTTTTACGTTGGAACGGCAATAGATTATACATATTATGAATATTTAGGGCAAGCACTTGCCAAGCAAGGATACTTGGTAGTTTTGCCCAAAGTGAAAATGGGTTTAGCCTATCTTCTTTATAGTGATAACGAGCCTACGTTTGAGCAATATTCTGACGTAGAATTTTTTATAGGCGGTCACTCGCAAGGGGGTGGCGCTGCCGTAAGAAGGGCGAAGGAAAATTTGACAAAAGCCAAGGGCGTTGTGTTGTACGCTCCACTTTGTTACAACGATGATAGTATAAAAGAAGAAGGCGTTCCGACATTACTTATTGAGGCGACTTCTGATGGAGTTCTTACTCCCGAAATGAAAGCAGATGCTAAGACTCGTTTACCTTCCAATCGCACGGAATATATGGTAAATGGTTGCCACATGAGTTTTAGTACGATGGATGACGATAGTACTTTATCATTTTTTAATGACGGACCTACTACTAAGGAAGAGAAGGAAGCCCAAAGGAGTAAAACCATTGAGTATACTTTAGCTTTTATGAAAACCGTTGTATTAGGCGGTTAAAAAATGATATAGTAGTTATATTAATACGATAGAGGTAAATATGAACGTAACGATTATTGACGGACAAGGCGGTCAACTGGGAGCGCAACTGGTAAAAGAAATAACTACCCGTTTTCCTTTCGTGGATTTAACGGCCATTGGGACCAATGCTATTGCGACGTCTACTATGTTAAAAGCTGGCGCAAAGAATGCAGCTACCGGGGAGAATTCAGTATTGGTTGCTTGCCGTAAAACGGACGTTATTATAGGTCCTATAGGGATAGTTATAACCGATTCTTTGCTAGGCGAAATAACCGATAAAATTGCCGTAGCCGTTGGTCGTGCGGATGCCGTTCGTATACTATTACCAGTCAATAAATGTGATAATTACGTTGCAGGAGTTTCATCATCAAACATTAAAAACCTAATCGATGACGCCATATTAAAACTTGGTAGCATTATCGATAACGCAAATTCTTGACAATAAGTCCAGTAATAGATATAATGGACGTAGATATTTAGAAAAATATCGTGAAAACAGTAGTTTTCATCTAATCACGTAACGTTAATATAATCCCAACGATACTATGAAGGTGTCATTATTCTTGTAAGAGTAAGGACGCCTTTTTGTTTGGAGCATAATCGTATGAGAAACAGTAAAAAGATATTAAAAATGGTATTAGGCGCGTTGTTTTTAGCGCTTGCTTACGTTATGCCCTTTTTAACCGGACAAATTCCGGAGATTGGCTCCATGCTATGTCCTTTACATATTCCTATACTATTATGCGGTTTTATTTGCGGATGGCAATGGGGATTGATTATTGGGTTTATAGCCCCATTATTACGTTCGCTTACTCTTGGAATGCCACCGTTATTTCCAACGGCTATATGTATGGCGTTTGAACTTGCTACTTATGGTACAAGTGCAGGGCTCATGCACAAAATAATGCCAAAGAAGAAACCTTTTATTTATTGTTCCTTGATTATTGCTATGATAATTGGTAGGATAGTATGGGGTGTAGCCATGTACGTTTGCGTTGGTATCTTCGGAGATGTCTTTACGTTTACTGCCTTTTTAGCCGGTGCTTTTATTAATGCCGTTCCTGGAATATTGGTTCAAATAATATTGGTACCAATACTCGTCATGGTGCTAGATAACCCTAAAGTATTAAATCTAAAAGATTAAGTAGGTGAATATGAGTCAAAGTAACCAAACTCGCAAAATATTAATTGATTATTATAAAAAATATCCAAAAATGGAGATAAAAGATATTTTCAAATTTCTTTATCAAAGTTATTTTGGATGCGAGCATATGGTGACGTCTATTGACGAGGTAATAGAAAGGATAAATAGTGAATTGCATGATTGTAAAATAAACGAAGAGGTCAATATTGAAAGATTGGACGGTGAATATGCTCGTGTTCCTCTTTCTTATTTACGTCGTGGATTAAGTGTGGAAACGTTTGCAAAATTGTTTTTTAATTCTGCTCAAAAAGAACCTAAAGCGAAAGAGCGTTTAGAAAAAGGGCTTGGAGAGCTAAAAAATCTTATAAAAGAGGGGAAATTATCTTTTTCGCTGGAGGCTTTTGAAAAAGAGCTTAATAAATGGAAAGAAAGCGGTTATGGCGCGATAAGCCATTCGGAAACGTACCGCCAAAACTATCATCCGTCGTATCGTATAATAAGCAAAAAGTATTTTCCATTTTTGCAGTTATTTATAAAAACAGACGAAATGATTGTAAAAGGAAGGGGTATTGTCGCAATAGATGGCGGTAGTGCAAGTGGGAAAACGACGCTAAGTAAAACGTTGGAACAAATATATGATTGCACAGTCTTCCACATGGATGATTTCTTTTTGCGTCCGGAACAAAGGACTTCCAAAAGGTATACCGAAACCGGAGGAAACGTAGATAGGGAAAGATTTTTGGAGGAGATACTAGTACCTTTAAGTAAAAACAATAAGGTTTATTATAGCAAACTCGACTGTAGTACCCTCAAGCTTTCTCCACGATACGAGGTTTTGCCTAAAAAAATGGTTATTGTTGAAGGGGTGTATTCCATGCATCCCGATTTAGCTGTTTTTTATGACTTATCAGTATTTTTAGATATTTCATATTCTTTGCAACGAGAGAGGATAACGATGCGCAATACACCTTTTGTAGCAAATAGATATTTTAATGAATGGTTACCGTTGGAAAATAGATATTTCAAAGAAATGCAAATTAAAGAGAGTTGTGATTTAGTTTTAGATATTGACAAAATCACTATGGCGTAAAATAAAACGTCTTGATTATTTTATCCTTTTGTAGTATTATCATTAGAGAATTTAATTAAACGAGGCTAGTATGGTCAATTATATCGATGCGAACTTTGATGAAATAGCAAATGGTGAATTTTATCTTTACGAAGGGAATCCGGTTATAAAAGCTTTTGGAGTGACTCCCGTCGTTGCCGATCCAAGCGTAATTACACCTAGTGAAAGTCACGATGGCAAATGGCATTTGTTTTGTCATGGTTTACTTGGTATTTATTCCTTTAAAAGTGAAGATGGTATTAATTGGCAAAGGGATAAAAGGGTGGTTCCTCGTGCGATGCGCCCCGATTGTAGACGTGTAGACGGCGTTTATTATATGTACTATGAAGGTACGGAAAATTTACTAAAAAAAGCGATGGCTTTAGTGAATGGTAAATGGAAATCCAGTATATATTTGATTACCTCAAAAGACCTCAAAACTTGGTCGGAACCCAAACTTATTATTGGTAATACGCGCCCCTATATGAGTGGCGAAATGGGGATTTCCATTTCTAATCCTTTTTTAACTGGTGAAAAGGGTAAATATCGTTTGTATTTTTCGGCAGGACTTACCTACATTAAAGATTGTGGTTTTTCGGAACCTACCCACATTGCTTATGCGGAAAGCGAGAACTTAGAGGGGCCGTTTACTCCGATAGAAACTCCCATAATATCCCCCGATAAAAACAATAAATACCTTAACTTATGTTCCGGATGTATTAAAGTTTATAAGTTAAACGATTGCTATATTGCGCTTCAAAACGGCATTCACAAAGAGGGGAACAAATCTCATTCTACCATTATGCTTTTAAGATCTGACGATGGTATTAAATTCGAATTTGTAAAAGTGTTCTTGACTCCGGCTATAACCAAGGGAAAGAACAAGAATTGGATGAAGCAGTACGTTTATGCTTGTAACCTAACGAAATACGATAATCAATTTAGACTATATTTTAACGCACGCAATACGAGTGATAATATTCGAGGTAGAGAGCATATAGGAATATTAATGCAAAAGATTTAGAACGAAAAAGCGCCCTTTAATAGGCGCTTTTATTTTGCGGAAAGAGTTTATAGCGAAAGGCCGTCTTAAATAAACAAAATAGCAATAGGGCAATTTTATTAAAGGTGCCTTGTTCGCTAAATGGACAAAACGCAAACAGGCGCTTTTGCCGGATTTAATATGATTTGCACACCAAACTATTTCACCCACATTAGCGTGATATTTTAACTGTCAATAACTTTTTTACTAGCCTTACAGTTATTTTTTGGTAAATAAATGCGTGTGCGCATTGACACGTGTTATGCGCACGTATATTATATTTATTATTAATATGCGCGTGCGCAATCGAACACGAAAGGATGCGAATGAACTTTAGGACCAAGCAAAATGGAATTTTGATGACGATAATAGCCTTAACGGTTATTTTTGTTACTATGCTTGGTCTTTTTACTTTTTTACCTGCAATAAATTCGGAGCTTTCCGATAGCCTTAACGAAACCTTTAACCAAGACCAAGTAGACGTTGCTCAAGCAGTTTCCAATGGAGCAGTTTCGGCTCAAACTGCCTACGAATTTACCGCAAGCAATATTTCTTACAACGCTAGTACGAAAAAGACCGTTCTTTCAGTAGGAACTACTAAGTCAACCGATATTTCTTGGACACACAATCGTATGTCTAATTCCACGACGAACCCATATGAGCTTTTGTATGGATCAAGCTATGCTGTAGGCGGTCAAGTTACAAAAGATACGGAAGGCGACAACAACGAGTTCGTGGGCGTTCTTAATATAAAAGTTCCACAGTTTATTAAAGACTTGAGTTCAACCGGTACCGTTAGCAACATTACTCTTTCTGCCACGTTGTACTATAAGTCTTCCTCTGCAAGTCTTTGGGGTATTGGTTGGAATGCCGACTTTTATTCTGCATATACCACTTCCAGTTCGCTTATAAGTTATCCTGTAGACCTTAGAAACGGAAAAAAGAACGAAGATAATTGGAACGAATATTTTCCTGATAGCCAGTATACCAAACTCTATGGTCAAAGCCATACGTCAACCGATGGCTATCAAAATACGGATATATCCACGACTATAACTATTGGTGCAAACACTAACTATATTGGTTTTGGTGTTGCAGCGTTAGATAATGGTAGTGCATTAGGCGAAGACCCGCCCGGAGCATATCTTAAAAACATTAAGATTACTTTTGATTATTCTGCGGATATTTATCTTTCTGCTACCGGCGGTACGCTTGATTACGATTTGTATTCCAACGCAAAGTATAATTCCTTGGGGACAGCGGATACTAGGGAAACGGGTGTAACTTATAAAAAAATAAGCGTAACCAATCCTTTTACTGCAATTAGAGTTTATCGCCACGAAGAAATTGGGCATAGACTACAAGATTATACTATTAAGAGAAAGAATACCACGGTAGCATCCGTAACCCACGACCCCGATGGAACCGGTGCAAACGATGGTACCGGTTGGGGACAGGATAATCCCGATTCCGTTACCGGCGAATATTTTATGGAGCTTGCTAATTTGACGGGAAGAAATACTTCGACTACGTCGGAAGCTTCTCTACAAGCAACCCAAATTTCTTTAACCTACGTTCCCAGAACAATCAAAATGATTTATTACGAAAACTCGGATGGCGATAATAATTATGCCAACGATACGGTGTACGTAGAAGAATTTTTCACTTTTGGCTCGAATATAGTTTCACCCATCAACCACTTTGTTGACATAACCGGCAAAATCAGTTCAGGTTGGACTATAGTGGAGTATAACGATGGTAGCGGAGCAACGACTGCGAGTGCGGGTATTGGTGAAAACATACTCTTTATTCCACCTATAGACGTTGTGGGCAATTGCTATACCTTTAGGCTTGTTGCAAACTGGGTAGAAGCCGGTGCAGTTAGTGGTGATGCCAAAATGATAGTGGAAGGTAACACCTCGTACAATAAGCGATATTCTGACGTAACCTACAAAGTTAGCATAAATAATGCCGGATATGAACTAGCCGGCGTTTATGCTGTTTATGAAGACGGCGACCTAGCGATACAAGAAGGCGGTTCTACCATAAAAATTGCTTTGTCCGAAGCCGGACAGGAAGGTAACTATACCTACTGGACTCTTTATGGCATTTGCGGAAACTGTAAACTTTATCCTTTATGGAAGGCGAAAAAGATAAAAATTACTTTTAGCGATGCTAAAAACGAGATAGCTTCCGCCGATAAAACGAAGTACATTTATTATGGCATAGGTCTAGCAATAGAAGACATGCCTAATATCACTGTTGATGCGGGTGACAATTACGTTTTTAAAGGTTGGTCAGAGTCGAGTACGGGTTCTGTTTTATATACGTCTAATAGTGCGTCAACGAAAGACAAGAACCTTTTCACAACAAAAACCGCTGATTTCACGTTATATGCCATATATCTTGATGGATATACGCCAAAGACGTTAAGTTCTTCTACTTCAAACGTAAGTTCAACAAGTGTTACCGGGTGGAGTACGACTAGTAATTATGTGTCAGCAGGTTCTTCTAATAGCGGGGTTAAATATTCAGAAAGTAGTACTACTATGACGGGGACGTGGGGCGTTTGGCCATTTCAATCGACAGCTAATTATTCAACACCCGCGAAGTCTCTTTATTGGCTTTATTGGGAAGGGGCTTCCAAAGAACCGAGCTTAACGAATTCTAATAAAAACAATGAAGATACAATAACAGTTAATGATGGACAATGGCTTGATGATTATCTCCATTATTACGTTGCGCTAAATGGTGCAGCATTAACTGCATTTAAAGCCGGTGCAAAAGTAACCGTAGGGTATAGTATAGACTATTATTCAACAGCATTTGTTTCAAATTCAGGAAGTAAAGATGCAAGAGCGCAAATGCGTACAAGCATTGTGCAATTGTATACGTCGGGTTCGACAATAACTAATTCAGATACCAATGCATATAAGGAAGGGGCGTGGTCTAACGCGGGTGCTTCTAGTGGTTATGGTAAAAACGAGTGGAAAAATAAAAATGGAAATTTAACTGGATATATAGTGTTAGTTAATGACGGCTCCAAGATACCCGGTTTTACTATACAAATAAATTCTCACCAATGGAACACAAATGCTACTTCTGCTGAATACTGGTCGTACAATGCGATTACTTCCGTAAAGTATTATATAACTTGGGGAGACAAAACTGTCAATAGAACGATAACTTTTAATAGCAATGGGTCTAACGCAGGGGGAAGTGATGAGACTAATAGCTTCGTTCTTAAGACTTCTAGTTCTCAAGAAGTTTCAACTACTATGCCCACTTGTCCTTGGAGTTATGAAGGCTATGAGTTTGATTGTTGGGAATATACTAGCGACTCTACTACTTATACTGCAAGTGTAGGCACATCAGTAACGCATAAAGCGAACACTACGTTTAAAGCACGATGGAAACCTAAAAATTACCCCATAATTTCATACGATTTATATACTGATGCTTTTGGAAATTATCACTCGTTATATCCTTCACCAAATGAAAATGCGGAAGCTACTGCAAATTATGCCGCAGAAGTGCGAAAAGCTTACTACTATAAGACGGGTAGCGTAGTTATTGCGGATAAGGAAGGCTCGGGCTATACATTTGGAAACATAACAAGCGGAGGCACGACCTATAGTAATGCTTCCCGAATAACGCAATCATCGGGTGGTAATAGGTATAATGGATTTACAGCGCAAGGTGCTTGGTTTATTGGAGACTCCATTGGCTACACTTTTACCAACATAGATACTCCGTCTACAATACAGTCTTCCGACTGGCTAATTTCCTCTACGCCTAGTGGCGTTTCGAGTTCGATTGTAACCGGTACGTTAACCCACGGTGGTGCTGTTTATATTGGTTTTTATTGGATTATGGATGCTCCTAGCGTATCAATATCCGTAGATGAAAACGGTGTTGCTGAGGAAGTAAACTATGGTACGGCAATTTATCTTGACGAATATACTAACCCTTCGCACAATGCAAACACACAAGACGAAAACACAACAAGAGAAGTAATTTATTCTAACACTTGGAAATATGCTACCGGTAATTACGTATCCTTCTACGTAGACGGTGAAAACGTTCTTTATGCCGTTAGCGAGTCTTCTAATAAGAAGGGTAGTTACCTTGTAATTACGATGGCGACCATTAGTATTACCGGTACTTCCACAACGCCTATTGAGTTAAGGACGGCTGTAGCAAGTAGTTCCGTTAAGTTTATTATCAACCCAATTAAGCTAAAGATGACCCCTGTTAAGGATGCCGTTTTTGAGTATAATGGATTAGAAAGAGAATTTCCCTTTGGAGTTGCGGTAGATGAAACTCAATACGATGCCGATACGTTAGCTAGTTTGCAAACGGTTTTCGATGCGGAAAAAAATGGTAGTGCTTGGTACTATAACGAAAATGGTAATAATTCGGACACTACTTGGGGTAAGGGAGTCAAAGCACGACTTATCGGCTTAGATTTCGTTAGTGCCTTGGGTTATACGAATAATAACGAAGGAGTCAAGACCGGTTTCTATCAACAAGAAGGAAAAATAACCTTCCTTCACGCAGGAACCTATTCCGTTAATGCAGTAGAACTTATCGCATTGTATGGAGAAGAAGAGTTAGATTTCCACAAAACCGATTTTATTTGGACGAATTCATTGTCCGACGAAGATCAACAAACTTCCACTTCAGAAGGAAGTATCAAGGCAACCATCGAGCCCGCTAAACTAGATATTTATTCTCTCTATGGACGTAAGACCTTTGGCGATTTGGGTAAGATTACGATTAACGTAATAGAAGGATTAAACGACGAATATATCGGTCAAGCCATTACTACAAGCACGGCATATATTTACGTATCGGGATTGCTTGGGAACGACTTTAGTACCTATAAAGATGCTTTAGCTAATGCTTGGCGTAGGGGAACAATTAATGGCGAAGCAGAAATTGCCGGCGTTTATCCCGTTTATTTGGATTTGTTTACCGATGCTGGTTATAACACGGCTCTAGCAGGACTTCTTAACGATTATGGTATTACGGTAGATAGCACTAGTGATACCTTTGGTAAGCCTTATCTCGCTGGCGAAGAGTTTGTAGATGCCAACTCAAATGGCGTTTGGGATGAAGGCGAAGAATTTACCGATGCCAACGAAAACGGCTCTTGGGATGCAAATGGTCGCATCGTAGGGGGGATAACCTTCTATCGTGTGACCGGCTATAATCCCGGAGAAAAAGCTGATGATACTACCGACGACCTTTATAGCATCGAAAATACGGTAGCTATGTTACCATTCTATTACATCAAAAAATCGGCAAACGAGTTATATCAAATTGGAGAAAATACGCTTGATTTTGCTCTTGCTGTTCCCGATTACGATTATAATAACTTTGAAATTATACCCATTGACGTAAAATTCGAAAATATCTTAGTTGATGATAACATTGTTTACAATGGCGTTGATGAACGTGGCGTTCAAATACAATTTAGCGGATTTGATTTTGCAAAAGAAGACGCTACCCCCGACGTTGCAACCCAAATTAAAGGCATTGTAATTACACCGGAAATGAACTGGGATAATCTTAGCTTGGATGAAAAGATTGCTCTTGTAGATGAAATAAGAGGCTCCGGCATTGGCGTAGTTATAATGGGTACCAATGAAAATAAATCCGATATAAACGGATTAGGGATTGTAGATCCATTTAAGCAAACCGGCACGAATAACAACGTTTATGACTACTTGTATTTTAGAAGAAAAGATGCTGGTTCTTATAAGATACTTTTAATTGACGTAACTAACCCTAACTATTCTTTCGTAGGAGAAGTGGATTCCGAAACCGGCAAGAAAAAAGGTTACATAGAAATCTCTTGGGTAGTTAAGCAAAAAGACGTTAGCATTGTTGAAACTACCGCCGGCAGTACAACTTTCGGTGAAGTCGGTTACGGCGGACAAAAGATTACCTTTGGCGGAATAATAAGTGGTGACCACGTAAGCTTTACCGTGGAAACTACGCCCGGAATAGAAAATTTCCGCTATTATAATCTTAATACAAATACACAAGTAGACTCCGAGACTGAGTATTTCTTTTATGGCAAGAACGTGGGTACGTATTCCGTAACACTAAGCAACCTTGTCCAACTCAGTAGCGAACTAAAAGATGCCGATTCTCTCTATGGCTCGTCTTATGGTTGCAACTATAAAATTCCGTCCGATATTTATAAAACGGACGATTGGGATATTATCAAACGTTCCGTTTCTGCAACGGACGTCAAGACCGTACACGTGGATGGGGATGGCAACGTAACGGAAGTTGAAAATATTCCCGAAAACATGATTTACAATTACTCCGTCAGAAAGGGTATAACCGGAGTAATAAATGATTTCTTTGCAGAAAACTTCATTACTTTGGACCTAGCGCAATTCGCAGTTGGCGATACGCCCGCTTATGACGTATCCGATTTTGTAACCAGCGTCCTTTCAACTATTGAGATAACCAGCGAAAACGGAGGCGTCGACATCAATGACGATGATAAATCTTCCGTCGTTTATAGTTACCTTGCTTATGATGCCAAGGATTATAATGCATCCATAAACCTTGCTTCTGCAAACCATACCTTTAACGAATCAATTAGCTTTACCATAGGGGCTAAAAATATAGACGTTGTTTGGACTTTGAACGAAGTTAACGAAGATGATTCGCTAACGCCCCTTAACGTATTCTCCAAAGAATATGGCGAAAACGACAAAGTTCATACCTATCGTTTAACTTATGCCTTCAAAGTAGCAAATGCGGGCGAATATTTTACCACAGATAACGCCGTATACGTTGATGACTATGATAATGGCAGTATTACAATTACCCGTGGCGGAGAAAAGACGGTTTCGCTTTCTGCCGAAGGTACTCTTATTGCTAACCAAGTTGCAGAAACCGATAGCGAAGGTAATGAAATATACGAAGCAATTTTAAATAACATTGCAAACGGCAACTACGTTATTAATTCAAGCACCAAATCTAAGACTTGGTCCATTACTCGTAAAGCATTAACTGGCATAGATTTCGGTGATGCTGTTGGTGGAGTATTCGAGTATGATGGACAAGAACACGGTGTAGATTTTAACTTGACGGGTATCGTGCCCGGCGACACCATTTCCATGGCGGAATTGGGAAGCAATAACGTTTCAATAACGTTAACAGAGGGGGCAAGTTTCTCGCCCGACGGCTTGCAAATAGTCGCAAAGAACGCAAAAGAATATAAGTTTGAACTTTCCATAGAAACGGCAGGGGACTACGTTTCCGTTGGACGTAATTATAAGCTTCCCGCAAGCTTGGAAAAAACCATAGACCCACTCTTTACTATTACCCCCAGAGTTTTAAGCTTTACTTTCCGTGATACTATAGCAAACTACACCGGCTCCTACGTTGTCTTTGTTGCAACCGCACTAAATATTGTGGATGGCGAAGCATTAGGTTGGGAATACGACTACGAAGTAGCCACAGTCTACGGCTCTTGGGCGCAGGTAGGTGACTCCGTAGAAGGTCTATATAACGCAGGCGTATATAACGTGACTATTAAAGAAAATTCACTTTTCGTTCCAGAGGGCAACCAAAATACCATTTTAAGTAATTATACCCTAGAAGGCTTTACGATTGTGATGCCGGATGAGAACGAACAAATGGTGGAAGTTCCCAGTGTTTCTTGTACGATTTTACAACAACTCATATACGCCACTAACGCCATAATTATTCCGCCGGAATATCCCAATAACATTTATTCCGGACAAAAAATATTCGTCAAGCTCGCTTCGTTATCTACCTATCTAATGGATGGCGACGTAAATGCGGATAGAACCTATGCTGAAGATATAACCAATCCCAATCCCTATACTTGGAAAGCCGACTGGGAAACTGCAGAAGGCGGTATGTTCGGCATCAACGTTTCCGATAATTACCTTGCAAAAGTAACCGGCATTAATGAAAACGTAGACGGCGAACTAAATTATGCTCTCGACCCCGAATGCTTGGATGACAATGGTTGTATTTCTAAGATTTGGTCCATCATAAAGCTAGATATCACTATCGTATGGGCTCCCTTTAACCAAAACTATTATAATTCCCAAAACCTTACGGTAAAGAACGGCGCTCCCGAAAGTGGTAACGGTTCTGTGGATGCTCCTTTCATATACTACTATAATGGCGAAAGTGCTATTGATGCACAAGATGCTCGTGCAGTAGGCATTATGGCTTACGTAAAGGAAAGCGTTTTGGACGACAAAGGAAACGTCATCGAAGGACTAATATCCACTCGCCCCATTAAGATTGCTATAGAGCAAATAGAAGGGGTTTTATTGGATAATGCTTATAAGAGAATAGGCAACTCGTATGACGCTATCAATTTTGCTACCGAAAAAATAGAAATAGCTCAAGGCGAAACCACTGCTCTCATTGTCGCTAACTGCGTGGTAGATGCAAATATGGGCTTTAGAATAAAAGCCTATGACCACGAAGACGACACCAAACTGGAAGAAAACTATAATATTTCATATGAATGTGCCGGAATAACGGGAACGGATACCTGTTATTATCGCATGCAAGCTCGCCCCGTTACAGCTTTGTGGAGCTTGGATGGTGGGCAAGAATTTACAACCATTTATAATGCAAAGACCCACGTTATGTCCGCCCAAATACAAGGCACCGTTCCCGGTGTTACTTGTACCGCAACAATAGGCGGAGTGTATGAAGCCACCAATGCTAGCGATTCTTACGTTGCGGAAATCACAGCCCTTAGCGATAGCAACCACTCGCTATCCGCAGAAGAAGAAAGCAAGACGCAAGCTTGGGTTATTGAGAAGAAAGTGCTATCAGTAATAACTTGGGATGCAAGTGAGTTTACGTATGATGCGCTTCCGCATACTCCGGTTGCATTCGCAACTACTGTAGACGTCAATAGCGGTAGGGCAGACGATGGTATGGCTTATGAAGAAGGCATTACCTTTAGTTATTCAATAGATAGCGACGTCAATATGGTTGTGGTAGGTGATTATACCGTAACGCTTAGTGTCGTAAACGACCCCAACTACGTATTAGATACGGAAAATACCTATTCTTGCGATTACGAAATAACGCCACGTGCTTTGAATATAACTTGGACGCTTGCTCCTAGCCTTGTGTATAGTGGTGCAACCAAAACCGTTCTTAGCCTTGATGTAAGCAACATAATCGATTCCGACTTTAACAAATACGTTGATTTTGTCATTTCCATAGTGGATGGTAAGACCGTTTGTTCTCAAACGGAAGGAAACGTAACTTCTAGTAAATATCATAAGGAATTTTCCGCAAAAGACGTGGCGGAATACGGCGTATCACTCGCTCTTGATGAAAATAAAGAGCGTTATAATTGCTATACGCTAGTGGGAGAAAAAGAAAAGACTTGGGAAATTACACCTTTCAAAGTAACGCGCTTAGAGTGGACGATTAACGGTGAAGTTGCAACCAATGCCACCGTTGTTTATAGCGGTTCTACTTATACCGCTTCTGCGACTATTCCTACAACGGCTATCGCTAACGAAATAGTCAACGTACTTACCTATGAAAACCCGGAAGGAAGGAACGCAGGTACCTATTCCACAACTGCGCTTACTTTAGATAATCCCAACTATACCCTCTCAGAGTGCCAAAACGTAACGTATGCTTGGACTATTGCCCCCAAGAAAGTTACTTCAAGTTGGAGTGGCGGTGAGTACATTTATAATGGACAATATCAATACCCCACGCTCACTATAAACGGACTTGTAGCAAGTGATAAAACAAATTTCAACCTAGAGTTCTACGATGCTCTTAACAATTTGACGGAAGTAGAGTTTAGTAGTACGGGCTTGGAATCTTGCGTATTCAACGCTACGTCGGCTCCGCATCCCGTAGGCACTAGCATAGATGCCGGTTCGTATTCCGTAAAATTTGATGGTATCGTTTATAACGATAGCGGGGAAGCAAATGCAAACTACGTCTACGAAGGTTCAACCGATAAAAAGACTTATATTATTGCTCCCAAGGTCATCAACGGACTTGGTGAGTGGGTATACTCAATCAATAATTCTACTCCGTCTGTATACTTGCATGGTACGACTATACTGGAATATGCGGGTATGGCTTATACTCTTACTTCTCTTCTTGATGAAAGTGCATTGGAAACTAGAGTAGGTGCTACCGAAAAAGATACAGCTCCCGCAATTTCCTATGAAAATAACGTAAAGATTGATGCCGGTACCTATACCGCAACAATGTCTATTTCTTCCACCAATTATACGCTTGGTGGAAATAATTCACAAACTTGGGCTATTTCTCCCAAGAGTATCCATATCGTTTGGAAGCTAGATAACGAAAGTACCCTAGAAAAAGAGTATAATGGAGAAGTTCACTCTATTACGGCTATTATCCAAGATACCGACTTAGTCGGCACCGATACTTGCGAAGTAAATCTTGATACCACTAGCACGTTAAGGGCGACGGAAGTAGGCGATAATTATACCGCCTCTGCTTTAAGTCTATCCAACCCGAACTATGCACCGCTAAACGCTAGTGTTTCTTGGCGTATAACTCCTAGACCAGTTAGCTTCGTTTGGAGTCCGACCTCCTTCACTTATGACGGTACCGAAAAGGTTGTAACTGCGGTGCTATCTAATCGTGTGGGTACAGATGAATATGTTCTTGAATACGAAAATAATTCCGCTATAAACGCAGGAACCTATACTGCAAGAGTAGTTTCCATTTCCAACTCCAACTATACTTTAGTAAACGGCAAAAACGTAACTTACAATTTCATTATTGATAAGAGTCAACTGTCGGCAACCTTTAGCGTTCCCGAGGCTCCCAAGTATGACGGAAAATACCTAAGCATCATTCTTACTATTAGTGGGATACAGGCCACCGACCGCACCGCAGATAAGATTGCCTTTACGGCAACTATTGATATGCCTAGTGGTATAACAGCACAAAGAATTACCCATAATGCATCTGCTCAAAACGGCTATACAATCACCTATGAAGTTATAGATGCCGGCCAATATACCGCAAAGATTACCGGCATGAGTGGTACTGCAGTAGATAACTACGTTGTTCCTACCACGCAAACCACTACTTTTACCATAGCTAAACGTGCAGTGGTAGTCGAGTGGGATTATAGTGGTGCATTTACTTATGACGGCAACGTAAAGACGGTTCTTCCCACAGTTACTAATGCTGTAATTAGGGATGATACGTCCGAAAAAGACGTAGTTACTGCTACGCCCACCCAAAATACCGCAACTAATGCCGGTTCTTATATGGCAAGTGTTTCTGCACTATCAAATTCCAACTATACTACACTACAAGGAAGTGGGGTAACAATAGATTGGGTTATCAATAAGCGTATAGTTTCCGTAAGCGGTTGGTCGTTCACAAATATTAAGGCAAGCGGTATAGTAGGTGAAGACGTAATGACTTATAACGGCTCTGCTTATACTCTTAACGCAACACTTTCCGGCGTGATCGGTAGCGGAAACGTAACTTTGGAATATAGTAATCATATCAATACACGTGCGGGAGAATATACCGCCAGTGTAAAAGTTCCGGAAAGCGTTGTAAACTATCAAATGGAAACGACTTCCGTTACCTACACCATCAGTCAACTCAAAGTAGAAATTATTTGGAGCTATACGGAAGCTTTCACTTATGATGGAACCGAAAAGGTGGTAACGGCAAGTGCAAGTAATAAAGCACCGGCGGATGAAGTAACCTTTACCTATACTGATATTAATACAACTACGAATAGAGCAGTTAATGCCGGTACTTATACGGCGACTATTTCTGCAGTTAACAATAATGACTATACCACTATTGGTGTTCCGGAAGAAGATTTAACTTTAAGCTGGACTATCAACGCACGCAGTTTAATTCTTTCTTTCAATAGCTTGAGTGTAGAGTACGACGGCACCGCACACGGCATAGATTTGACGGTAAGCAACGTTGTTGGAAGTGATTTAGCGGGCTTTACTCTAGATAAATTCACCTATGATTTTACTCCTACTACCGAAGATAATGAAGTATCATCGTCTGTTGCGGATGGCAACTTCTACTTGCACTTCCGTACCATAAATGCAGGAGAATATGAAGTAAACGTATCCGATTACGACAATGAAAACTATAAACTTGATGAAGCTAACGGAACGTTTAAGATTTTAAAGAAGACGTTAACCGTGACCGCATGGGAATACGTATATGGAATTAATTCCGGTATTTACAACAACGATACCAAGTTCGTTTATTTTGGTGGCACCTATACTCTCACGCCGGTATGGAGTGGCGTTGTAGAAGGAGAAAGCGTAGAGCTAACGTTAGAAAACAACGAAAAAATAAATGCAGGCACCTATAAAGCAACGGCATCGCTCGATAAAGAAAGATATATCAATTACCAAATGACAACGGCAACACTAAATTGGAGCATTTTAGCTAAAGTTGTATCTTTGGTTTGGGCGTTTGATGGTGGAGATGGATTCCAATGTGAATTCGACGGCAATTATCATACCGTAACGGCAACGGCTCTAGCGGAAGACGTCCTTTCCGGTGATAGCATAACCATAGCGGTAAGTAACGGTACTAATAGGTTGGCAAATACGTATATTGCAACTGCAACCGACGTATATAACGAAGACGGAACGGCTCTTAATAAAAACTATCAAATTTCAAAAGAAAACGAAGAAGATTATACCAAGACGTACGTCATCAATAAGAAAGTTGTAACGTTTGCGTGGAAGGTGGATGGCAAAGAAGGTTTGAGCGTTGAGTATAACGGAAAGGAACATACTGTAATTGCGGAAATAACTAACCAAGTGGTAGATGCTCCGGTAAGCGTAACCGCATATGAAAGTGGTGTTTCCGGCGCGGATTCCTTCACTAGTGGAAATACGGCAACGGATAAAGCTACCTATTTGACGAAGGCGACCTTACTAAGCGATATGAACAACTACGTTCTACCTGCGAATGAAGAAGAAAGAAGCATTGAGTGGGTTATAACGCCCATATTGCTCTCGGTAGAGTTTGTTCGTGAAAACCTAACTTATAATAAGACGCAACAAGGTATAAGTGCAGTTATTACCAAAATCGCATCAAGCGATTTGGAAAATGATAGTATTGCCTTCGCCACGGAAGGAACGACGGCAACCGATGTAACGGTAGGAAAAGAAGATGGTAAGTATTACGTCTACTTTAAGGCTATTAATGCAGGCGATTATACTGCAGTACTTAGTGAAATAGTAGGGGAAAAGAAAGACAACTATGCTCTACCCGAAAATAATTCCAGCCAATTCAAGATTGAACCTTTGGTCGTTGCTTTAACTTGGGATAATGCAAATTACGTTTACAATACCGAAAATAAAACGGTATCTGCAACCGTAACCAACAAAATTGAAGGCGACGTGCTAACTTTAACTTATAAGACGACAGGAAACTTAACTTCTACTGAAGTTACGGGTGAAGACGGAGTCGGCAACGTTGCTAAGAATGCAGATACCTATACCACTTTACTTACCAACGTAGGAAATAGTAACTATACTCTCACAAATGCAAACAATCAAAGCGTAACTTGGACGATAGAAGCTAAAGAGATAAGTGAAGTAGTTTGGAGCGAAGACAAAGAATTTACCTATGATGGACAACCGCATTCCATAACTGCAACCGTAACTAAGGGTGCGACTGCAGACGACGATGGTAAGGCTTACGATAGCGACAATCTAACGCTTTCATATAGTGTAAGCGACGTAATAGATGCCGGAGAATACGAAGTTAATATTACCGCCCTTGGAAACGGAAACTATAAAGTAACAAACGTAAGCGAAACGCTAACGATATTAAGAAAGACGCTAGTTGTTTCATTCGTAGAAATAACAGATAGCGAGTTTAAGTATAGTGGTAAGGCACAAGGATTAAGGGTAACCGTTTCCGGAGTCGTAGCAAGCGACAACAACGACACGGCATTGAGTTTAGAAATTGATGCAAGCTTTGTTGGAAATATTGGTGCAATAAGTAGGGATGGAGGAGCGTTTAGCCAAGAATTTACGGCTATTTCGGCATCCACCTATACTTTGACGGCGCATCTAACGGGAACAAAGAGTGGTAACTATACCACCACGAGTCCCATTTCAAGATCGTTTATTATAGAACCCAAGACTATTACTACGGAAATTATGGCTGACGTTCAAACTAAGGCGATAACTTATTCTGCTCGTCCCATGAATGATGAAGATTTGAACGTAGTGTTCGATAACCTTGTAACCGGAGAAACCCTAACTTTAGAAAGCGACTTCATAGTAACTTACGAGTTTGGCGGTAACCAACTTGTTGACAATCCCACCAACGTTGGTTTATACGTTGCTATTATCACGCTAAAAGAAACCGCTGTTGCAAAGAACTACGTATTAAAGGATGGTAGCGCTAGGTTCGAGTTTAATATAATCGAGTATGAGATTACTCCGGAAATGCTCACTTGGAGTGTGGACGGAAATAACGTGAATATAAATTCACTCACCTACGTTTACGATGAAGCAAAGACTATCGTTGCAAGTGTAAATGCAGATGATGAAGTATACCACCTAGTAGCCGGTAAGACGATAAGCCAAATATACTTTGGTTTCTGTACTTGTGGAGAAAGTGTTAACAGTGCTACCGGTGTAAATCTAGAGCATCAACATTTCCTAGATAACGGAGAATTCCGTCAAGAAGGACCGCTACATGCAGGTACCTATTGGACTGTCATGAGTCTAAGTGGCGGAGATAGTCAAAACTTCAAGTTCGTAGGCTTTGATGGATACGACGATAGCAATTATTTTGCAGTAGAAGAACTTAGTGGTGAAAACTATCTCGTATGGAATAATTCTAGCGATAAAGCAATAGAGAACCCGTTACCGGCACTAAGCAATACCCAAACGGTTAAAAAGTTCATTGTTGCAAGAAGTAAACAAGGTTCGGTACTCGCTCCTATCAATGAAGTTCTTGCTTACAAAGGAGCAAACTATTATCCGGGTGAAAATGGTCTACCTTACGTAATAGACGGTAATACTGCTAACATAGAAGTAACTATTGGTGCTACTCGTTATTCATATGCACAATATGAAGCTTTGGGTATTAAGAACGCCGGCATTTATGAAATCGTTATTTACGATAAGAGCGCGGTATCGGATAGTTACAACGTCATTAATTGCGACTTGTTTAATGAAGATGCAGAATTAACGCATAACGTAACTCTAACGATTACCCAAGCGAAAATAACAATAAGCAGTAGTTCTACCCCCGAGTGGAGCAAAGTATACGATAAGACGACGACCTATACTGCATATTCTTATGCAAAAGAAATCGAGCATGAAGAAGGCGACGGTGTCATCGCAGGTACCGATGCAAGCATAAGTGCGGTATTTGATGGTTACGACGTAGACGATGCAAGAAAGTTGATTTTCACCATTACCGGTGCAGATGCAACTAACTATTATCTAGTATTCTCAGGATTGACAATTAATGATGATTATTCAGTAAGAGGTAACGAGTACGTAATTAATGCAGAAAATGCATCCATACTCCCCAAGGTCATCACGGTAGCGGGCGAAACCGACAAGATTTACGATGGTACCACCGCGCTTTTGGGATTTGAAATTACAAGTATCGACATAGAAGACGGCGACGTAGTAGAAGTAACGGGCGAGTATGCCGATGCCAACGTAGGCACTCACGACATAGTGCTTACGAGTTCAAATAAAAACTATGAAATTTCCAGTGAAATTGCTTCCAAGGGAACCATTTCTTGCAAGCCGTTGACGGTGGCGTGGGAAGGAAACGCCCACCGCTTCACGTATAACGGAACTCCCCAAGGCGTAAGCGTAGTCGTAAGCGGTATGGTACTAGGCAAGGAAGAGGGGGTTAACGTAACCGGCTTTGTGGAAGGAAGTCTACCAGATACTTTAGAAGACTCGTTTAGTGCAGTAAACGCAGGTACGTATTCCGTAACCATTTCACTCCTAGAAGGTGACGGTAGCAATTATACTCTAAACGGCGCCGTAACGACTGCCGGCTGGATTATTGACCAAAAGGAACTTTCTATTGAGTGGCAAAAGGATGAAAAGGGTAGCGAGAGCGACGATGATTACGTATTCGATTTTGTTGAATACACCGTAGTTTACGCAAACGTAGAGAGAAGTGTAACGCCTAAAGTTAGCGGTATTATAGGAAAAGACGACGTAACCTATACTATAACCGGTAGTTCTGCTATTAATGCAGGTAACTATGTTTCTATGGTAAGTTCTCTTGATGGTACTGCTAAGAACAACTACAAGTTACCAAGCGTAAATTCTATAAATTGGAGCATAGTAAAAGCCGATATAGAAGGCATATCGATGAGCGATGCATCGGTGGTTTATGATGCTAAAGAGCATACAATAACGGTTTCTACCACAAACTCACAACATGGTCTACCGCTAAACGTAACCTATAATTTAGCAGGTGAGACGACTGGTGGTGAGCAAGTAAATGAAAGCACGAACGGGGCTACTAACGCAGGTACCTACGTTGTTACTGCAACCTTTGCAGAAAGCGAAAACTACAATGCACTCGAGCTTACTGCGGACTTGGTTATTGATAGGGCGGAAGTGACTGGAATAGAGTTTGAAAACGGTGAGTACGTTTACGATAAGGAAGCAAAGAGCTTGTCGGTAAACTCTTTAAAAACGACTCTTGGCGATACCGTAACGGCTAATTATAGAATAGTAGGTGAAACGCTTGGCGGAACTCAAGTAGATAGGGAAGGTAATAGTGCGGTAGAAGCAGGCGAATATAGCGTAACCGTTACGTTAAACGCTGGCAATAACTATAAAGTAATGGAACCGATTACGAGAACGCTAACTGTTACGCCTAGAGAAATAAGCGTAACTTGGACAATGCTCCCCGGCAATACCGGTATATATAACGGATTAGCCCAAGGTGTTACTCTTGTTCTTAGCAACGCTATCAACGAAGATGACGTATCAGTAAACTTGAAGAAGACGTTTGCTGGCAACGTTACTAATGAAGAAATAACAGTTTCCGTTGCTCCTTCTACTACAAGCCATACGGCAATTAATGCATCTATAACGGAATATCAACTCATTATAACATCACTTTTAGGAGAGGACAAATCCAATTACGTATTGCCTAGCAACGTAGATGCATCGTTTATAATTAGCAAACGCACCCTTGAAATAATCGCTTGGAGCGATGGTGATAATCAATATCAAAACAATGAAGAGATAACCTTTATATACGCAAAGACGACCTATACTTTAGAGCCGGTACTTAAGGAAGGAGGTATAGTAAATGGCGAAGAAGAATTGGTTGAAATAGAAGTTTCCGGTGATTATGGCGCACAAGACGCAGGAGAATATACTGCAACCGCAAGGTTAGTAGATAACAGCAACTACGAGATGAGCGTATCCAATAGAGATTGGACTATAAAGGCTAGGGAAGTAAATATTGCTTGGACGGATAAGACTACTAAGGTTTATAACAAGCAAATACAATCGGTAGAAGCTACTATAGTAGGCCTAATAGACGATGATACCGCTACGCTCAGTTACTCCGGAGCAAGTGCTGAAGTTGTGGGTAATTACGTTGCAAGTGTAACCGGTATTACGGATAATCATAACTACGTTTTGGTTAACAACTTGCCTACTCTTGCTTGGAAGATTACTCCTGCAGAAATTACAGGTGTAAACCTAGATGCTCTAAATATTACCTACGACGGAAATAAGCATGCTCTTGCTCTAAATAAGACTACTACGCAATATAACGAAAACATAGATAGCATAACTACCGTCATGACGGATGAGCTTGGTCAAACCATATTGGGAGCAGAGACGGCTCACGTAGGCAAGTATACGGTAATGGTAACCTTAAATGCAGGCCCAAATTACCAAGAAAAAACTTTGCAAGCAGTTTTAACTATCGAAAAGAAAGAATTGACTTTCACTTGGAGTGCAGAAAGAGAATTCGTCTATAACAAGACGGCTCAAGGTGTAACGCTAACCATTACCGGTCTAGTAGGCGACGATGAGTTGACGTTAAGTGGCTTAAATGGCACGGAAATTATAACTGCAACCATTAGTGGAGACAGTCAAATAAACTTTAAGTCTTTTTCTGCATCGGAGTATTCTGCACTAATTGATGAATTGGAACACGCACACGATGGTGTGGGCAATTGTCATGGCGATTATAAGTTACCCGAAAACAAAGGAGTAAGCTACAATATTTATAAGAAAGCGGTTACGATTAATTGGACGACCGATACCTTAATCGGAGACGACTTACCCGCTTGGGAAGACTTTAAGGTAGAGTACTCTAACGTTGAAAGATACGTTTATGCCGAAATATCGAGTGGAGCTACCGCTGATGACGACGGAAAGATTTATGACCAAGACGACGTAACCGTAGTATTAAGTAGAAATAGTGCTGTTGAAGTAGGTGATTATATCGCTATGGTAGAGTCGCTAAGCGGAGAAAATGCAAACAATTACTCCTTTACCCCGGGAACGAGTAAGGCATATAGCATAACCAAGACGACTATTAAAGGCTTGGTATTTGAAGACGAAACCGTGAAATTTAACGGCAATCAATTCATCAAGAGTGTAATAGGCGACTCTACGCAACACGGCTTATCCGTAAGCATTGAGTATACCGGTAGAGTAGTAGAAGATTATGGTAGGAGCCAAGTATCTGCACCTGAAGGCAATAAAGTTAGAAATGCGGGCAAATATGAAATTACTGCAACGATAGCGGAAACTAAAAACTATAGTGCATGGGAAAAGACCATTACGTTTATCGTAGAAAAAGCCACCATTTCCGATGTTAGTGTTCCTAACGTAGAGACTATTTACGACAATACTCCCAAATCTATAACGCTAGCAGATAACTTTAAGTATGGCGCCGATACCGACGTACTTAAACCCAGTTATACAATTTACGGCACTAAGGCTGACGGCACGGAAGTGGTTCTTAGCGTAGGCAACTCTCAAACCGATGCAGGTGTTTACGTTGTAACTATTAGTATTGATGACGACGTGGTAGAAAACGACGTAAAAGTTAACGCCAACTATGAAGACTTTAGCATAACAGCAACGTTAACCATTGCTCGTGCTACGATGGCGTTTGCATCAACGAGCATTTCCGGTGGCGGAACGTTCACATATAATGCGAAACCGCACGTTGTAGAAGCCGTATTTGAAAGTGTAAACGGAGAAAACCTAACCCAATATGGACATTCCATTTCCGTAACTTATAGCGGTGGTGAAAATGGTGGCAATTCCGCAACGCACGTTGGTGAATATACTATTAATGCAACGGCAAGCGCCGGCAATAACTATAATGAAACAACGATTTCTACTAAGATAATTATCGTAACTAAGAAGATAACGATTGATTGGGTAGAAAACGACTTTACGTATAGTGGAGTAGACCAAAGCAATAGAATAACGGCAAGCGTAATTTACGGAGCTTCCGAAGAAGACGACAACAAGGTATATGATGGTGATGCAATTGTTTTAACCGTAAAGATAAATGGTGAAAACGGACAAAATACCTTCTTTAACGCCGGAGAATATAACGTAACGGTAGAAAGAAGCAACCTCAATTACGAAATAACCAACGCTAGTGCGGTTTACCAAATGAAACAAGCCGTAATCAATTGGTTGTATCTAAAGGAAGAATACCTATCCCAATACGACGGTCAATTCCACTACGTAGGCGTAAGTAAAGACGAGACCGTAGAAATTAGAGAATTAGTTACCAGTGTAGATTTGAAGAGTGGGGATAAGGGTACTGTAACCTATAAATATAATACGACTGGTCTTGGCAACGAGTACGATAAAGACTTTAATGGAGTTAAGTACGCAGGAACCTATTATATTCAAGCAACTATTAGTGAAAACGGAGTAGGCGACAACTATGAAGACGCAGTACTAACTTGCAAGATGATTATCGAGCAAGCATCATTAAGAGATTTTGGTTTTGCTAAGGAAGACAATTCCTTCGTATACAACGGCACGCCACGTACTTTGAGTATCGGATATGGCCAAGGTAACTACGTAAATGGTGAATATCGCACTCAATTTGGCGACGTATTAACGCTCACTTATAAGCTCGATGGCGAAGTCGTAGACCTGCCTAGTGCTATTAACGTAAAAGAAGAGGACGGCAATGTTCTTCCCTATGCAGTTACGGCAACGTTTACTTTCACTGGAGAAAATGCAGATGCTTTGACGGCAAGCTACGTTGCATCTACTCTCGTTTATAATGCAAACCTAATTATTACAAAGGCTCAACTTTCCGGCATAGAGTTAGAAGGAAGTAATACCGTCGTTTACGACGGCAATGCTCATGTATTAACGACGACCTTCCCCGCAAACGTGAACGGCGTATATCCTCAGTACGTTGTAAACGGCAGTGAAGTAAGAGTGATACTTTCTGCAAACCACAATGAAGGAAACGGTGAATTGTTTAATATCGTCACCAGCATAGAAACGGCATCGGGAACAGTAACGGAAGCACGATCTGCGGGCGTTTATACCTTTAACGTAGATATCGTAGAAGGCGATGGTACCAATGCGAAGAACTATGTAGACTTCGCTGGATTAAGTAAACAACTAGAAATATTAAAGGCCAATATGGCAAACGAAGAAGGCGTTGCATTAGCGTTTGGAGTAAATCTATTCTTCGAGGACAACGTAGCCACTTATAATGCAACTCAAATGGCAATCAAGCTTGCTACAACTCAAGTAGACAGCGTCATTACTGGAGAGCCTGTTTCTACTTGGGCAATTCGTCCTCAAAACAATCCCGCCCATATTACAGACGTTGCAACAGTAAGTTATACTTATAATGGTGACAACGTCACAACTAGGATGGATGCAGGAAGATATGAAGTTGTAATAACAATATCTCATGAAAATTATGTATCGCTCACTATTGAACAACCTGCAATTCTTGTAATTAGTAAAGCAAACATTGATTACTTCTTTAACGGTGCGGAAATAGAATACGACGGAAACACGCATTATGCATCCGTATCTTTGACGGAAGCACATAACGATAGTCACGTTACCATGCTCGCACTAGAAGGTGGCGATAAGGCGGAAGTAAGTTATACCTATCTAAACGAACTCGGCGAAGAAGAAATTTTCTTAGGAAAGAAAAATGCAGGAGTTTATGAAATAACCGCAACAATCACTATTATAGGCGGGGCAAGTAGTAACTACGTCGCTTGGGGACCCGAAACCGCAACTTTGACTATCAATCCTAAGAAAGTAATGGCAGAGTGGCAAACGCAAACCTTTACATATAATGGTCAAGATCAAAGCGCAGGTGTAAGAGCAACTTTCACGAAGGTTGGCAATGAAATTCAAACCTTAAACATAGCGTTTGAAGGCACAAGCGGAATGGCAAATGGTCAAACCGAGTTTAAGAATGCCGGTACCTACACCGCAACGGCAAGCTATACTGCCGATAATAACTATGAAGTACTAGATACAGTTCGTACCATTACTATTAATAAGCACACGCTAAGATTGTTCTTCTTGGGTGATGAAAATGGTATTACGTATGATTCTAAGACCTATTACCTATTAGTAAATACGATTAATGCAAAGAATTTGAGCAATACACCCGTTTCTACCTTAACCGTTGTTACTGGGGATGAAGTTGAGATTGATTACGCATACGCAAAGAACGGAGTTCCGCAAGCAGTGGCAGGGGCTAAAAACGTGGGCGTATATACCATAACGGCAACTCTAAAGAACGAAACTGAAAGCAACTTTGAAAATTGGTCAAGCGAAGCAACTCTAACTATAAGCAAGAAGATTTTGGAAGTACAATACGATACATTGACTAAGGTGTACGATGCTACTACAAATTGTACTGGAATCACGGGAATATTAGGTATTTGTGACTTAGATAAGGAATATCTCACCTATACTGCAACCTACGCCGACAAGAACGTTTCTAACAATAATCCTATTGACGTAAGATTGGTGACCAAGGAAGGCGCGGAAGCTCAAAGCGAATTGGTTGACAATTATTATATCTCATTCTCTAAGCCCGGCGCAATCACTGCAAAAGAACTTAGGGTTGATGAAAACCAATACGTATGGACAAAGATATACAACGGCACTATCAATACTGCATATGGTGAAATCAATGCATTTGCGACGGGATATGAAAAGATTCCGGGTGATGATATCGTTATAATTGCTACCTATAACTCCAAGAACGTCAAGGAAGCAAATAGAATAATCTTCTCACGCAGTGGAACGTCGGCGAACAACTACTTTATGTCAGACTTAGAATTCCCCGAGGTTGACTTTGAGACGACCTATTTGATTAGTCCGTTAGATGCAGGCATTCTTTGGTCTAATTTATCATTTACCTATAACGGCGAAAACAGAATAAATGAAGTAAGCGCATACGTAGAACTTAAGACTGGCGACCTAGGACTATCACAAAAGGGTGATGGTAGGGCATATTTGACGATAACCACCTATGCACGTAATGCGGAAGGTGAATTGGTTCCTGTGGAATTCCGCAACGCCGGAACCTATATAGCAATGGCAACCAGCCAAGACTTTAATGCAAATATGCAAGCTAACTATGGCATTACGAGTAGTACTAATGAATTGGTAATTTCTCCGTTAACTATTAGAGTAATTTGGTATGGTATCAATAGCGTTGTATACGTTTATAACGGCGAAGACCAAAGCGGTTTGATTTCCGTAGAAGCAACCTTGGTAGATAGTGACATGGCTAAGTATTCCGACTATCTGGAACCCGTATTTGGACCGGAGGGCTTTAAGAACGCAGGCGATTATACTTTCACCGTTAGATTCAAAGAAGAGGAAAAATATAAAGAACTTGCCAATAACTATATTTTGGCAGATGCTACTGCAACCAAGAGAATGGAAAAGGCAGAAATAGGCGATGACTTATTCTTCTCCGGCGAGCATACGTGGCAGTATTACGATGGCGAGAAGAAAGGTTACTTCGTTGCAAACCAAGAGCCGGAAAGCGGAACTTATAATACCTATTTTGACCTAAGATACAAGTATGACGACGTCCCCATCATAGTTCACTATAAAGATGGTGAAGGTTACGACTGGGTAAGTGAGGACGGCTCAATTACGGTAATAGGTAATGCAATCAAGAATGCCGGTAAGTATACTCTAAGAGCTGTTGTAGATGAAACGGACAACTATAAGGGTTGGGAAAGCGAAATTGATATAACCGTAAACAAGGGGGTAATAGACAACCTCTTTATGACCGATCGTGGCGTTGACTACGATGGATATGAGCATAGATTGTACGTAAGCAACGTAGAAGGCAAGGAATGTGCCGAAAAAGAAGCGATACAACTTCCCGATAAGACTAACGCAATAATAGAATACAGCGTAGTAAGTAATTACGTAACGATAGAAGGTGCATATCTCTTAGATTGGGGTGCAGAAAACAATTATGCGGTACAAGCAGGTACGCACGTGGTGAATGCACAAATAGAAAATCTACAAAACTATGAATATTGGCATGATGAAGCAATCTTGGTAATAAGCCAAGCGCAAGCTAGTGTAATTTGGAGATATAACATAGTAGATGAAATAGCCGACTTTAAATACAATGCACAAGACCAAACTAGTGCAGTTACGGCATACATTTTGCGTGAAGGGCCCGTTACGGATGCAAATCGTACGATACCTTTGAAGATAACTTTCGCTCTTGATGATGGAGTTGTAGACTATGAAAACATAGAAGAAGAGTTAAGAAGTCACTTTGCCGTTGCAGGTGGGTACAAAGTGACTGCATCCTTTAACCAAGACGAAGAAGAAACTAAGTGGCACGATAATAACTATATACTAGTCAACCAAGTAAACAGCTTGGAAATGAAGAAATATGAAATCAAATTGCATTGGTTGTACGGATGCTCCTGTTACCCCGCAGGAACGGAATATACTTCCGCTTGTGTATATGACGGTAATGAACATAGCGTAGTAGCTAAGGGAATAGGTATTGACGAAGCGGAAATGACTCTTATAACGAGCGAAGAAGGGTTTGAAGCAATTAATGCAGGTTTATACGTTGCGACAGTTAACGGCATAGCAGAAGGTTATGACCAAGTTCAAATAGGTGAAGAAACTTATCAGTTAGCATTTGTAATGAACTATAAGTTGCCTAGCGATACGGCGTTTAACTGGAGCATTGAACAACGTCCGATAACTTTGGTTATGGAAGGCGATACCTATCTTTCTAAGATATACGATGGAACCCAATCATTTAATGGGGATGGTCGTGGCGCAGAAGTTAACGTTTCTTCCGGCGATAACAATACCATAGTAAAGACTAAAGTTTATTACTTTAAAGAAGAAAACTATGATGATAAACGCAACAAGGTAGTTTACTCATTGAGCAATATTATCAATGGTGATGCTGATGAAGTTGATATTGTATTAGATAAGGTCTTTGCTGAAAGAAGTGACGTCAAGGCACATAGTGTAACCATAGATTTAGGTGAACTTAGTTCGACCGGTAACTATAGGATGGTTAACGACTTTACGGGCTTTAGATACTACAAACAAGAAGAATGTCAAATCATTCAACAACTAAAAGTCAAGGCAAACTTTGTGGAAGGATTGTCACACGTTTATAATACGCAAACCTTTAGTAAGGTTATAGCCGATGGCTCTTTCAAGGTGGATGACGTTGGTATCATCAACCTAGTTAACGTCAGAACTGGCGGCGGAATGTCAGAACTTTATAGTGGAAACTTCTTCGAAGGTAACTTTAATATTGGCGGAGCAACGAGCGTAGGTAAGTATGCAATGCAATATACCTTTGATATAGTCGCAATAGACGGAGAAGGAAACAAAATTTATAACTATGCTTTTACTGATGAGAACAAGAACATTATTGTAAGAGACGAAAACGGTAATGTCACAAACAACGTACTCAGCGTAATGTTTGAAGATGAAAACCCCATCGATTACGTCATAAATGAACGTCGTTTGAGAATAGAGTACCACAATCAACTCCAAAGCTTTAATGCACCTACCAGAAAAGACGTTGAAGGTTACGTTGTATTGGGCGAAAGTGATTTGACGGATATGGATTGGGTCATTCCGGGTTATGATTCTATTGGAAGTGAAGCCGAGAAAGAAAGTGCAAAAATTTCTGCTCTACGTAATATGATTATTCAAGAGGGATTTGCTAATGAAGAAATGAGCATTTCTGAAAGAATAGAAAACAACTGGAAAAAGCAAATCTATACCTATAGCGAATATACCTATATAATTGGTAATACCACCAAAAACGGTGAAGAATATTTGCTTAAAGTAGAAACGGACGGCACTAATTACGAAGTAAATGCTCCGACGCTACAATTGACCTACTTGGAAGTAAGCGACGACTTGTTGTACGTATTTAACGTTTATACCTTCCAAGACTTAATCGAAATGGAAAAAGACATATACGGATTGAATAACGCTCGTCACGTTGACGGCGTAGGCGTTGCTCCCACCTACGTTCAAATGAACGATATTAGTGGCATAAAGGCGGACGGCGGATATTATTCCATTGGTAGAAGCAACAAGATGGTATTTACTGGAAACTATGATGGTAACGGCAAGACTATAAGCGACTTTATTATTTACTGCGTAGATACCAGTACTTTCGGTCTCTTTGGCAGTTTGGAGAATGCAACCATAGAAAACCTAAAGATAAGAAGAGTAAATCTAATAGGTGGCGGTAATGCCGAACGTGCAGGCGTTATAGCTGCAAATGCAAATGATTCTATTATAATGAAGGTAGATGTATCTGCCAACGTAACTATTACCGCGACCGGTAACCTATACGTTGGATTGCTGGTCGGTTATGCAACGAATACTTCGTTTGCATTAAATGGAGTCGCCGGATACGCTATCATAAATTCCGCTACGGCTTATTTTGGTGGCATTAGTGGCACGCTTGTTGCGGATGGAGATAGCCAAGTAAATGCATCTGTAGAAGGTAACGCCGTATTTGCGGACGTCAAAGTTAAGGCAAACGAAATTCACGCCAATTATATTGTGGGCAATACCACCCTTTCCATTACAACTAACACCTACCTAAAGGATAGCTTGTTAATAATAGAAGGGGATGCAAGTAATTCATATATAGAAAAAGAATGCTATCAAGGAACCGGATATGCATATTCCGAGTTCTATGGCATAGAAGTTGCTGAAGTCGAAGACGGCGGAACATATTATTTGCATGGTGTACGTGGTGACGTTACGAGTGGTATCTATATGGAGGAAACGCTGAACGGATATCTTGCAAGAAACGTTCTTATAGACGACTCTACTACTTCTCTAAGCATATACGATTACGTACAAGGCGAATACGTCGCAAGTGGCATAGCGGTAACTAACGGTATCTATGACGTAACCTATTCCTTCGATGGCGAAGTGATGCAAACGGCGGTAAGTGATGACTTCTACTTGTATTACATGGATTCTACTGCTCGTGGTATTGCGATGGAAAAAGTAAATGAAACATATATTGCGTATGAAATCGTCGTTGATTCAAGCGTAAGAAACCAAATTAAGTTATACAACGCAAAACTAGGTGATTGGTGTAACGTAGCGTTAAAGGGAAGTGAAGGAAGCGTAAACGACGGAGTGATCACTCTTCCCGTAGGCGTCTATGACTTTAGTTATAATAATGAAACCGGTATGATTTCCATCACGGAATCCTATGAAAATAGCATAAGAGAAGGTTATTACGTCAAGGGAGCAAACGGACTTGGCATAGGCTCTCTAATGACTTATGACGGAGAAAATTACGTTCAAAGAAATCTTGTTGTCGGCGGAATTAAGGAAGGTATTTACGTTTACGCAAAGGGTGCAAGCACCAATGCTGTTTATGATTACGACGACTTGCAAGCGGGTTCAATTGGAACTAGGGGAACGCATGGCAAGATCGTTTTACCGCAAGGCATCTATGACGTAACGTTCAACGTAGCAAGTGGTAAGATACTCATAGCTTCCAACTCCGCTAACGTAACCGGTGAAGTAATGGAAATGGTATACGTAGATATGATGCGTCAGTTCATATATCTACCCGAAAATGCTCTTGCCGAAGGAAACGTAATTAATATAAGGTACTATAGACAAATCTCTCTCATGAGAGCATACGGATGGATGGATTTCTGCTTATTAGACAACATATATATTCCCGAATCACTTTCAACCGGTACGATAGAAGACCATTACTATGGCACGTTTACCAAGAAGACAGACAGTCTAGGGATTTATGCAGTAACTAATGAGGCATATTACTTGATGCTAGAGAGCAACGAACAAGAAATAGTCGTTCAACGAGGAGCATGATGACAAAAGTTAATCGACTGATATTTTTATTCTTATTTATTTTTGCTTTTGTGGTAGGCATGCTTTTCGTTGTGCCAAACGACGTGACGGCTTCGGCTGAAATAAATTTTGTTGACGCTGTAGAGATAAGAAATGGCGAAAACGGATACTTGTATGGGAATGGGGGCGAGTTCAAGGAAGCGGATAGTTTACAAGAGATATTCGACGACGTTGTGGAGCGTGAGCTTGTTACGAACGCAAGAATACGCTTTAACAACGTTTCTACAACGGATAAATTAGTGCTAGACTACGAGCGTAAAGTAGTAATAGAATCCGGTATTGTCATCTATGACGGCGTGGTAGAAGACAACTTCATAACCGTAAAAAGTGGCTCGCTTGAAGTTTCTGGCGCGGAAATAAATAGTGATAGCGCGTGCGTAATAAGAGTAGAAAACGGTGCGAAATTTACGCTCAGTAGCGGAACTTTATCGATTGATGGTGCCGTTAGCGGGAAAATACAATCCACTCTTCTTAATGCGGGTACAAGCATAATTACGGGTGGAAAAATATCTTATGCAAGTTCGGCTATCGGCAATGCAGGTCAAGCGATATCACAAATAGGCTCATCATCAAGGTTAACCATAACGGAAAGCGTTGCTGACGGCATCCTTTGTATGGGGAAAAGTGTTTTGCGTATTACCGATGGAATCGTCGAAATAAATAGTGGCACTTTTAAGGCGACGGCAAACGATAGTGTACAAAATGGTGCTTCTTTGATAATGACAGGCAACTCAAAAGTTACTGTAAATGGTGGTAAATTTGAAAGTGTAAATGAAGAAAAAACTATAACGTTAGCAGGTAACGGGAACTCTAGGCTAACTCTAAACGGCGGTAGTGTAAAGGGGAAAATTACGTTTAATGTTGGAAATGGCGGTAGTAATACCTCACTTGCTATTTTGGGTAGGGAAGTACTATCTTCCGATTATGGAAACGTCATAATTTATTCGGATGAAGAAAGCCTAACTATCGATAACGCCAGACTGGGACTTGTTGGACAAAAGGGATACTATTTGACCGGTTGGGTGGAAGTAGCTTCACTAAATCCTTTGGTTTCCGAGTTTTCTCAAAATGCAACCATACTTGCTTTGGCAAGCAATCTTTATGAAGTAACGTTGAAGGTGGGTGACGATACGTATAAGAAGTCGGTTGCGTATGGCTCGACTTGTAATCCCGATGATTTTGGCGTTAAAGTTAAAGCAGGATATACCATTATAAGATGGAAGAATAGTTTGGGCGATTCGGTGGGGTCGTCAATTGTCGCAAATGGTGAAGAAACGTTCATTGCAGAACTTGCTCTTACAACTCCAAGTTTGAGCGAAATAGCGGACGTTAGAACGGTTTACGATGGTAGTAAATTCGTAAGGAGCGCGTTGGAAAATGAAATAGAAGGTCTAACATACCAATACGTGTGGAAGAAAAATAACGCCGTTAACGATTGGATAGACGTTTATAGTGGAAAGGATATTTCTTTCAAGGACGTCAAGGATTCTGGCGAATATAAGGTGGAAGTTATCGTTAGCGACGGCGTTATGAGTGCAAAAGCAGAAAGCAATTTGTTTGTTGTGGATATTACAAAGGGCGAGTATAAAGAAGTTACTCATTCAAAGTTAACGGGTGTTTATGCACCATCACAAAGACTATCGTCTTTTGAATTAGAAGAAGGTTTCAGTTGGGTTGATTCGTCCGAAGTGCCAAGCGTTAGCAAGAAAAATTACGAAGCAAACTATTGCTTGGATGAATCAAATTATAACGTGAAAAACCTCACTATTACCATAGACCTAGAAAAAGCTCCGGCGGTAGAAGAAGAACACTCTATTAGGGCGAGTGGTTACAAGTATTCTAGCGAAAAAACGTTAGCCGATTATCCGTTTAGCGATAGTGCATGGCGTTGGGTGGATGAAAGCATTGTTCCCAAAGTCGGCAATAATTCATATCATGCCTACCATAATCCCGATAGAGAAAACTATCTTGACTACGTAACAAAGGTTTCTTTGGTTGTAGGAAAGGGTGAGTATGAAAACGTATCCAACCTGTATCTGGAAATCGTGTACGAAGCTGGGCTTGACGTGGCTTTTGTTATTCAAAAATATAGCACGGAACTTGGAGCTTATTCGTTTGCAAGTAGTATTAGTAAAAATGTACCTTTGGATAAAATAAAGACTTTTACATTTGATGCTACTTATAATTTAGAGCCTAACAACTATAACGATTATATATGTAAAATCGAAATTAAGGTAACCAAAGGAATTGTTTCGGCAGACTATAATGCGGAAAATATTATAGATGGTGGTGTGTACGTAGAAGGAAAAACGTTGGCGGACGTTAGCTTGATTTCTACCAACTGGAGATGGAAAAATCCGGAAAAGGATCTTTCTTCTGGTGATAACGTATGCGTAATAATATATAATCCTAACGTAGAATTATACCATGACTATGAGCTACTAGTCATCGTTAAAGTGGAAAAGAGTTTCATTACTAATGCAACCCATAGGGCGCTAAGCGGTACATATTCTCCCACCCAAACACTTAGTGACTTTACTCTTGATTATGGATGGAGTTGGATTGATTCAAGCATTGTTCCTACGGTTGCTAAAACAAAATACTCTGCCGTATTTAATAAGGGGAGCGACTACGTTTTGCATTATGCCGACGTAGAACTAGTATTAGCAAAGGCAGACTTGGATGTGAGTGGCATCATATATGAACCCAAAACCGTAACGTATGATGGTCAAGCACATAACATTGAGTACCAAGGGGTGTTACCTACCGGCTTAACGTTTAGTCACTACGAATATACGGCTCCCATTAAAAATGCTGGAACTTACGAGTGTAAAGCGTATTTTACGCAAGCCGATACAGAGAACTATAACGAGGCTAAAACAATATTTACGGCAAAGCTTGTCATCAATAAGGCGAGTTCTGTCATAACGGTTGAAGGAAAATATGAATATGTCTACGATGCAAAAGAGCATATACCTACTGCAACGATTGGGAACGTGGAACAAACGATAGCCTATATGCTGGAAGGGGACGCAAAAAGCGTTGGTGAGCATATCGTTAAGTTTTATGCAAACGAAAGCGTAAACTACCTTTATGTTGAGAAAGAAGTTAGGGTTATAATTAACCTTACAAGCATAGCCTGTGGTAGCGTTTATGGTAATGAAATAAGTGCATTGATAGGTATGGTTACCAATATGGAAGTAGGTATTGCCAATGATATCGCCTTGACTATGCCGGTTTTAAGTCTAAGCAATGAGGAAATCGTGTTTGAGGTCTTGCTTGGTGGAAAAGCGCTAGAAGGAAATTATACGGTAAGCCTTTTGATACCGGATGGACTAAGAGGGGAACCTAAAGTATATTTATGGAATGGGACCGAATATGTGGAGATAACGAGTGCCGTAGATGGCAACTACGTATTATTTAATACAAGATCGTTAGGAAGATACAAACTTGTTGCAACGGAAAAATGGCAAATTGTAGAAGAAGATAAGCTTGATTGGTGGGCATGGCTATTGATATCCATTGCAATCGCAATAGTTGTTTCCGGTAGTGTTACTAGTGTTATAGTTGCCAACAAGAAAGGAAAAATATCGCTCGATAGAATTAGGTTGATATTCAAGAAAGTTCAAAAGAAGTCGGTGGATGAACACCAATACACGTCCAACGAATAAAATGATAAAAATCGAAACCAAGTAAAAACACGAGACGGGTTCGTCTCGTGTTTCACTTGGCGGAAAGAGTGGGATTCGAACCCACGGAGCCCGTATTAGGGGCTCACACGATTTCGAGTCGTGCGCGTTCAACCAAGCTCCGCCATCTTTCCAATGCTTATCTATAATAGCTTATTTTTTTTCGTTTGTAAAGAAAAATAATTCTTTTATTATCTAATTTTTAAAAGGCAGTAGAAAAAAATAATATTTTACTATTATAAAAACGTATGCATTTTTAGCGAATAAAAAGACAATTTTATTTGTACGTTTTTTGTATAATATTATTTGTTTATGCATTATATTAAAAATTGCATAAAAATATCGAATTTTTATATTATTATTGCATTAAATTATAAAAAATCACTATTGACCTTAACTATATATTATGTTATTATTTTAATAGAAAAAGACCAAAACGTAAGAAAGTTTCTTGTAAAAGGGCTTTCTTTTAGTGCGGTTAAAAATATATGGAGAGGTAAAAAAATGGCAAAAAAACCTATTCAGTATGATGAAAATGGTCATCGTAAGTTTGGTATTCGCGATAGCTTAGCATATGCAGCCGGTGACCTTGGTTGCAACATGAGCTTCGCGCTAAAAGGAACTATGGCTCTATTCTGGACCCAAGTTATGGGTATGGGCTTATGGTATTCTTTATTACTCGTTATTGTTCAAGTATGGGATGCAATTAACGACCCGTTGATTGGTTCGATTATTGACGCAGACAAACGTAAATATAAGAGAAACAAGTTCCTTTCATATATTTGGTTTGGTTCCATTGGCTTAATCGTTGGTGGTGCATGTTGTTTCTTGCCCGTTCCAATG
>JAZSLG010000089.1:0-4534 GCA_045535235.1 Candidatus Stercoripulliclostridium sp.
CAGGATAACGTTGAACGTCGTGCTTAGCAAGGCGGTAAGAGGTAGACTCTGCGGGAGTTGCCTCCAAGTTGTAAAGGTCGCCGTATTTCTCTTGATAATCGGAAAGTCTTTCTCTCATGTGATTTAGAACTTCCACTGCAAATTTTCTTGCCTTTTCCTCGGTTAGATTTGCTCTAATCCAGTTTGCGTTCAAGCAAGCTTCGTTCATACCAACTAGACCGATGGTGGAGAAGTGGTTGTCAAGGTTGTCAAGATAACGCTTGGTGTAGGGATACAATCCGTTTTCGAGCAAGTTGGAGATAACGTCACGCTTAATCTTAAGGCTTCTTGCAGAGAGATCCATCATCTTATCAAGACGTGCGTAGAAGTCTTTTTCATCCTTTGCAATGTAAGTAAGGCGAGGCATATTGATGGTTACAACACCGATAGAACCGGTGGACTCACCGCTACCAAAGAAGCCACCACTCTTCTTGCGAAGTTCACGAAGGTCTAGGCGGAGACGACAGCACATGGAACGAACGTCGCTGGGTTCCATATCACTATTGATGTAGTTGCTAAAGTAAGGAGTGCCGTATTTTGCGGTCATTTCAAACAATAGCTTGTTGTTTTCGGTTTCCGACCAATCGAAATCGGCGGTAATGGAGTAAGTAGGAATGGGATATTGGAAGCCACGGCCGTTAGCGTCACCTTGAATCATGGTTTCGATAAAGGCTTTATTAATCATATCCATTTCTTTCTTACAATCTTTATATTTGAAATCTTGTTCTTCACCACCTACGATAGCGTTAAGCTCTGCAAGGTCGTTAGGAACTACCCAGTCTAGGGTAATGTTGCTAAAGGGAGCTTGGGTACCCCAACGAGAGGGAATATTTACTCCGTAAACGAAGCTTTGGATACACTTTTTAACCTCGTAGTAGGAAAGATTGTCTTTCTTGACGAAGGGAGCAAGATAGGTATCAAAAGAGCTGAATGCTTGTGCGCCTGCCCATTCGTTTTGCATTATGCCAAGGAAGTTAACCATTTGGTTACATAGGGTGGAAAGATGACGTGCGGGAGAAGAAGTAATCTTACCGGTAACACCGCCAAGTCCCTCTTTAATTAGTTGTTTTAGTGACCAACCTGCACAGTAACCGGTTAGCATGCTCATATCGTGAATGTGAATGTCTGCCTTGCGGTGTGCATTGGCAATTTCTTCGTCGTAAACTTCGCTTAGCCAGTAGTTAGCGGTAATAGCGCCACTGTTTGAAAGGATAAGTCCACCTACGGAATAGGTAACGGTACTGTTTTCCTTAACGCGCCAGTCGCTTACGTTTAGATAATCGTCGATAACCTTTTTGTAATCCAAAAGGGTGCCTTGAATGTTACGTGCTTTTTCACGTTGCTTACGATAAAGAATGTAAGCTTTTGCAACGTCTGCATAACCTGCTTGGATAAGAACGGTTTCTACGCTATCTTGTATATCCTCAACTGCGATAAAGCCGTCTTTGATTTTTCCGTTAAAATCTGCAGTAACTCTTAGAGCGAGTAGCTCAAGGGTACTTCTATTATAATACTTATCTAAAGAATCAAAGGCTTTGGATATCGCGCCTATAATCTTATTAGTATCAAATTCTACTATTTTGCCTTCTCTGTTAACAACTTGGTACATAGGTCTACCTCCTAAAAAAATGAAATCGTGCAAATATATTGTATTACACGATTTCCCTTATGTCAACTAGTTTTTACTACATATTGTGGTATTTTTTTTGATAGACCCCTTTTTGACCACAAAATATTGTGGTATCCACGGCTACCGAGTTTGTGCCTCCAAAACGGTTTTAGCCATTATTTGCCTAAATTCCTCCATTTTTTTCTCGTTTAACGGCGTAAAAGTACCATTTAACAAATCGCCCGAATCTTTGAAGGCTTGTAGATAGTGTTTCTTTGCTCCCCCAATCCACTCTGCGATGGCCACTATATCTTGTGTTTGGTGTAGTTCCGCCATAACCGTAGTGCGAAATTCGTAAGGCACGTTACCATTTTTAATTAATTCCACGCTTTCTTCAACGCGTGAAATATCAATGTTTGGAACACCGGTTGTAAGGGCGTATTTTTCTTTGCTATTTTTTATATCCATAGCAACGTAATCTATAAGTCCTACATCTAACAGCTCTTTCAACCTGTCAGGATGATAGCCGTTCGTATCAAGTTTGACTTTGTAGCCCATCGCCTTTATCTTTGAGACGAACTCTTTAATATCTTTTTGAATGGTAGGTTCTCCGCCCGTAATTACCACGCCGTCTAAAATTCCTTGACGCTTTTTTAGGTAAGAAAAAATTTCTTCTTCCGAGATAACGTCACCCTCTCCTTTTACCAACGTTGCGTTGTGGCAAAAGGGACAACGGAATGAGCAACCCGCGGTGAATATTATGCAAGCCACTTGTCCCGGGAAATCAAGTACGGTAAGTTTTTGCAGTCCTTGTATTATCATTACTACCTCTTTAATAATTATTATTGCAAAAAGACAAACAAGTGCGTGCGTACAAACTGGTACGCACGCCCATTTTAATTTGACGATTAAGTTCTATTAGTTGATAAACTTCTTACGGAATAGGAAGAAGAAGCCCATTATCACGAATATTAACGCCATACTGCTTCCTACTACGAGAATGGGAGTTGCTTCGTCTCTATCGGTTACGAACAATATGTGATTACCGTCCGCAATGGTTACTTCTATGTATCCGTTCTCATCGGGAAGTTGTGCTTCGTGTAGAACGTTACTACTGCTATCAACAAACCAAGTTTCAGCTCCTATTTCGGTAAGCGTTTCATTAAGTTTAATCTTAATATGTACCTCTTCGCCTCGCATGTACTCTTCGAGTGAAACTTTTTCTTCACCTTGAACGATATAGATGCTATAAGCGGCATCTATCTTGGAGGTGTAGTCTTCGCTGGAAAGAGCTATGGTTTGATCGTGTTCAACCTCCAATTTTTCTTCGGCGCCAAAGCCGTCTGGCTTAGTAACCTTGAAGAATATGCCGTCTTTTTCCACCGTTAGTTCGGTAGGACGAATTTCAAAGGTGATGCGATAGGTATCGGGAGAAGCAAAGTCGCCCAAAACGTCCGCGTTAATTGATAGGTTATATACGCCAACTTCGGTAAAAGAGTTCTCAACGTACATGCCGTCGATGCTGAATATTGGAGTTGCACCGCTACTTACGCTTACGTCAAAAACGTAGGGTACGCCGTCGTATAGCTTGGAAACGATGGGGTTGGAAACCTTAATTTTGGAAACCTTTCTCAAAGTGAAGATACCCTCTCTAATCTCCACGGAGTAATTGGGATTTTCGGCATAGGTGACGGTCAAGGGATATTCACCGGGTTCGGTACCGATTTCTCCAACTACTTGAATATTAAGGTTATCACCGCGCAAAATCTTACCAAAGGTCTTGTACGCCCTCTTGTTTAATTGTTTTGCCGAAGTACCCTCTTGGTTATATACCTCAACGACGATAGCGCGAGGAGTAATAGTATAGGTACCGGGAATTACCTTTACTGCATAGTTGGGGTTAACCACTGTTCCGCTAATAGTATATTCACCGGGGATCTTACCCTCTTCACGAACAAGCGATGCGGTAAGAACGTCATTATTTACCAATTCGCCCGAGGTTATTTGATAGCTATAAGGCACGTCGGGGTCACCATATTGACTGGTCCTATCATCGATGGTAACGGTTATGGGGCGAGCAATAATGGAATAGCTACCGCTTGCAATGGTTACGTTATAGTTACCGCTAGAAGTAGTGTTAGCAACCAACTTGTAGACGCCGATAGGATAGCTATCCCTAGGCTCGAGTTCCAGTACAAGGTCGATGGGATCACCGGAAACAAAGTTGCCTGCTATAACGCTTATGCCATTGGGGTCAAATTCCGGTTCATCTCCGTAGAAACCTTGTTGGTCAACTACGTTAACGGTAATATTGATGCGGTCGATTTGAACGTAGGAATTGCTAATTAGCTCTTTGGGACGGTTGTAGTTTACCTCATCGAAAGAGTAAATGGCATTTATTATATAGATACCTGCGTTTTTAAACTGGAAGGGAGTTTCTTGCTCTTGATCATTGTAAGAATAAGAAACGCTGATACCTGCGGGAAGATTTACTACCTCGATAGAATGATGCTCTCCGTCATAAGACACGGTCTTAGAATCAAATGCGTAAGCGTAACCGCTAAAGTCGTATTCGGCTTTTCTGATTGGAACGGTTTGAGTAAAGCTCTTGGAGAGGTAATTGGTGGTTTCGCTTAGGGTTACTTTAACTACTAACTTTTCGCCTTCGGGAACAGAGGTAAAGCGGTTATCTTCCCAGCTTAGGCTTACTTCGTCCAAATCAGCTTTTTTGACCAACTCGTTCTTGTCGGCCGTGATTTCTTGTTCTGCTCCGTTATAAATATAGGTCTTGGCAAGAAGTACGGTCATATCTACTACCGGAGCAACCTTATTAACTACGATTTCTACTTCTACACTAGCGGAAGTAAAGTTATTGCTTTCATTAAT
>JAZSLG010000125.1:0-1929 GCA_045535235.1 Candidatus Stercoripulliclostridium sp.
CTATCATCTCCACCTCTAAGGGTGTTATGACCGATAAGAAAGCACGTGCTATTAGTGCTGGTGGCGAAGTTCTCGCTTACGTTTGGTAGGAGGTACGATATGTCAAGAATAGGTAGAAATCCCATTAAGGTTCCCGCAGGCGTTACCGTAGCTTATGCAAATAATATCGTTACCGTAACCGGCCCCCTTGGCACTCTTACCCAAGCTATCGAAAACGCAAAAATCAACGTTGCTATTGAAAAGGACGTTGTAACCGTATCTCGCGTTTCCGAAGCAAAAGAAGTAAAAGCTGCTCACGGTCTTTACCGCGCTCTTATCCAAAATATGGTTACCGGTGTTGAAAAAGGTTATTCCAAGAACCTCATCATCAGTGGCGTAGGTTGGAAAGCAGTTGCTCAAGGTAACAAAATTGTTCTTTCCCTCGGTTTCTCTCACACCATAGACGTTGTAGCTCCCGAAGGAATTAAAATCGAAGTTGTTAACCCCACCGAACTTTGCATTAAAGGTATCGACAAGGTAAAAGTAGGACAAGTTGCTGCAGATATCAAAGCTCTCCGCAAACCCGAACCTTACCATGGCTACGGTATCCGTTACAAGGATGAAGTTATCCTACGCAAGGAAGGCAAGACCGCAGGTAAATAAAGGAGTATCTAGATTATGTTAAAGAAAGCTAATAAAAATAAAATAAGACTTAAAAGACACGCACGTCTCCGCAATACCCTTAAGGGTACTGCAGAGATGCCCCGTCTTTGCGTAACCAGATCCACCGTTAACATCTACGCTCAAATTATTGACGACACCAAAGGCGTAACCCTTTGCGCTGCTAACACCCTCCAAGCTGACATTAAGGCTATGGTAGAAGGCAAGACCAAGGTTGAAGCTGCAAAAATAGTTGGTATCGAGCTAGGTAAAAAGGCTATCGAAGCCGGCGTTAAGACCGTTGTTTTCGATAGAGGAGGTTATATCTATACCGGTCGTGTAGCAGCTCTCGCTGATGGCGCAAGAGAAGCAGGACTTGACTTTTAGGAGAATAGAATTATGGCAAGAAATGATAGAGAAAGATTTAATAGAGAACCCAAAGACGATCTCATTAAAAAGACCATTACTGTTCGCCGCGTAACCAAGGTTGTTAAGGGTGGTAGAACCATGCGTTTTAGCGCTCTAGTAGTTTGCGGTGACGGTAAAGGCAGAGTAGGTATCGGTATGGGTAAAGCAGCAGAAGTTCCGGAAGCAATCGAAAAGGCTCAAAAAGCAGCTGTTAAGAGCATGTTTACCATCTCTACTTCCGGCAGAACCATCCCCCACACCGTTATTGGTGAATTCGGCAGAGGCAAAGTTCTTATGATGCCCGCACCCGAAGGTACCGGTGTTATCGCAGGTGGCGCAGTTAGACAAATTCTTGAAGTTAGTGGTATCGCTAATATTCGTACCAAGTGTATCGGCACCAACAACGCTATCAACAGCGTTAAGGCTACCATCGCTGGTTTGAAGGCTCTCAAGACCGCTGAAGAGTTTGCAGCTCTACGTGGCAAGACCGTAGAAGAAATTTTATAGGAGGTTTACTATGGCTCAAATTAAAGTTACCCTTGTAAAAAGCACTATCGGTTGTCTTGAAAACCAAAAGGCAAACGTAAAAGCACTCGGTCTTAACAAGATTGGTGCAAGCAAAATTCACGAAGACAATCCCGTTATCCGCGGTATGATATTCAAAGTATCACACCTCGTTCGCGTGGAAGAAGTTAAATAGGAGGACAAAGATATGAAACTTCATAATTTAGCTCCCGCAGAAGGCGCAGTTACTCCCGCAAAGAGACTAGGTAGAGGCATAGGCTCCGGTCTAGGCAAAACCAGCGGTAAGGGACACAAAGGTCAATGGGCAAGAAGTGGCGGTGGCGTTCGCCCCGGCTTTGAAGGCGGTCAAATGCCTCT
>JAZSLG010000085.1:0-6524 GCA_045535235.1 Candidatus Stercoripulliclostridium sp.
GTACAAAACAAACTTCTTAAAGTTTTTGAAGAACCGCCAAAGGACGTTATTATAGCGCTTTTTGCTCGTAGTTCCTATGGTATACTTCAAACCCTAAAGAGTAGGGCAAAGTTAAATTATCTTCCCACTTTTACCGCAGAAGAAATACACAATGCGTTAGTGAGCGAGGGTTATCCTCGCGCCCAAGCCGAAATCGCCTCCGCACTTTCGGGCGGTTCCTTTGAGAAGGCTTACGCATTCGTTCAAGACGAAAACTATTATAATCAATACAGCGAATGTTTTGAAGTGCTTAAAAATTGCAAAAAATCTACTATGGTAGTAGAATATATTAATAAACCGCTATTTTCTAAGGATAATATAAGGCGCACTTTGGAGTTTTTTGAAATTATCCTTCGTGACGTGGCGGTCAAAGTAAGCGGGGCAAAAGTTCCCTACGTTACACGTAACCGCGACTACGATATATCGCTTATCGCCGAGGGCTTTACCACGGCATCGGTGGCAATGGCAATTCTGGAAGTAAACAAGGGTGAAGCAATGCTAGATTCCTATATATCTAACGTTTCGGTAGCGGAAAGAGTTCTTTTCAAAATTTTGGAGGCAAAATATAAATGGCAATAGTAGTTGGAATTAAGTTTAAGACCAATCAAAAAACCTATTATTTCGACCCTAAGGACATCGATTTGGTGGAGGGCGATAACGTTGTTTTGGAAACGGCACGTGGCGTCGAGTTCGGTAAAGTTGTACAAGGAATAAAAGAGGTGAGTGACGACGAAATCGTAGCTCCCCTAAAACCCATTCTCCGCAAAGCAACTCCCAAAGACGAGGAGCAAAACGAGAAAAACCTTGCCGAAAGAGATAGAATAATAAAGGAAACGGTAGCAAAGGTGAACGCTCATAACCTACCCATGAAAATAGTGGACGCCGAGTACACCTTCGATAGGGCGAAAATAATAATCTATTTTACCGCGGAGAGCCGTATCGACTTCCGTGAATTGGTAAGAGACCTTGCCGGACTATTCCACAACAGAATAGAGCTTCGTCAAATTTACGAAAGGGAGGATATCAAACTTCGTGGCGCGCTTGCTCAGTGCGGTAGACCTTGTTGTTGCATTACCTTCTTGCAAGATTACGAAAAGGTTTCCATGAAAATGGCAAAATATCAAGGCTTATCCCTCAATCCCACCAAAATTAACGGTTGTTGTGGCAAACTTATGTGTTGTCTAAGGTATGAAAACGCCTATTATCAAGATATGAGCAAGAAAATGCCCAAGGAACATTCCACCATTATCACCCCAGAGGGGGAAGCCGTCGTTATGGAAAACGACGCACTTCGTGAAGAAGTTAAGGTTAAAATCGCCATGGAAGACGGCGCTTATACCGTAAAAAGATACCCTCTTTCTCAAATAAAAATGAAGGGACCCCAACCCGTAGAAGAGGAAAAAGAGGACGAAGAATAGGATTTAAGTATTGACATTCTCACGAGCGAGTGTTAATATATTAATACTAAATACATTTCTAATTATAAGGAGAACTATTATGGCATACGTTATTAACAAAGATGAATGTGCAGGCTGTGGCGCTTGTGCAGGTACTTGCCCCGTTGAAGCAATCGAAGAAAAAGACGGCGTTTATGAAATCAACCAAGACGTTTGTCTCGGATGTGGTGCTTGCACCGAGGCTTGCCCCGTAGGCGCAATCGTTGAAGAATAATTAAAAGGTAGTAGTATAAAAGAGTGGCATTAGCCACTCTTTTATTTTAAGAAGTCTAATAAGGGACAAAATACCGAACTTTTGAGTAGTTTTATAATTTTTGCGACCGCCAAGGTCCTTTCCTTATACAATACGTTAATACTTTTATGCAAATAAGACCCTATCAACCAAAAGATTACGAAAGAATGCACCTCATATGTTACGAAACCTCGTCGGGTTTTGATAGTGAAAAAGGTAAAATTGCTCTTTACGCAACCTACTGTGATTACTATATCAACGAAGACCCCGACTCTTGTTTTGTTGCCGTTAATGAAAAAGACGAAGCAATAGGGTACGTTATTTGTGCGCCCGACCCCGAAAAATACGAAAAGGTTTTCAATGAAAAATACGCGCCTATTCTAAAAAAGGCAAGTCCCGTAAGATACCTTTTCCACGTTGTTAACGAGTGGCTTTGTCGTAACGTAAAAAAGAATTACCCGGCACATTTGCATATTGATATTTTGCCCGAAGGTCAAAGACAAGGCTTGGGAACTCGACTTATAGACGCTTTAACCGACTGTTTGAAAGAACGCGGAGTAAAGGGAGTATATTTGGTTTGTGGCGCAGGTAACGAGAAGGGAGTAAACTTTTATAAGAAATACGGATTTAAGGTACTTAGCCAGAAATTCGGCTCGGTTACCTTTGCGCTTGACCTTTAATTCTTGACTTTGCGCGTGTGCGCGTATATAATATATTTACCATATTTTTTAAGGAGTTTGTGATGAGTGAAATAAATCTTGCCCTTACGGCACGAAATATTAGGGAAAACATCGTAAACTGTATAGGTTCCCTCGGCGTGGGACATATTGGTGGAAGCCTTTCTATTGCCGACCTTCTTGCAGTTTTGTATGGAAAGCATCTTAAATATGACCCCAAAAACCCCAAGATGGAGGGTAGAGACAGATTGGTTTGCTCCAAAGGTCATGCCGGTCCCGCCATTTATGCAGTACTAGCAGAGTTTGGTTTCTTTGATAAAGCCGTTCTCGAAACGTTAAATCAAGGCGGTACCACTCTTCCCAGCCACTGTGACATGAACAAGACCCCCGGCGTAGATATGACGGCTGGTTCTCTTGGTCAAGGATTTAGTTGTGCAGTTGGTTGCGCATTGGGCTCCAAATTAAGAAAGGACGGCGCTACTATTTACGCAATAATAGGGGACGGCGAAAGCCAAGAAGGTCAAATTTGGGAAGCTGGTATGTATGCTTCTCACGCCAAATTGGATAATCTAATCGCATTTACCGACTACAATAAAATGCAACTTGACGATTATACCGCAAACATTAATGATCTTGACCCGTTGGATAAAAAATGGGAAGCCTTTGGTTGGAAAGTTTGGGTAATAGACGGCAATAACGTAGAAGAAATCGATAACGCTATTACCGAGGCAAAAGCTTACGTAGGCAAGCCCAAAATGATTATTATGAATACAGTTAAAGGTAAGGGCGTAAGCTACTGTGAAAACGCATTCGTAGGCTCTCACTCCATGAGTATAAACGCCGAACAACGCGCTACCGCTATAAAGGAAATAAGGGGGGAATAGTATGGAAATCACTCAAAAAACCTTAATGAAAGAGGTACTGGTTGACCACATGCGTAACGTGCTTACCAATGACCCCGACTGCATAATGCTTGACGCAGACCTGGCAAAATGTGCAGGAACCAACGTTCTTTACAAGGAATTTCCCGATAAATGCTTCGACGTAGGTATTGCCGAAGCTAACATGACGAGTATGGCGGCGGGTCTTTCTTCATATGGATTTAAGCCCTATATTTCTTCCTTTGCACCCTTTGCAAGCAGACGTTCTGCCGACCAAATAATGATTTCTATTTGTTACGCTCAACAAAACGTAAAGATAATAGGCACCGACCCCGGCATTTCTGCCGAGCTAAACGGTGGAACTCACATGGCTCTTGAAGATATCGGTATGCTTCGCTCCATTCCCAACATTCTCATATACGAACCCACCGATGCTATGGAGTTTTATAAGGCATTACCTCAAATTCACGACTATCCTTATCCTTGCTACGTAAGAATGCATCGTAAGAGTCCTGCTCTTCTTACCAAAGAAAGCGACGAAGTCAACATTCTTAAAGCAAGAATGATGCGCGAGGGTACTGATTGTACCGTAGTAGCAAGTGGCGTCATGGTGGAAACCGCACTTCTTGCAGCAGAAGAACTCCAAAAAGAGGGCATTAGCGTGGAAGTAGTATGCTGTCATACCGTTAAGCCCATCGATAGTGAAACCATCATCGCTTCTGCGAAGAAGACGGGCGCCGTAGTAACTGCCGAAAACCACAACGTTATGGGCGCACTACGTAGTGCAGTATGTGAAGTTATTTGCGAAAATTATCCCGTACCTCTCGAGTCCGTTGGCGTAAAAGAGAAGTTCGGCGAAGTAGGTAAAGTTCCATATTTGCGCAAAGTATTCAATATGGACGTCGAAGACGTAGTAGGGGCTATTCGCAAAGCAATTGCAAGGAAATAAAGCCTTATAAACCATAATAAAGTAAAGAAAAAAGAGACTCTTTTGAGTCTCTTTCTTATTTAGTTCAATTAATTTTAGCCAGCTGCCTTAACGCCTGCTTCGGTGCCAAAGTAAACTACTTTACCACTCTTGCCCATTTTCATGTCTTCTTTGTCGTCGTCATCGAGCTTTTCCCATTGTGCTTGTGCATCTTCATAGTATGCTTTTGCAGCATCAGTGTCTTCAAAGTAAAGAATGGTTACGCCTTCGTCACCATTGGTAGCGGTGATAGAGGTAACGGCATCAATTTGCTTGAGTGCAGCGCCTGCGATAAGATCGTCGGAATCAGCCCTTATAACAACGTAACCGGCTTCTTCAAGGTTAGCTTCTGCTTTATCGGGGTCGCTGGGTACGCATGCAACTAGTGCTACGCCAAGAACTGCTACTAGAGCAAGAACAGCAATAATAGATAATGCTTTTTTCATATAATTTTGCCTCCTAAATATTGTAGGGCTTTGCCCTTGTTTATGATAGTATTATACCACACTTATAATAAAAAGCAATATATAATTTTATATTTTTAGATTTGCTCGGATAATGGTAATGCGGAACGGCGCTTACGCGAGTGAAGAGTTGCGGAAAAAATTAAACTAAAAAACGCGTTTTTACTTGATTTTGCCACCACCTAGACATACACGGTCGCTATATAGTACTGCATATTGTCCACTCGTAACTGCTCTAACCGGGGTATCTGCAACAACCCTAACGTTTTTTCCTTCCACGTAGGCGGTAGCGGGCGTCAATTTCTCGCGGTGACGTGTGCGTAATAACACTCTTTGTCCGTTTTCGATGGGGTCACATATATAGTTGAAGTCCTCGGCGATTAACTCCTTGGTATAAAGCTCGTCGCATTCGCCTTGGTTGACGTAAAGAATATTCTTGTGAACGTCTTTTTTTACGATATAATAGGGGGCATCATTCTTTTCGCCCTTTACACCGCCTAGCCCAAAGCCCTTTCTTTGACCAATCGTATAATAGAATACACCGTCGTGTTCGCCAATTACTTTGCCGTCGAGTGTGCAAATTTTACCCTTTTGCATGGGTAAATAGCTTTTTAGAAACTTGCGGAAATCACGTTCACCTATAAAACATATTCCCGTACTATCCTTCTTTTCCGCAGTAGCAAGGCCGTTAGCTTCGGCAATCTTTCTTACAGTGGGTTTATCAAGGTCGGTTAGGGGAAAAATTACGTTATCTATTTGGTCCTGTCTTACTTGATTAAGAAAATAGGTTTGGTCTTTGTTTTCGTCAAGAGCGCGTATAAGATAGGTCTTCCCATCCTTTCTCTCAACTCCGCAGTAATGACCGGTCGCGATATAATCGGCACCAATCTTTCTAGCATACTCGCGGAAGGGACCAAACTTGATTTCCACGTTACAAAGGACGTCGGGGTTGGGCGTTCTACCCGCTTTATATTCTTCTAGGAAGTGTTTGAAAACCCGGTCTTGATACTCTTTGGATAAATCAATAGTATAGTAGGGGATATCTAATAGAGAGGCAACCTTTCTTACGTCGGAGTAATCTTCCTCGGCGGTACAGCAACCGTTCTCGTCTTCCTCGTGCCAGTTACGCATGAAAAGGCCAAGAACCTCGTATCCTTGTTCTTTTAGGAGTAACGCTGCTACGCTACTATCGACTCCACCACTCATACCTAGTACAACTTTTTTCTTCATATTGTATCCTTATTATCCTCTTACGCGCGTGTGAGTGCGCTTGCGTGCGTGTATATCATAATTATATATTAATAGGGGAAAGCGAGTAAAACAGTACTCTTGTGTTTCGTTTTTTCTTTATCCCCAATATATTGTTTAGGTTGTACGGCATATAAAAATAAATTTTTATTTTTTTATATTCGTACTATTGACAAAGGGGAATTATTTGATTATTATGTAATTCCCCTTTTGATGGCGTACCCGAAAGGAGTCGAACCTTCCACCTTGAGAGTCGGAGTCTCACGCTCTATCCAACTGAGCTACGGGTACATACTATATATAGTATACCGCAAAACCGGGGTTATGTAAACAAAAAAAGAACCTTGAAAACGTATATAATCGCATTAAAAAAATTGTTGAAAAATTTATTAAAATTTGTTTGACATTGTTTTTTTAATGTTATATTATATAAAGGCTGTCCGCGATGGACAGCTTAAATGTACCTTGAAAATTGAACAGACAGTAAGAAGCGAGAATAAAGTGTTAAGAAACACTAAAAACACACAGAGTCATCGAGAGATGACGGTTAATTTTTTTG
>JAZSLG010000053.1:0-6176 GCA_045535235.1 Candidatus Stercoripulliclostridium sp.
TTGCGATGGTAGCCTTACGAATAACGCCAATTAATTCTTCGGGGGTGATTTCCTCTCCTGCAAAGTATTTTTCAAGCAACGTGTCGTCGTGTTCGGCACAACTTTCCACGATAGCCATTCTAGCAAGCTCGGTTTTTTCCTTGTATTCGTCGGGTACTTCTATTATTTCAACGTTTTTACCAAGATCTTCGTCGCTATATATCAAAGCGTGATTGTTAATAACGTCTATTATTCCTCTAAAGGTATCTTCTTGTCCAATGGGAAGAGCTAGAGGCAAGGGATTAGCGTGTAGTCTTTCATCGAGCATTTTTACGACTCTATCAAAGTCGGCGCCGTTAATATCCATCTTGTTAACGAATGCTATACGTGGTACGCCGTACTTATCAGCTTGACGCCATACTGTTTCAGATTGGGGTTCTACACCACCTTTAGCACAAAAAACTGCTACTGCACCGTCCAAAACGCGCAAGCTTCTTTCAACCTCTACGGTAAAGTCAACGTGTCCGGGGGTGTCGATAAGGTTAAGTCTGCAATCTCTCCATTGAGTGGTAGTCGCCGCCGAGGTAATAGTAATACCTCTTTCTTGTTCTTGGACCATCCAATCCATAGTAGCGTCGCCATCGTGAGTTTCGCCGGGCTTACGTGTTTTTCCCGTGTAGAACAATATACGCTCGGAAGTAGTCGTCTTTCCAGCGTCAATGTGAGCCATAATACCTATGTTACGTATTTTATCTAAGGGAAATTCTCTTGGCATAATTACTCTCCTTTACTACTTACTACGACGGATTTTTACCGTCTTAACTATAAAATGAACGGTATGAATGCATACCGTTCACGTTGCTTTCTGATATTTTGGGTCTTACCAACGGAAATGTGCGAAAGCCTTGTTTGCTTCTGCCATGCGGTGGGTGTCTTCTTTCTTCTTGATAGCACCACCGGCGTTGTTGTAAGCGTCCATAATCTCACCAGCGAGTCGTTGACACATAGTTCTTTCACCACGCTTTCTTGCGTAAGTTACCAACCAACGGATGCCAAGGGTTTGGCGACGGACGGGTCTAATTTCTAGCGGTACTTGGTAGTTAGCGCCACCTACACGGCGAGCCTTAACTTCGAGTACGGGCATGATGTTTTCAAGAGCCTTGAAGAAAACTTCTTCGGGAGCTTGACCCATCTTTTCCTTGATGATTGCGAATGCATCGTAAACGATTTTTTGAGCTGTACCTAGTTTACCATCAAGCATAACTTGGTTGGTAAGTTTGGTGATTACTTCTGAATTATAAACCGGATCGGGTAAAACGTTCCTCTTTGGAACACCACTTCTTCTGGGCATTTCAGTATCCTCCTATAAATTTCTCTTGCTAAAACTATTTGGGAGTTTTAGCGCCGTACTTAGACCTTGCTTGCTTACGTTTTGCAACACCGGCAGTATCAAGAGTACCACGAATAATGTGATATCTAACACCGGGAAGGTCTCTAACTCTTCCGCCTCTAATAAGCACTACGCTGTGCTCTTGGAGATTGTGGCCGATACCGGGAATATAAATGGTACCTTCCATTCCGTTTACAAGACGTACTCTTGCGATTTTACGGACTGCGGAGTTAGGCTTTTTGGGGGTAGTAGTCGTAACGGAAAGACATACGCCTCTCTTTTGGGGACATCCGCCCATGATGGGAGTCAATGACTTTTTGGTTTGACGCGTTCTACCTTGCCTGATGAGCTGATTAGTTGTTGGCATTAAGGGTTCCTCCTTACGTTATTTGATTTTCCCGTTCAACCCTTTTGGGAAAATCGAAGGGCTTTTACTTGAGGATACCGACCGTTGAACAGTCCACGTCTATTCCCAACGTTCTGCCAAGTTCACTCTTGGAAGGCACGCGGGTTACGGGAATACGTGCGTTACGGCAGGTTTTCACTAGTTCTAGCCTAATATTGCACTCGGTATCATCGGCAATCAAAACACACCTTATTTGATTTTCTTTGATACCGCGATTTACTTGTCTAAGTCCGATAACCTTTTTCTCCGATAATAATTTTATTATTGACGGTTCCATAGGCTCCTTTTGCTACACAAAATACTCGCATATTTGCAAGCCTAGTTATTATAGCAAGGAAAAATCGTCAAGTCAACTAAAAATAATTACTTTTAGAAGAAAAAAATTTACTTTTGTTTATCTTTTTTACGAAGGTCTAATACAAACTTTTGACACTTTCTAAATTTAACCATATTTTATTAGTTTATACAACACATTTTACTTATTATATGATATAATCTTTACGTATGGAAATTAAAGGTAGCGTACAAGCAGTTGTTTTTTACAATCCCGACAACGGTTTTTCGGTGCTGGAAATAGATACGGAGGGTGGTGTTATTACCGCCGTAGGTTGCATTCCCGAGGTAAGCGAGGGAGAAAGTCTGGCGCTAGAGGGGAAATGGACTTCCAGCATAAAATACGGAGATAGATTTGAAGTCTCTTCCGTACGCTTTGAGGCGCCCACCAACCGTCTTGGCATAGTAAACTACCTTGCAAGCGGACTCTTTTACGGAGTAGGTCCCGCAACTGCTACCAAGATAGTAAACAAGTTTGGTCTCCAAACGCTAAGCATACTGGAAAATTGTCCGGAAAGGTTGGCGGAAGTAAACGGGATAAGTAAAACGCGCGCCGAAGAAATAGGTCTTGCCTACAAGGAAAACATGGGAATGCGCAATACCGTGATTTTCCTACAAAAATACAATATTTCCATGGCAAAGGCCATTAAGATATTCACTTTTTACGGTGAGCTTACCGAGTCCGTAGTAAAAAAGAATCCTTATATTTTAGCCGAAGATATAGACGGAATTGGCTTTACAACCGCAGACGATATCGCCGTTAAAATGGGTTTTGATTTGGATTCCGATTTTCGTCTGATAGCAGGCATAAAGCACGTTCTTAGTGAAGCGGGTTCGCGTGAAGGTCACACCACTCTTCCCGCCGAACTACTGATTGAAAGGACCGCCATATTGCTCAAAAACGACAATTACGAGCGCATTGGCGAAATGCTTCCTCGCATGGAAATCCTAGGTAAGCTAAAGAGTTTGGCTATTCCAAACGAAGAGGGAGTAAACGTTAGATATTACTCCAATTCCTTGGATTATAATACCGAAAACGCCATATCGGCACGCCTTGTTAGGCTTGCAAACACCGAGTTTGGAGAGGATATTGACCTTGATAAAGAAATTAGCGTGTTTGAGCGTACAAACTCGTTATATCTTGATAAAACGCAAAAAGAAGCGGTAACCACTGCGTTAAACAAAGGAAGCGTAGTAATTACTGGAGGCCCGGGAACGGGTAAAACCACGATAGTAAAATGCATATTGGAGCTTTGCCAATCGGCGGGAATGAAAGTTTCTCTTTGCGCTCCTACCGGTAGAGCCGCAAAAAGGCTATCGGAGTCCACCGATTATACGGCAAAAACCATACACCGTCTACTGGAAATGGATTTTTCCGAGGGACGTCCCACCTATCGCTACAACGAAAACGAGCCCCTCGATACCGAAGTAGTCGTCGTTGACGAAATATCCATGGCGGATATCTATATTTTTAACGCGCTCCTTCGTGCGTTACCCGAAAAATGTAGGCTTATCCTTGTTGGTGACAAAGACCAACTACCAAGCGTATCGCCCGGAAACGTTCTTGCCGATATTATAGAAACGGGCATTCTTCCCGTGTGTTATCTTAGCGAAATTCATCGCCAAGAGGCCAATTCTCTCATTATCGAAAACGCGCACCGCATAAATCGTGGCGAAATGCCGGTGCTACGCAACTCATCTAACGACTTTTTCTTTGATAACAAAGAGGGATTTACCGATATACAAAAATCGGTGGTCACCATGGTAACCGATAGACTCCCCTCTTTCCTAAACGTTTTATCAAGGGATATCCAAGTACTTGCTCCCGTCAAAAAAGGGCTTGCCGGCGTGGAAAACCTTAACGTTATTCTCCAAAACGCGCTAAATCCTCGCACCAACGGCATAACGATAAACGGTGTAGAATTTCGTATCGGGGACAAAGTAATGCATACCATGAACGATTATTCTCTCAAATGGGAACGTGGTACGGAACGCGGTACTGGGGTATTTAATGGAGAAATAGGATTTATTACCGACATAGTACGTGGATGTCTAACCGTACTATTCGACGACGGAAAGCTTGTAAACTACGAGCGAGCAAACCAAGAGCATTTGATGCTTGCTTATGCAGTAAGCGTGCATAAGAGTCAAGGTTCCGAGTTCCCGGTAGTAGTACTTGCTCTGCCCGGTGGCGGACCGATGCTTTCGAGAAACCTGTTATATACCGCGGTGACAAGAGCGAAGCGAGCCGTAGTAATCGTGGGTACGCACAAGGCTTTACGCACCATGGTATTCAACGACCAACACGCCAAGAGATACACCCTCTTAAGGGAGCTAATATGCCAAAACTTGAAAAAACTAAAATTGATGCGTGGCTAAAAAGGGTATTTTCGCGCTTTTCTCACGCTCTTTATCCCGAAGGATATACTTGCTATATTTGCGGAGCAGAGCTTGACGAGAAGCACCGCGCCCACTCCCTTTGTGATAAATGTCTTGCGCGCTTACCCTATCGTCACGAGTTAACATGTCCCGTTTGCGGAATATACGTAACTCAACCCGGTGAATGCGTCAACTGTCGCGACAACGTTTTACCCTACCGTAAAGCCTACGCGCCCTTTGATTACACCGGCTCCATTCGGTATATGATAGTAAGCTACAAAGATAAAGGCAGTCCTTGGCTACACCAATATATTTCCAGATTTCTAATCGATTACGCAAAGGCAATGGAAATAACCGCCGACTATCTCGTTTACGTTCCCAGTTCGGAAAAGGCGTTAAAGACGAGAGGATTTGAACACAACAAAAGGGTTGCGATAGCAGTAGCAAACGCCCTCGACATGGAGTTAACCGAGCCTTTACACCGCGTAATGCAGACCAGAGATAGCCACAAGCTAAAAGGTAAAGAACGCTATGAAAACGTATCACATTCCTTCAAAATGAGGGAAGATTACGACAAATCCATACTAATTGGTAAACGCGTACTGATTATAGACGACGTAATGAGTACGGGAGCAACCGCCACTACTTGCGCCCAAATATTAAAAAACAACGGCGCAAAAGAAATAAATATACTTACACTTGCAAGGTCATGACGTACTTAGAATTATCAAAAGAAAAACTAAACGAACTACGAAATCGTAACGATTATCTAATTCTCGCTTTCGAGTCCTCTTGTGACGAAACCGCCGTTGCCGTAACGCGTGGTAGAGAGGTACTCAGCTCGGTTATCAGTTCCCAAATTGAAATCCACAAACGCTTTGGCGGAGTGGTGCCGGAAATTGCTTCCCGCAACCACGCCCTAGCAATAGATAATATTACGAAAGAGGCTCTGGAAAAGGCAGGCGTTACGTTACAAGATATAGACGTTATCGCCGTAACCTACGGTGCTGGACTACTAGGCGCACTTCTAGTGGGCGTAAGCTATGCAAAATCGCTTGCCTATACCCTAAAGAAGCCACTGGTAGCTTGCAACCATATTAAAGGCCATATCGCTGCAAACTATATTTCCACTCCCGACTTGGAGCCACCATTCATTTGTTTGCTTGCAAGCGGTGGTCATACCTATATATTAAAGGTCAACGCCTTTGACGATATGGAAGTAATGGGTGAAACCCAAGACGACGCCGTAGGCGAAGCCTTTGATAAAGTAGCAAGGGTGCTGGGACTCCCCTATCCCGGTGGTCCGGAAATAGATAGACTTGCAAGAACGGGTTCCCCCGTTTATAAGCTTCCCAGAGCGTTTAAGGGTGAAACACACTTGAATTTTAGTTACTCCGGTCTTAAGACGGCGGTTATAAACCTTGTTGCCAACACTAAAGCTAGAGGCGGTGAAATTAATCCGGCAGACCTAGCATGCTCCTTCCAAACGGAAGCTACGGGTGTCCTAATAGACCACACGATAGAAGCGACCAAAAGAACGGGTATAAAAACGATATGTCTAGCAGGTGGCGTAGGCGCCAACTCCGCACTCCGCGACGGACTAACAAAAGCGGGACAAAAGAATGGCTGTAAGGTACTACTCCCACCCAAATTTCTTTGTACCGATAACGCCGCAATGATAGGCATTTG
>JAZSLG010000003.1:0-18433 GCA_045535235.1 Candidatus Stercoripulliclostridium sp.
CTTCCCAACAGTGAGGTTATGATTCACCAACCTCTTGGCGGAGCGCAAGGACAAGCAAGCGATATTAAAATCGTTGCCGACCACATTCTAAAGACCAAGGCAAAGCTCAACAAGTTCCTTGCAGAAGCAACCGGCAAGTCAATCGAGGTTATCGAGCGCGATACCGACCGTGACAACTATATGTCAGCCGAAGAGGCAAAGGCTTACGGTCTTGTTGACGAAGTTTTCTATACCAGAAAATAATTTAGGGTAGTAAATGGAATTTATAGACGAAAAACTAAATTGCTCTTTTTGCGGACGCGGTGAAGAGGAGGTAGACGTTTTGTACGCAGGTCAGGACGGCGCCATGATTTGCCGTGAATGTGCCGAAAAGTTAACGTTACTCTTCAAAAAAGAGAGCGCCAAGAGCCAAAATAGCGATATTAATCTCCTTGCACCCAAGGAGATTAAAGCGCGCCTTGACGACTATATAGTTGGGCAAGAAGAGGCTAAAAAGGTGCTTTCCGTCGCCGTGTACAATCACTACAAGCGCATTATGGCGGTGGATAGTGGCAAGTACTCCGACGTCAAGTTGGAAAAGAGCAATATTCTCATGCTTGGACCTACGGGCAGTGGTAAGACGTTGCTTGCAAGAACGCTTGCAAACATACTTAACGTACCCTTTGCTATTGCCGATGCAACCACGTTAACGGAGGCGGGCTACGTTGGTGAGGACGTGGAGAACATACTCCTCAAGCTTATCCAAGCTTCGGGCGGAGACGTTAAGCGCGCGGAAAAGGGCATTATCTATATTGATGAAATAGATAAAATTTGTCGTAAGAGCGAAAACGTATCCATCACTCGCGACGTATCGGGAGAGGGCGTTCAACAAGCGCTCCTAAAGATACTGGAAAGCACGGTAGCGAGTGTTCCTCCGCAAGGTGGAAGGAAGCATCCCCAACAAGAAATGATACAAATAGACACCACCGATATTCTCTTTATATGTGGTGGCGCCTTCGTTGGATTGGAAAAAATAGTGGACAAGCGTAACGATACTTCGTCGATAGGATTTAACGCTAATTTGAGGACCGGAAGCGAGGAATATTCACGCGTTATGAGTGACCTTCGTCCCGACGACCTCATCAAATTTGGATTAATACCCGAGTTCGTAGGTAGAATACCCGTCGTAGCGGTACTGGACCCCCTCGATGAAAAGGCACTTATGAACATACTAAAAGAGCCTAAGAACGCACTTACCAAGCAATATATGAAGCTCCTCGATATGGATGGAGTGGAATTGGAGTTTGAAGAGGAGGCGTTAAGGGCAATAGCCAACAAGGCAATCAAACTCAAGACGGGCGCACGCGGACTACGCACCATAGTGGAAAACGCAATACTGGGCGTAATGTACGAAGTCCCCGGTGATAAGAGTATAATCAAAATTATAATAACGAAGGACTGCATCGAAAGTGGTGGCGCGCCTCGTATCGTGCGTACCCAGATGGCGGTTTAATACCAATATTTTACGTTGATTTTATCACCCTCGCGGTGATAAAATTGTTTAGAGAGAAACTTATGAAGAACGCAAAACTAATAATGATAGCAACCGAAGAGGTAGTATTTCCCTATGAATGTGGAAAGCTACGCGTTACCGAGGAGAGCGACATCCTAGCCATTCAACGTGCTGTAGCCGAGGGCGAAAAGATAGTTCTCGTACCCGTTAGAGTGGGCGAAAAAGCCAAGGACGGCGACGTAGGTATCGTTACCGAGGTTGAACAGTTTATTTATATTCCCGAGGACAACGAGGGAGCAATTTTAATGTACAAGACGGGAACGCGTCGTAACTACGTACACGAGATGGAGTTTGACGGCGTAGCGACAACCGTATCCCTTGCAAGTTGTCCTTTTTATAACAGTGGCGACGAGTATACTCTACGCACCTATTTTGAACGCGCCGAGGAACTTTTTAGAAACCTTTCCACCATTATCAAGGGCATAAACGGACAAGCGGTAAGGCTTGATTACGATAGCGTTGATACCGATATTGATGCTATTGTTATTTGGCTAAAAACCGCAGATAAGTATATGTTCTTCACTACTTTGGATACCGAAACTCGACTAATGGAGTTTTGCAAAGCTCTCGATATGGAAGTATATGCAATGGGACTGGACGTGCAAGTAAACCAAAAGGTACGCGACTCCATGGACCAAAGCCAACGCGAGTATTACATTCGTGAGCAAATAAGGGCTCTTTCCGAGGAGATAGGCGACGAGGACGAAGAGGGACAATATCTACAAAAAATCGAGGCGTTAAATACCACCGAGGAGAACAAGGAAAAGTTCCGTCGTGAGGTAAGAAGGCTAAAGCGTACTGCTCCTGCAAGCCCCGATATGGCGTTAATAAAGAACTATCTTGATACCATTATCGAGCTTCCTTGGGGTGTTTATACCGAGGACAACGAGGACCTCAAGGTAGCGGAAAAGGTATTGGATGAAGACCACTACGGTATTAAGGAAGTTAAGGAGAGATTAATAGAAGCTCTTGCCGTTAGAAAGCTATCCAAAGAGGGAAGGAGTCCCATTATATGTTTAGTAGGACCTCCCGGAATTGGTAAGACCTCTATTGCAAAGTCAATTGCGCGTGCTATGAACAAAAAGTACGTTCGTTTGAGCTTTGGTGGAGTACGTGACGAAGCGGAAATTCGTGGTCACCGCAAGACCTACGTTGGAGCTATGCCGGGAAGAATAATTACCTCCATACAATCTGCCGGTAGTATGAATCCCATATTCCTAATGGACGAAATAGACAAAATGGCATCGGATTACAAAGGCGACCCCGCCAGTGCGCTACTAGAGGTATTGGACCCCGCGCAAAACGTAAATTTCCGTGACCATTTCTTGGAAGTTCCGTTCGACCTAAGCAAAGTACTATTTATAACCACCGCAAATACTTTGGATACTATTTCCAGACCTCTTCTAGACCGTATGGAAGTTATCGAAATGAGTGGTTATACCGCACCCGAAAAGCTGGAAATTGCTCTAAGATATATCGTACCTCGTGCAATCGAGCAGAATGGCGTTAATCCCAAGTGGCTTTCCATATCCAAGGATGCCGTTCAAGAGATTATCGACTATTATACTCGCGAAGCGGGCGTAAGAATGTTGGAGAAGCAAATAAATAAAGTGGTAAGGAAGGTTGCTCGCAAGTTTGTAGATAATCCTCGCGCACGCAAAATTAAAATTAATAAGGATAATGTTAAGGACTTTTTGGGAGAGCCGTTGGTTGCACCTTCAAAGGGCGCAAGAGAGGACGAAGTTGGTGTTGTTACCGGACTTGCTTGGAGTGCCGTTGGCGGTGACACCATGGACGTCGAAGTAGGTTATTCCAAAGGAAAGGGCAAGCTGGTGTTAACCGGCAGTCTTGGTGACGTTATTAAAGAGAGCGCCCAAATTGCACTTTCTTATATTAGAATACATGCTTTAGAGTACGGCATAGACCCCGATTTCTTTGAGAAAAACGACGTTCATATTCACATGCCCGAGGGAGCAGTTCCCAAAGACGGACCAAGTGCGGGCATAACGCTATGTACTGCAATATGTTCAGCGTTAACGGGTAAAAAGGTTTACGGCAACGTTGCCATGACCGGCGAGCTTTCGCTCCGTGGCAAAGTACTTCCCATTGGTGGACTAAAAGAAAAAGCACTTGCAGGTCTAAGAGAGGGTGTGGTAAAAATCTATTTGTCCGAAGACAACCGCAAGGATTACAAGGAACTACCCGAAATAGTCAAAGAAAAAATAGAATTTGTCTTCGTTAACAAGGTAGACGAAGTGCTAAAGGGTGCGATAATATGGTAATCAAGAACGCCGAATTTGTTACTAGTGCGGGTACCGTAGAGCAAATAATAAAGGGTGAAACGGTGGAAATAGCCGTAGTTGGCAGGTCTAACGTAGGCAAGTCCAGTTTTATCAACTTTATTTGCAATCACGGTAGGCTTGCAAAGACGAGTAAAGAGCCTGGTAGAACAAGGCTAATAAACTATTTTACCGTAAACAAAGGTGAATTTATATTCGTTGATTTGCCGGGGTACGGATTTGCAAAGGTAAACGACGTTGAAAAGGCAAAGTGGGGCAAGATAATAGAGGCGTATTTGAGGGAAAGTACGGGGTTAAAAAACGTATTCGTACTTCTGGACGTAAGGCGTGAACCAAATGCCGATGACGTACAAATGCTAAATTATTTGTATCATTTTAACATACCTTTTACAATCGTATGTACCAAGGGAGACAAGCTTAGTAGGAGTGCGGGGCTAAAGCGCAAGCGTGAAATAGCCAATGCTCTCAAAGTGGGTGTAGATAACGTACTTTTGACCTCGTCTTTGAACAAAACGGGCAAAGAAGAGGTGCTTGCTCGCGTTGAACACATATTAAACGTTGCAAAAGAGCAAAAAGCCAACCCTGCAACGGAAGAGGAGTAATATTATTATATAATAATAAAACCCCACTCAACTAATAGGAGTAAAACAATGAAGGTCTTTGCTATAAGCGACCCACATCTTTCTTTTGACGACCTAAAGCCAATGAATATTTTTGGCTCGGTTTGGGATAATCATTGGGAAGATATTGTCCGCGATTGGAACGATAAAGTAAGCGATGAAGACGTCGTGCTTATTGCCGGCGATATTTCGTGGGCAATGAAGTTGGAAGAGGCAAAGAGTGATTTGTCACTCATAGGGTCGTTAAAGGGAAAAAAGGTACTAATACGTGGCAATCACGATTATTGGTGGAGTAGCTACAAAAAAGTAAAGGAGATATTGCCCGAGGGCGTATACGCCATTCAAAATAATGCTATCAAGTTTGGTAACGTAATAATTTGTGGCAGTAGGGCGTGGAGTGTGCCCGAGCTTGGTGTGGAAACGGAGGAGCAAGACCTCAAACTTTATGAACGTGAAAAGCTACGTTTGGAAATGAGCTTGAAAGAGGCAAAAGCGCTCCAAGAAGAGGGTGACGTTATAATTGCAATGACCCACTTCCCACCCTTTAATTCCAGATATTTAAGCTCCCATTATACCGATTTATTCAAAGAATACGGTGTGCATTCCGTAGTATATGGGCATTTGCATGGTAATGCAAGCAGAACCCAACTTGTGCACGAAAAGCAAGGGATAAAGTACTATCTTACCTCTTGTGACAAGTTAAATAATATTTTACAAGAGATTAGCATAGACTAATTAACGCTAAACTTAATAGATGCGAAAGTAGTTCAGTGGTAGAATCCCTGCTTCCCAAGCAGGTTGTCGCGGGTTCGAATCCCGTCTTTCGCTCCAAAAAGGAAACACACGTATTTTTGCGTGTGTTTCCTTTTTGGACCGAGTGACGGGATAGCCCACCCGTTTGCTTTAGCAAAAAGGGTGCGTTAGTTTGTGTAAATTCACTTCGTTCAAATGATAGTTCGCTTTGCTCACATTATAGCCACGAGGGTGGCATTTTGCTAAGCAAAAACCTGGCGAAAGCAAGTGCAAAGCACTTGAAATTTTACTAGAATATAAGCTTTTACGTGTTAAAAAAACGAGTATGACTTAATATGAATGTAACGAGACAGTCTTTCGCTATCCCGTCGCTCGGAACAAAAACAAGAACTCAAGCATAATAGGAGGGTAGCCATCACCCGTTTGCTTTAGCAAAAAGGGTGCGTTAGTTTGGTAAAACCAAACCTGTTTTATAGATTATATAGCAAAAATTGTGGCTTACTGGGATGTTCTTCGTCCTCGCAAGCCTTTTTTGTTTTTAGCCATAAAAAATAAATCGTTCACTTTATACCCTTATCGTTCAATTATTGATTCGCTTAATAGAAATATTGATTTTCAATGGATTATGTGATATAATAAACTCACCGATAAATAAGAATTTGAAGGAGGTTGTATTATGGCAGGCAGTATTGTTGCTTTTCTTGTAGGTGTTGTATGTATTGTTCTTGGAATTTCAAACATGCGAGGAAACATATCCACACTTCATTCCTATCATAGACACCGTGTTTCCGAAGAAGATAGGATACCTTTTGGAAAACAAGTGGGCTTAGGTACTATGATTATCGGAATCGGTATAATTATATTCAGCGTTTTGTCTACTGTAACCCTATATACCGAAAACAACATCTTTATATTAATTGGTACCGCAGTATTGATTGTTGGCATTGTTGCAGGACTAATCATAAGTTTTAAAGCTATGATTAAATATAACAAAGGTATCTTTTAATTCGACAAATTCCAAATTATCGAGCAGTTGTAGGGGTATGCAATTGAATTAAAATTGTGTAACGTTGCCAAAAAGGAAACACACGTGTTTTTGCGTGTGTTTTCTTTTTGGACCGAGGCCGGGATAGCCCACCCTTTGCTAAGCAAAAACCTGGCGAAAGCAATTGAGAGCATGACAATTTTTTTGACTAATTTGCTTCATAATTCCGTGAGGGTATACTTCATGCTCGCTTGCGAACACTTGTTCTAAAAATGTAAACGCAAACTGCAAAAATCAACCCCTTAGAGGTTCTGTTTCCCTAGTTTTCCCTAAAAGTACCCCTAAAAAATTAAAAAGTGGTTGCGAGTGGTTAAAAATGGTGGTAGAATATTAGTAGGATAGAAGGAGAGGTTTGAGCGATGGCTTCATTTTACGGCGAGTACAACTTAATGCTTGATGGAAAAAATCGTATGCGATTGCCTGCGAAGTATCGTTCCATGCTCCAAGAAGGTTACTTCATCCTTAACGGCGCCAATGGTTGCTTGTGGGTTATGGATAGTGAGAGATTTAATTCTCTTACCGCCAAGTTTGAATACGTTCCATTTAGCGACATTGAGGCAAGAAAGGCTATAACCAAAATAATGACCAGCGTTATCGAGCCCGAAGAAGACGCTCAAGGCAGATTCGTTCTTCCAGTAAAGGCAAAAGCTTATGCAAGCATTACCAAAAACATAGTAGTAGCAGGGGCTTTCGACCACGTGGAAATTTGGGCAGAAGAAAGATACGCCGAACTCGGTTATAGCGAATCCAAAGACTTTAACGAAATGCTACAAGCACTCAAGGGATACGGCATCTAATATGGAATTCAAACACATATCGGTAATGTATAACGAGTGCATAGAGGGACTTAGCATTAATCCCGAAGGCATCTACGTAGACGGCACTCTCGGCGGAGCAGGACACTCAAAAGGAATTCTAAATAGACTTACTACGGGTAGACTAATTTGTAACGACTTGGACACAAACGCAATCGAGAATGCAAAAGTAGTATTAAAAGAGCAACTTGAAAAAGTCACTTTCCTACATGACGATTACAAAAACCTTATATATAATCTAGACGAAATGGGTATAGATAAGGTGGATGGCATACTACTGGATTTGGGCGTCTCATCACCGCAGATAGATGACCCAAACAGAGGATTTAGCTACTCCAAGCCGGCTCCTCTCGATATGAGAATGGACACCGAGCAAGAGCTGGATGCAAAGGCTGTTATCAACAGCTACTCCGAGGAAGAACTTGCAAAAATCTTCTTTGAGTACGGTGAAGATAAACTCTCCAGGAAGATTGCAAGAGCGATAGTAAGGGAAAGGGAAAAGGAAGAAATTACCACTACCGATAGGCTCGCCGATATCATAGAGAGATGCTATCCCGCAGGATACCGTTTCAAACACGGACATCCCGCAAAGCGAGTATTCCAAGCGGTTAGGATAGAGGTAAACGGAGAGCTGGAAGGCTTGTACGACTTTATCTATAACGTTGCACTCCGGTTAAAGGTAGGGGGAAGAATGGCGGTAATCACCTTCCATTCGTTAGAAGACAGAATTGTAAAGAACGCTTTTAACGAATTGGAAAAGGATTGCATTTGTGACAAACGACTTCCCGTGTGCGTATGTAACAAACGTCAAGAAGTCAAAATCATTACCAAAAAACCAATAGTCGCAAGTGAGGAAGAATTAAAGAATAACAAGAGAGCGGAAAGCGCAAAACTAAGAATAATCGAAAGAGTATAAAGGAGTTATAACATGGTTACTTTAAGAAGAGACGTAGCAGTACAATCTAACAATCGCGTTTTTGATAGAGTGGATAGGGAAAGCCTTACCGACTACGACGTATTCATGCGCGAAAAACGTATGGGCGAATTAAATCGTTCCTCTTCCGCTTGCGCTCAAGCAATTACCAGAAACTCTTTTGATTTTAACGATTATACCTATTTTAGTTGCCCGCAAGTCACCGTAGTAGAGCCTAAAGTTGAAGAAATGGACTCCTATGATGCCTATATGAGAGCTCAATTACACCGTCAAAGCGGTGAGGAAAGAGTACTTACCGAGAGCGAGTTTTATACCTCCAAATACGCTTCCAGCGTAGCTAAGGAAAGCGTTAGCGCAACCGTTAAAGCCTCTAAAGGCGTTAAAAAAGGTCTTACAAAGTTCGGCAAGATTTTCGTTAGCGTCTACGTTCTTATTATGGTAGCAATTGCATCTACTATATTAGCCATCAATCTTGGCTCAGGCGAAAGCGTTAAGACAAAGGCAAGCGCAGGCGCAAACGACGGCATTAGCGCCCTTGCTATGGAGTTTGAAGGTGAAGAAGGTAACTGGTTTGACGATATGTGCGACTCCATTTCTAACAAATAACCTTTCGCTCCCCAAAATATAAGGAGCAAACATAAATAAAATAACTAATTATCGACAAAAGAAGAGATTATCGGCAATAGCTTTGCTGGTAATCTTTTTATTTGTAGCGGTTTTTTTCAAACTGCTTTCCGTAACCTCTCTAAAAGGAGAGGAATTGCAAGCAAAGGCTCTGGAACAATGGTATCGTGACTTACCCATAGTTGCCGAACGTGGGGAGATACTGGATGCAAACGGCGTGGTTATCGCCGACTCCGTTACCACCTATACCGTCTACGTCAGACCCGTTGACTGTTCTAATAAAACGGTTACGGCAAAAGTATTGGCGGAGTGTTTGGAATTAAAGTACGAAAGCATTGTGGAAAAACTTGATTCAAAGCGCTCGGAAATCGCAATAAAAAAGGGTGTGGATAAACAAACGGTACTAAAAATCGTAAATAGCGGAGTTAGTGGCGTCTATATTTCACAAACCATCGAGAGGGTGTACCCTTACGGCGATTTCCTAACCCAAGTAATGGGATTTACCAACGTCGACTGTGCGGGACAAACCGGGTTGGAAAAATATTATAATTCCTATCTAACCGGGCAGAATGGTTACGCCTACACCCCCTCGGATTTGGTAGGCAGAAAACTCAAAAAGGGTGTTACCTACTATAAAGAGGGAGTCAAGGGCGCTAATATGCGTCTTAGCGTTATAAAGGAAATACAGGATAGCGTGGAAAACGCAGTGGAAAACTGCGCTTTTAATACCAAAGCCAAATCGGTTAGCGCTATCGTTATGGAGTGCGATACCGGTGCGATAAAAGGTATTGCTATCACTCCCTCCTTCGACCTAAACGAAGTACCACGCGATAACGTGGCGGAACTCATGGCTCTAACGCGAATTAATTTGGTCTCCGACGTATTTGAGCCGGGCTCAACTTTCAAGATGGTTACCGCATCATTGGGAATAGATTCGGGTAAAATTACCACTTCGTATCGCTCCTATTGTAACGGCGCACTCGTCGTGGACGGACAACGTATCAAATGTTGGCGTACCATAGGCCACGGCTCGCAGTCTTTTACCGAGGGTGTCGCCAGCAGTTGTAACTGTTTATTTATGAATATTGCACTCACCCTCGGCGTAGATTATTTCTATGACGGAATAGAGAAATTTGGGCTTACTAAAAAGACGGGCGTTGATATTAGTGGCGAGGCAAGCGGACTAACCATTAATAGGGAAAAGGTAAAAAACGTCGACTTGGCTCGCATTGGTTTTGGTCAAGCAATAGCCGTTACTCCCCTTGAGCTTATTACCGCTTGTAACGCCGTTATAAATGGTGGAAACCTCGTCACTCCACATATTTGCGAGAGTATTACCGATATTAACGGCAACCTTCTTTATCAAAATAATTCCACGCCCAAAAGAGGAATTATAAAGGAAAGTACTTCCAAGATTATGCGTGAAACTTTGGAGCAAGTAGTTTTGGTCGGCTCCGGTAAAGGCGCGCAAGTAGAGGGAATTAGGGTCGGCGGTAAAACGGGTACCGCACAAAAATATGAAAACGGAGCGATTGCACGCGGTAAATACGTATCTACCTTTATTGGCTTTGCGCCCGTGGAAAACCCAAAATATATTGCGCTAATCGTCGTTGACGAACCTGTCGGCGCCTATTACGGCGGTCTGGTAGCCGCACCATACGTAGGACAAATATTCAAGAGTATTTTCTAAAGGAGTGGTCATGTTACTAGGCGAATTAATAGCGGGCGTTCCCGTTAAAGAGGTTGTAAATTACGACGAAAACGTGGAGGTTTCTCACCTTACCTTGTCATCTACTAATTGCGAAAAAGGTAGTATGTTTTTTGCGGTAAGGGGGTACTCTCACGACGGCTCAAACTATATTTCCGACGTCGAGCTTAAGGGCGCCGTCGCGGTAGTTACCGAGTGCGCGCTAAAATGCTCCATCGTTCAAATCATAGTTCCCGACGTCCGTTTGGCAATGTCGCTTATTGCATCAAACTTTAATTATAAAGCCCATGAAGAGTTAAAAATAATTGGCGTAACCGGTACCAACGGTAAAACTACGGTTACCAAAATGATTGCCGAGGTCTTAAAGGAAGGCGGTAAAAGGGTGGCTACCATAGGAACTCTCGGCGTATTTATGAACGGCGTTAAAACACATTCCACGTTAACGACTCCCGACCCCATAGATTTACACCGTATTTTTCAGATTGCACGTCTATCGGGGATAGAGTACGTCGTTATGGAAGTAAGCGCTCACGCATTAGAACTAAAAAAACTTGCGGGAGTTCGTTTCGAGGTGGTTGCTTTCACCAATTTTACCCAAGACCATCTTGACTTTTTCGGCAATATGGAAAACTATAAAAAGGCAAAAAAGCTACTGTTTTCCAAGGAATTTTCCTCTTTTCAAGTTATCAACGTGGACGACCCTCTCGGTATAGAGCTAATTAGAGAAACCAAGGTACCCTTCGCTACCTATGGCGTTAAAAATCCCAGCGACGTTTTTGCCTTGGATTACGAAACTCGTAGCGGTACTAGGGCGTTAATTAATTGTTTCGACGACGTTTTCGAGTTATACACACCCTTTAGCGGTGATTTTAACCTGTATAATACGTTAACTGCAATTACTGTACTCAGACTGCTATCAATCAAGACGGAGACCATTATAAAAGCCTTTTTTCGCATGGAGGAGATAGAAGGGCGATTTAATATTTTAGGGAATCACAAAAGGGTAATAATAGATTTTGCACACACTCCCGACGGACTAAAAAATCTTTTGGAAAGCGCAAGGAAGTTGACGGAGGGCAGATTAATAGTGGTATTTGGTTGCGGAGGAAACCGCGACGATAAAAAACGTAGCGTTATGGGGCGTATCGCCGGTGAACTTGCCGACTTTACCGTAATTACCAGTGATAATCCTCGCGACGAAGACCCCCTTACCATAATTCGACAAATAGAAGAGGGGCATAAGGAGGTTAGCCACGACTACATTTCCATTATTAACCGTTCCCACGCCATCAACTACGCCGTAACGACGGCTAGTACGAGAGACGTAGTGGTAATTGCAGGAAAGGGTGCCGAAGATTACGTAGAGGAAAGGGGTGTAAAGCGTCCGTACTCGGACAAACAAGAGGTACTAGAGGTATTCAAACGGTGGAATTATGAATGATTTGCAATTTTTGGTAATTGGTTTTCTCTCAACCTTTGTCGCGGGAATGTTACTTTCTCCTTTGGTAATATCGATTGCAAGAAAACTAAAAGCCAACCAGTCCATTCTAAAATACGTGGAGCAACACGACGTTAAAGCGGGTACACCCACCTTTGGTGGGCTTATCTTTTTAGTGGCGGTAAGCATAGTAATAGGGGTATTCGGTGGCTTCAGATACACTCTTTGTCGCACCGCAACCGTCGTTTTCCTTGCATACGGAGTGATTGGTTTCTTGGACGATTTCATAAAAGTAAGGCTAAAGGACAACAAGGGGTTAAAGGCATATCAAAAGGTGATTTTTCAGTTTGGCGTAGCCCTCGTTACTGCAATTTTCGCCTTTAGAAATCCCCATATAGGCTCTAAAATCGCCCTCAATTTTTCTCTTCCCGACTGGGATTTGGGTTATTTTTATATACCCTTTGCAATAATTACTTTTATTGCAATGTCCAACGGCGTTAATCTCACCGATGGTTTAGACGGACTTGCGGGAACGACCACCGCTATATACTCGGCAACCTTTTTTGCCATTATACTCTTAGAGTATATCGACGCCGTCGAATATGGTAAAACACAGTATGCCTTGGAGTTAAAGTACCTCATGCTACTATCAGTTTCAGTTATAGGCGGTATACTTGCTTTCTTGTGGTTTAACAATCATAAAGCAAAAATATTCATGGGTGACACCGGCTCCCTTGCTCTTGGAGGATATTGTTCGGCTGTTGCTTTGTTTATAAAAAATCCGTTAATAAGTATCCTCGTTGGCATAATGATGGTAATTAGTTGCATATCAGTAATAATACAAGTGATAAGCTTCAAGCTCCGCGGTAAGAGGGTGTTACTCATGGCACCTTTCCACCATCATTTGGAGTTAAAAGGTATAAACGAAAGCAAAATCGTAGGTTACTACGCGATTATCACGCTAATTGCGGGCGTTACCGCATTAACTATAATTTAGGGAGATAACAACATGAAAACTGCGTTAGTAATGGGTATACAAGCAAGTGGAATATCGGCGAGCAATTTGCTTTCACGTTTGGGTTACGAGGTACGTCTATACGACGACAAACTGGAAATCGAAAATAATTATAGGGATAGGGGTGAGGAAATATATGAAAACCTAGACTTAATAGTAGTCTCCCCCTCCATTCCATACGACCATCCCGTTGTAAGAGAGGCGGAAAGTCGCAATATTAAAGTAATAAGCGAGCTGGAATTGGGAGTTAGAGAACTAAAAAGTACCGTTATTGCGGTAACCGGGACCAACGGTAAAACTACCACGGTAGATATGTTGGAAAAGGTACTAAAAATAATGGGTAAAAAGGTCAAGACAATGGGGAATATAGGTTATCCCGTTAGCCAAGTAGTGTTAGATGGCGACGAGCCGGAATACGCAATTATAGAGTGTTCTTCCTTCCAATTGGAACGAACCTATACGCTACATCCTAAGTACGCTCTTTTCCTAAACCTTTCACCCGACCACATGGACCGCTATAACACCTACGACGATTATTTTAATGCTAAAAAGCGTGTATTCAACATGCAAAACGTCACCGATTACGCCGTACTCAATTACGATACAAAACAAATTCGGGAGCTTGCAAAGCATCTACCGGTGACAATAAAGTGGGTTAGTTCCAAGGAGCAAAAAGGCGACGTTACGGTCAAGGATAATTATTTTTATCTACTCGGTCAACCTTTAATAAGCACTAGGGAAAGTAGGGCTAGGGGAGAACACAATAGATTTAATATGTCGGCGGTAATGACGGTTGCAAAGTCGCTTGGCGCAACCAAAGAGCAGTTGTGTACCTTCGTTAGAGAGTATAGAGTATTACCTCACCGCGTGGAGTTCGTAGGAACGGTGGATGGTATTAGCTATTTTAACGATAGTAAAGGAACTAATATCGGAGCTTGTCTAAGTGCAATACGTACCGTAGGCGGTAACGTAGGCTTAATTATGGGTGGAAGTGATAAAAAAGAGGACTTTTGCGAGTTCTTTGACGAAATTTACGGCAAAGTAAAGTACGTCGCGGTAAGCGGTGCCAACGCCGAAAAGATATTCGGCTCTGCCATGAAAGTAGGGTTTACCGATATTAAAATAACCTCTACTTTGGACGACGCGGTAAATCTACTAGCAAACAAAGAGGGAATAGATACCGTACTTTTCTCCCCCGCAAGCGCAAGCTTCGATAGATATTCCGACTATCAAGAGAGGGGCGAGTATTTTAAGAATAAGGTTTATGCACTTAAAGCGTAACGTAATAGTAAGCACTATAATATTATCCCTTTTCGGACTTGTAATGATATATTCTGCGAGTTCGTACTCTGCCGAGCTAAAAACGGGAGATGCCTTTTTTTACGTAAAGAAACAACTATACGGTTTTATAGCGGGATTGGTGATGATGCTAATGGGCTATAAGTTAAAAAAAGAGTGGCTAAAAAAGGCACGGTGGATAATATACGCAGTATCAATGATACTCCTCCTAATACTTTTTATTCCCGGAGTGGGACAAGAAAGTTACGGAGCAACTCGTTGGCTTAATTTGGGATTTATAACTTTACAAAGCTCGGAGATTGCAAAGTTCGGTTTGGTCATATTTCTTGCAGGCTATATGGACGACCATCCGCCTACGAGTGTTAAAAGGCTAATAGTACCCGTTATATGTGGGCTTTCCATGTGCGTTGCAGTAATGTTGGAGCCAAATATGTCCATAACGATAGTAATAGGAGCATCTTTAATGGTAATGCTATTCGTTGGTGGAATAAAAAGAAAACATATATGGGTGGCTGTAGCTCTCGTATGCATAGCAATACCAGTTTTGATTATATTGGAACCGTATAGAGTAAAAAGGTTGGTAGCTTTTATAGACCCTTGGGCAAATCCTAAAGGAGAGGGATACCAATTGATACAATCCTATTACGCCTTGGGTTCGGGGGGACTATTCGGCGTAGGTCTATTTAACAGTAGACAAAAGTATTTGTATTTACCTTTTGCGGAAAGCGATTTTATATTCTCGGTAATAGGCGAGGAGCTGGGACTCCTTGGTTGCGTGGCGGTTCTTGCCGTATTCGCCGTATTAATATTTAGCGGTATTAAAATAAGCGTTAAAGCGAAAGAGGGATATACAAGAACGTTGGCGGCGGGTATTACCGCGGTTATTGCCATTCAAACGCTATTAAACGTGGCCGTTGTAAGCGGATTGGTACCGCCAACGGGCGTACCCCTTCCTTACGTATCGGCAGGCGGAAGTTCTTTGATGGTATTTTGTTTTAGCTCCGGCTTGCTAGCAGGACTATCCAATGAGAAAGATGGAGTAAAAGTATGGAATTTTAAGTTAAAAGAGGGGAAAAAGGGTAAACTAAAAGGAGTTTCTGCTCATACAATGTCATAGGAGAATATATGTCCAAATACATAATTAACGGCGGTAAACGACTCAATGGTGAAATAAGCATCCAAGGAGCAAAGAACTCGGTATTACCCATACTTTCCGCATCCATATTGACCGGGGAAAGGGTGGTTATAAATAACGCTCCACGGTTAAGAGACGTGGAAAATATGCTCAAAATATTAAAAAATTTGGGTGCCGATTACGATTCATGGGAGCATACGATAGTAATAAATCCCGAGGAAATAAGCTCCTATGAAATTCCGGGTGAGCTTGCAAAAGAGTTAAGAAGTTCAATTTTTTTGCTAGGCTCGGTGCTGGCAAGAAAGAAAAAAGCCAAAGTCGCCTACCCCGGTGGTTGCGATATTGGACTTAGACCAATCGATTTACATATCAAAGCCCTAAAAGAAATGGGAGTTGTCATAAGAGAAGAGGGCGGATACGTTTACTGTGACGCAACTAATCTAGAGCCCAGTAGCATAACTTTAGATTATCCTAGCGTGGGGGCAACGGAAAACGCAATGCTTCTTGCTACCGCGATAGACGGAGTAACTACGATAGCAAATTCGGCGGAAGAGCCGGAAATAGAGGATTTACAAAACTTTATCAATTCCATGGGTGGAGATATTAGCGGTGCGGGAACGCCATTTTTGAAAATTAGGGGTGGTAAACCGTTAAAAGGCACTAGTTTTACCATTATGCCCGATAGAATTGAGGCGGGAACTTTCGTTTTAGCGGTTGCATTAACGGGGGGAGAGGTGTTATTAAAAGGTGCGCATGGAGGACATCTTAACGCTCTATTTTCAAAAATTCAAAAATGGGATTGCAAAATTGAGTCGAGTGGTGGTAATATATTAATATCTTCAAGCGGTAAACGCGGTGAGTTAGGGATTATCGAAACCAAACCTTATCCCGGCTTTCCCACTGACCTACAAGCAGAAATTTGCGTGACGGCATCTTTAGCAAAGGGCTCGACCATAATTGTGGAAAACCTTTTTGAAACCCGTTTTAAGCATATTCCCGAATTGCAAAAAATGGGAGCGCAAGTTAAAGTTAAGGATAGGATAGCGGTATTTGACGGAGTAAAGGAGCTTACCGGTGCGGAAGTAAATGCTTACGATTTGAGAGGCGGGGCGGGATTAGTGCTGGCAGGGCTTTCCGCAAAAGGCGTAACCCAAGTCAACAATCTGCATTTTATTGAGAGAGGTTACGAAAATTTTGATATTAAACTTCGTTCACTCGGAGCCGATATAGTAAAAAAATAGAGGAAACCAATGAAAAAAAGATATTTCTCGGTCGCAATAGGACTGATAATCGTAATTGTAATTGCGGTTTTCGGTAACGTTTGCAAAATTAGCAAGGTTGACGTGGAGTTTGAAAAGACTCCCGTTTCCGTTAGCGCCGTAGAAATATTTGAAAACTCCAAGATACGAATGGGCAGTTCCATTTTGAGTTTGAACGAGAATTTGGTTAAGAAAAACGTAATGGAAAGTTACGATGAAAACCTTATTGCGGTAACCGATATAGTAAGAGTTTTTCCCAATAAGGTTATCATTTATTGCGTTGAGCATACTCCCATGGTGGCAGTTTCCGTTAAAGGCGACAACACGGTATATGCAATTGCGGACGGAGATTTTCAACTTGACAAAAAGGTTGCAAAAGACGAAGTTGATATTTCTTCACTAATACTCATCGAGGGTGTAGAGGTAGACGACACCTACAATACTTCTACTTTTAAGATTATAAATAAAGTTTTTAAGGCTTTGGAGCAAGAGGGTTTGGATTATAACGCTCAAGCAAAATTTATTGCTAAGTTGACTTTCGGAGTGGGTTCTTTGACCGTTACCACACGTGACGATAAAATGCTTATATTAGATTACACTTCTCGTGACGTTGCCGTATCGGTTGCAAGCGAGTACCAAAATTACCTTTCTCAAGCACAAATATAATATTTTTTTCAAAAAAATCAATTTCGTTATTGACACGCGCGCACGCATAATATATAATAAAAATATGTAAGTGCGTATTTCGCCATGGAGAAAAGATGAGTAATAAAAAAGTTGCCGTTTTAGATATTGCTTCCGACCTAATAACGTTGGTTGTGCAAGATAGCAAGTTCGTAGATAGTTATACCTTTCGTGCATCCAGAGAGTACGACGGTTTTTACGATGGCGAATTTTTGGACAAAGAGGGCCTTTTCAAAGTAATAGCTTCTTTGGTTAACGAATGTGAAAAAGCTACGTTTACCAAAATCCAAGACGTATTAGTAGGGGTGCCGGGTGAATTTACCGCCGTTACTTGTCGCGACGTTGCAATCGACCTTGGCTCAAAACGTAAGGTTACCGAAAAGGACGAGGAACGTATTTTGAAGGAAGGTGAACCAAAAGGCTCTGCTTATACTTGTATTACCGCTTCCGCAGTGTATTTTGAACTTGACGACGGTAGTATGGAAATCTCTCCTTCCGGACGTGAAACCCAAATTCTAAAAAGCTTGGTAAGTTATATTACTTGCGATAATTCGTTTATAAATTTATTAAACGGTGTGGCGGAGCAACTTGGTTTGCGCTTTAATTACACTTCTTCGGTTAACGCCGAATTATTGTACGTTTGTCCCGATAGTTTGCGTGACGAGGGTGTTATACTTGCTGACGTAGGATATACGACCACCTCGGTTGCCTACGGATGTGGTGACGGCATTCTACACGCGTTATCGTTCAGCTTGGGCAGTGGCCATATCGCCGCCGATTTGCTTGAATGTTTGGGATTGCCTTACGAACACGCATACGCACTCGTAGATAAAATAAATCTTAATATAGCGCCGGGTGAAGACGACACCTACTGCGTTAGTGCGGGTAGCGGAATGGCTTACTACAAAGTAAAAGAGGTTAACGAAGTAGCTTCTTATCGCATTTCCAATATTGCGGAAATGATTCTTAAAGCAATTAACCTTTCGCCGTATCCCGTAGCGGACGATACTATACTTCTTCTAACCGGCTCGGGAATAGCACATATCCCCGGAGCAAAGGAAATTGTGGCAAAAATGACGGGTAAGCAAGTGGAAATTCTTACTCCTGATATAATGCAATTAAATAAACCCAAATATTCACAAGTTGCAGGACTACTCGTAGTACAACAAATGCAATTAAAACAAAAAAAGAACTTTAACTTAATGAACTTTATCAAAGATAAACTATCTTGGAGGAAATAAAATGGCTAATA
>JAZSLG010000108.1:0-3057 GCA_045535235.1 Candidatus Stercoripulliclostridium sp.
CCGTACAAGCCCGTGCTTACTTGTTGATAGGACCTAAAATTACCTTGAACGTTAATGGAAAGCCCTCTATTAACCGGGATTTCGCTACCAATCTTGTCGTAGGAAGTAAATATCAAATCTTCCATGGATTGACCAAAGGTCAAAGTATTCTTGCTAAACAAATCGATAACGCCGGGGTCAGCCTTTTTGATAACGTAACTATCGATAAACTCGCCGTAGTAATGGGTATTATCGTCGGCAACCACGTAGGCGCGGTAGAAATACAAACCTGCATCGGCGTAACCCTCTTCGTTACCGGCGTTAAGGTCGTAACAAGTTAACTCGTAATTCCTATACTCTATTCCGCCGTCGTTTTCAAATCCTAGGAAGCTGGAAGCCTTAACGAAATACTCGCTACCACCAACTACGAAGGAGATATTGCCACGAACAAATTCGTTTTGGTTAAAGCTTTCGCTACCAATATCGTAAACCATACCGCCAATGGTAATGTTACCACCGCCTTGCAAAATGGTTTGACCTGCTTCGTTAGTAGTATACTCGGACTTGATTTCCAAGGTTACGGGCTTAAAGTACTCGACGGCAATCTTGGGTTGAACAAGGATAACTTCGGTTTCGTTTTGGTTGGCAAAGTAAGCTTGCATTTGTTTTGCAAAGGTAATCTTCCTTGCGTTGCCGTTCTCAAAGGTATAGGTAAAATCGCCGTCGAGTAGTTTGATATCTACTCTGCGGTGGAAGTATGCCTTAATAGGAATGGTATCGGTAAAGCTATTCCAAATATCGTCGTTAGTGCGGTAAGAAACGTCTACTATCAAGTTGCCGAATCTGTCCTCTTTGTATTGGAACAAGTTCTTATCTATGCTGGTGGAGTTTCCTATTGCGTAACGTACCATGTTATAATTTTCGGTTTGGGCGTCGCTCATTACTATTCTAACCGTAACGAATTGACCCCTCTTAACCGAAACCAATCTCCTTATAGCGTTGTTGGGTTGGGTATTATTAACGTCAAAGGTACAATTACCGTAAGCGTCGTGATAGCTATCCCCTACTAGAACGTAGATATTTGCGTACTTTAGGATTTCGGAGCTGTTTTTGTCGGTAGGTACGATATCGGGATTGGAGCCGTATTTAATATAGGCACCGGTCTCCTTGGTGGAGGCGTCTACCTTTACCGTCTTACCCGTCTTGGAGGGAGTATAATAGGTCGGGGACGAAACGTTACCGGTTTCGTCTACCGCGTAAAGTACAAGACCGTACTCGCCTGCAATATCAAAGGAAAGTTTGCTCTTATCGGCGTTCGCGTCGTTACTGTATTGACCCAACTCGTAACGCCTTGCAGACATGGTTTGGGAGCCGGCGGTATATACGTATTCGGCGCCGTTACCGGGAGTAAAGTCGTATTCTCTGGGTCCGTCGCTAAAGTTGGTATCTACTATAAAGGCGTATACGTACTCGGTGGAGATACCACTCTTATCCATGTTTTCCACGTATTGGTAATCAAGCGTAAAGCTATTGTTATCGGTAAACCATTGCTTGCTGTTAACGCTTGCGCCAAGGCTCTTGGTCGTGTCAAGCTCGGGTGCCGTGGGCTTAAGGTTATCAACGTTAACGTTGATTTGGTAGTTGTCCATGTGAGCTTGGAAGGTATCGCCGTTTGGTAGCCAATACTCGTATATGGAGCCGTCGTAGGACTTAATCAAACGTGGCAAAATTTGCAAATTCCTTGCGTTGGTTACACCGTCGCCGGTTACTACGAAGGTAGCAAAGAAACCTTGATAGGTATTATATTTGTAGTTGAATAGCGGGTCGGATGAGTTGGGATAATAAAGGTGAGTTTCGTCGTCAATGCGGGTTAGATAGGTATTTCTATTAGTATAGTCGTTGTTGTAATAGGTGTGCCAATCCACGCATGATTGACCTCCCCTCTTGAACGCCGCAGCGTAATAAGGCGAGAAAACTTGTTCGGGGTCACTACCCTCGTTGGTATCAAGTAAAGAGGTGCTAAGGGTAATAACGTCACCCTTCTTAACGTACAATGAAGCAAGTTGCTCGGCACCGGTAACGCTATAAACGTTATCTATGGTAACCGTTTTACGGTTAACACCGCTAACGGAGAATGAAACGCCCTTGTTAGCGTTAATCATCAACTGATTGCTTTCGGCACGAACTTCCAAGGTGGGTTTAGTAATAGTTACCGTATGCTCACCCGCGTTAACGCTCATGGTAATTTTAACGTGAGCGCCGGTTGCGATTATTTGAGCGCCTGAAATGTCAAAGGCGATAAATTGGGTACTGGAATAGTTGGTAGTACCTGCAGGAACTACAAAACTCTTTTCTACAATAGTACTATCAAACCTACTGGCTTCGGTAGAGTCACCGCAAAGATATGCAGACAAAGAGATATTAACGTTGGAGGAAAGCGTTTGATCCTTAATCGCAATATTAACGCTGTACTCAAAACTGGTGGTAATATCACCATCCAAAATGCCGTAGAATACCGCGGTATTGATATTCATATTCGAGTAATCGTTGGTGTTACCGGCGACAATTTCGGGCTTGGTGACGAGTGTGTATGACCCAGTGCCCATAATTCCCGAACTGGTATAACCAACGTGGGAAACATACTCGCCCTCGGCGTAGAAATCTTCGGTACTCGTTCTTAGCAGGTTGCTACCGTACTGGATGCCGAGTCCGGAACTAAGCGTAGTGGTTGAGTCACTGGAAAGCGCGGCGTTAGCAACAATATCTTGACCGCTACCCGAGGAACCGAGAAGGGCAAAGGTTGCAATACAAACGACCAATAAAGATAGAGCTAGGGTAATGCAAATTTTATTAGCAAAACGCATTAATGAGTTACGCATTAAAGACCTCCGTCGTACCTAAATACGTTAATTTCACATTATAATAGCGCGCGTTCCTCACGCGCACACACATATAATACATAAAAAACACGCGCGTGTCAATTAGGCGCGTGTGCGTATTTACTATAATTTAACCAAAAACGCGCTATTTGGGCGACCTACTTCACAAAAGACAAAATCCCCTCCTCGGTCATTTACG
>JAZSLG010000080.1:0-7616 GCA_045535235.1 Candidatus Stercoripulliclostridium sp.
TCATCAAGGCAAAGCCCGCAGCAGCAAAGGGTACCTATCTTAAGAGCGTAGTTCTTAGCTCCACCATGGGCCCCGGCGTTAAAGTTACCTACAAGCAAAACTAATTAAATTTTATAATTCGTTTGACAAAGGTAAATTAAAGAGTATATAATATACGAGAACTAAATAATATTCCTTCCCAGACCGTATGTGGAAACTTAAATCTCGACGAGAGCATACGCAGAAGAAACAAAAGCAATTAGATTACATACGTTTGTTTGTAGTTAAGCTCCGTTTCCGTTTGGGAACGGAGTTTGTTTTATAGACTTAAAGGAGGTAAAAATGTCACAAGCAATTAGAGAACTAAAAGAGAAACAAGTTGCCGAAATTAAGGAAATGATTACCAAGGCTCAATCTTTCGTACTCGTTGACTACAAAGGACTAACCGTTGCTCAAGATACTGAATTGCGTAACGAGTACCGTGCAAACGGTGTTAAGTACGTCGTACTAAAGAATAGACTTCTTAAAATCGCTCTTAACGAACTCGGCTACAACCAATTTGACGATGCTCTAAACGGACCTACCGCAGTAGCATTCGCAATGACCGATAACATCTCCGCACCTGCTAAAATCGCTTCTCAAAAAGCAGCAACCACCAAAAAGCTTGCTTTCAAATGCGGTATGGTAGACGGAACCTATTTAGACGAAGCTGGATGCAAAGAATTAGCACAACTTCCCTCTAAAGAAATGCTCATCGCACAACTCCTCAGCGTTCTTAACGAGCCTGTTGCAGGATTTGCAAGAGTACTTAACGCTTATGCTGATAAGCAATCCGAGGCTAATGCCTAATTAAAAAACACTATTCATTAAAAATAACAAGGAGAAATATAACAATGGCAGATATTCAAAAAATCGTTGATTTAGTAAAAGAGTTAACCGTTCTCGAAGTTAGAGACCTCGTTAAGGCTCTCGAGACCGAATTTGGTGTAAGCGCAGCAGCAGCTGTAGCAGTAGCAGGCCCCGCAGCAGGTGCAGCAGCAGCTCCCGTTGAAGAAGAAAAGACTGAGTTCGACGTTGTTCTTAAGGCAGCTGGTGGCAACAAGATCGCTGTTATCAAGGCAGTTCGTGAAGTTATCCCCGGACTATCCCTTATCGATGCAAAGAAAATGGTTGAAGAAGCTCCCAAGACCATCAAAGAAGGCATCAGCAAGGAAGCAGCTGAAGAAATGGCTGGTAAGCTCAAGGCAGCTGGCGCAGAGGTTGAAGTTAAATAGTTTAAGCCTCGCCTTTTAGCGAATAACTTTGTCAAGGTACCTTTCCCCCTCGGTCATTTACGTCAAGTAAACTCCCGTCGGCAGAAGGGTACCTTTTCGCGTTTACTATACTTTTGAAGAGAAATATTCTCTCTTCGTATTGTGCATTAAAAAAGCACTCTTCCGAGTGCCTTTTGTTTTAATAGGGGATTATTCGGCGCGGTCTACCTTAATCTTTATCTTAGCATTCACGTCGCGATAAACCTTAATTTCGGCATCGTAAATACCAACCGCTTTAATATTGTCTTTAATAACGATTTTCTTTTTGTCAACGTTATAGCCCATACCTTTTAATGCATCGGCTACGTCCTGAGTGGTGACGCTACCGTACATTTTTTCACCGCCGAATTTGGCGAATACTGTTACGGTTATGCCTTTGAGTTCCTTTGCAAGTGCTTCGGCTGATTCACGTTCTTCTTTGAGCAAACGTGCTTCTTTCGCAGTCTTTTGAGCAATTTCATTCATCATTTGTTTGGTTGCTTCAACTGCCATTTTCTTGGGGATTAAGAAGTTTTTTGCGTATCCGTCATTGATAACGACTACATCGCCTTTTTTGCCGTGTCCTTGTACGTCTTGTAATAATATAACTTTCATAATAAACTCCTTTTATTGGAAATAGAATAACACTTTAAGAATTAAAAGTCAATAGTAATATTTTTTTAGTCGTCGTCCATACTAAAAGTAAAGGAGAAAAATATGGAACAACTAAAATGTACTACCTCAAATTGTATACACAATCTTAAATCACGTTGTAACGCAACCATTGTCGGTATAGACGAGAGGGGAAGATGCGCTACCAAAATGAAGAGAGTAGGGGGCGCATTAGAGCAAACCTTTGCCGAACTCGAAGCCTCGGACGATGCCGTACAAGAGGCACCTAGCATAGTGCAATGCGACGCCGAATGTATTTATAACCGCGATAAAAAATGTGGTGCCACTTCGATACTTGTTAAAGATAAGTTGATGAAAACCAAATGTGAAACGCGAATAGTGGAAGATTAATGGATTAAAACAGTGGCGTAAGCCGATACAGCTTTTCCTTCACCGATTTCGCCAACGCCCTCGTTGGTTTTTGCGGAAATAGTAAGGTTTTCCACGTTAATATCCAAAAGTCTGGCAAGTTTTAGGCGCATAATGGGAATATAGTCGGCAATTTTGGGCTTTTGTAGTACGACTACGACGTTAACTTGGGATACCTTAAAATTCTTTTCCTTGCAAATTTCCATTACTTCGCTTAGCATAATAGAGCTATCAATATCCAAATATTTGGGGTCGTCGTCGGGGAATAAAGTTCCTATATCCCTTTCTCCGATGGCGCCCAAAATAGCGTCTATTATTGCGTGTATTATAACGTCGCCGTCACTGTGTGCAACAGCACCATACTCGTAAGAAATCTCCACTCCGCCCAACATAAACTTTCTAAAAAGGGCTAATTTATGTAAATCGTAACCCATTCCTACGCGAGCATTTAGAGAGGCAAAGTCGCCTCGAGTGGTCAGTTTTAGGTTGCGTTCGCTACCTTCTACGATGCGTGCCGGTGATACGTAACGGGAATAAAGTAAACTTTCGTCCGTAAACTCCAAACCTTTTTCGTAAGATTTTAGTAAATCCTTAAGCAAAAAGCCTTGTGGAGTTTGGACGATATACAATTTATCGCGGTTAAATTCACCCACGATTTCACTCTCGTTTACTTCACGTACACTGTCGGGTAGGGGGAGAGCAGGAACGCCGGAACCGTATCTTTTAACCGAGTCCATAACTCTATTTATCAAAGCGCAATCGACGTATGGTCGTGCTCCGTCGTGAACGAGTACGCCCTCGGCGGTGCATAGGGCTAAACCGTTACGCACGGAAGAGGCGCGAGTGGCACCTCCAAGTGCAAAAATAATGCGATTATCGCCTAATTTTTCTTTGATTTCTTGCCCAAATGGAAGGTCGTCTTCGCGTAAAACGAGGACGATTTTTTCTATGTCCGATATGCGTGTAAAAGCATCTACGGTGCGTTCCAAAACCGTAGTATTTCCAAGAGAGAATTTTATTTTATCTCCGCCCGCGCGACTACCTGAGCCACCCGCGACGATTACCAAATCAAACTTCATTTACAATCTCGTATAGCGTACTTGCATCGGATTTACCAACGTTGCCGGTGGGTATTATAAGTACTCTAAAAAATGCCTCTTTGTCGCCGAATCGTACTCCAATAACGTCGCCGACTTTTACTTCTTTGGAGGGCTTTGCGGGTTTTCCGTTGATAAGTACGCGAGAAGCGTCGCAAGCCTCGTTTGCAACGGTACGTCTTTTTATGATTCTGGATAGTTTCAAAAATTTGTCAACTCTCATACGCCGATTATATCACATGCCCCCAACGATTTCAAGAGGGTAGCACGATTTGTGAAAGTAATGGGGGCTTTTTCTTGCGTGCATATATGCGCTTATTTATATTATTAAAATAAATAATTTATTTATAAAAAACGCTTGACATTTCTCCCAAAGGGGGTGTAAAATCGTAAAATGCATAATTATACTGGATTTATATGCGCTATAGATAAAACTCGGTGCAAAAAATACGGTATTTTGTGAGCAAAAACGTCAAAAATCGATAGCCTTAATGCTTTTTGCGAAAAGGTTGTCAAGACTTGGCGGAAAAACACTGGCAATAGCCAAGAATTTTTACAAGGAGCGTATAAGATGTCTCAAAGAATGCACAAAATCAAGCGCGGGAACGTTGACAGATGGTCTTTTAGCAAAATTAAAGATATCATCGATATTCCCTATCTTATCGAAGTTCAAAAGAAATCCTACGATGCTTTCATTAACCAAGGTATTCGTGAAGTTCTTGACGACTTCTCTCCTATAACCGACTACTCAAACAAGATTGAACTTTCTTTCTTAGAGTACAAGTTTAAGAGCGAAAGCAAGTATTCGGTCAAGGAAGCCAAAAGACGCGATGCTACTTACACCCTTTCTCTTTCTGCAAGAGTTCGTTTGCTTTGGAAGGAAACCGGTGCTTTCATCGATGAAGACGTATTCATGGGTGAAATTCCGAGAATGACCGAAAACGGTACCTTCATTATCAACGGTGCAGAACGCGTAGTAGTATCACAGCTCGTTCGTAGCCCTGGCGTTTACACTACCGCGGTTGAAGATAAGAAGAGTGGTCTAACCCACTATGAAACCCAAGTTATTCCCTCTCGTGGTGCTTGGCTCGAGTATATCCAAGACGCACACAACACTTTGAGCGTTAAGGTTGACCGTACTCGTAAGATTTCCGCAACTCTACTTCTTCGTGCATTGGGATACGGTACCAATGAAGAAATTTTGGACATTTTCGGCAACGACGAAATGATTGCCAACACCCTTAAGAAAGACGGTGAAGTTAATAGCGTAGAAAACGCAAAGCTTGATATTTACAGAAAACTCCGTCAAGGTGAAGTGCCCACTCAATCCGCCATCGACGCTCATTTACAAAACCTTTTCTTTGATACCCGTCGTTACGACCTATCAAAGGTAGGCAGATATAAATTTAACAAACATCTTTCGATTGCTAACCGCATTGAAGGTCAAGTTCTTGCAAAAGACGTTATCACCGAGGACGGCGAAGTTCTTGCTATGGCAAACGATACCGTTACTCGTGAGCAAGCAGACGCTATTCAAAACGCCGGTATCAACTCCGTATGGGTTAAGAACATCCAAGACATGGAAAATCTTCCCGCAGTTAAGGTTATTGGTAACAATACCGTTGACCTAAAAGGCTACGTTGATTGCGATCCTGCAGAACTCGGCATTTACGAAAAAGTTTACTATCCCACCCTTAAGAGCTTGATGGAAGCAAGCGAAGGGGACATGGAAGTTCTTAAAGCAAGCATTAAGGCAAACGTAAGCGAACTCGTATGCGAACACATTTCTATCGACGATATTATCGCAACCATGAGCTACAACGTAAATATGCGTTTCTACAACAGAGAGCTACGTTGCGGTTTCCACATTCCCGATAATATCGACCACCTTTCCAACCGTCGTGTTCGTAGCGTAGGCGAACTACTACAAAACCAATTCCGCATTGGTATGAGTCGTCTCGAAAGAGTTGTTCACGAGAGAATGATTGCCCAAGATATTGAGTCCGCAACTCCTCGTTCACTCATTAATATTCGTCCCGTATCCAGTGCGATTAGAGAATTCTTTGGTTCTTCCCAACTTTCTCAATTCATGGACCAACCCAACCCCATTGCAGAGCTAACCCACAAGAGAAAGCTTTCTGCTCTTGGACCCGGCGGTCTAAATAGAGAACGTGCCGGCTTTGAAGTTCGTGACGTTCACCACTCTCACTACGGCAGAATGTGTCCTATCGAAACTCCCGAAGGACAAAACATTGGTCTAATCACCTCATTGTCATCCTATGCTAAGGTAAACGAGTACGGCTTTATCGAGTCTCCTTACCGCAAGGTTGATAAGCAAACCGGCAAGGTTACCGATATAGTTGAGTATCTTGCTGCAGATGAAGAAGATAAGTACATAGTAGCCCAAGCTAACGAGCCTTTGGACGAAGAGGGCAAATTCGTTAACAAACGCGTTACCTGCCGTTACAGAGATGCCATTAAAGAGTTTAGCTGTGAAAAAGTTGACTACATGGACGTATCTCCTCAACAATTAGTATCCATAGCAACCTCGCTAATTCCCTTCCTTGAGAACGACGACGCTAACCGTGCATTGATGGGCTCCAACATGCAACGTCAAGCAGTTCCGCTACTCCGTCCCGAAGCACCTATCGTTGGTACCGGTATGGAATACGTAGTAGCACGTGACTCCGGCGTATGTATTCTTGCTAAGGAAGCAGGTACCGTAACTTACGTTAGTGCAAACCGTATCGACGTTGCAGGCGAAAGTGGCGTAACCAGCTACGAACTACAAAAATTCGTTCGCTCCAACCAAGGAACTTGCATTAACCAAAAACCCGTTGTTCGTAAGGGCGATTACGTCAAAGTTGGCGATACTCTTGCAGACGGTCCTTCCACCGAGAACGGTGAACTAGCACTCGGACGCAACATTCTCATTGGCTTTATGACTTGGGAAGGTTACAACTACGAAGACGCTATCTTGATTTCGGAAGAACTAGTTAAGAACGACGTATTTACTACTATACACATTGAAAAGCACGAGCTAGAGTGTCGTGACACTAAGCTTGGTGCAGAGCAAATTACCCGTGATATTCCCAACGTAAGTGAAGAAGTTCTAAAGAACCTTGACGAAAACGGTATCGTAAGAATTGGTGCCGAAGTTAGAGTAGGGGATTATCTAGTAGGTAAAGTTACCCCCAAGGGTGAAACCGAACTTACTCCCGAAGAAAGACTACTTCGTGCTATCTTTGGCGAAAAGGCTCGTGAAGTTCGTGACGTATCTCTAAAGGTTCCCAACGGTGGTGAAGGTATCGTTGTTGACGTTCAAATCTTTAGTAGAGCAAACAAGGACGAACTTGCTCCCCAAGTTAACCAAATGGTTAGAGTATTCATTGCTCAAAAGAGAAAGATTGGCGTAGGCGACAAGATGGCAGGACGTCACGGTAACAAAGGTGTTATCTCTCGCGTTCTTCCCAAAGAAGATATGCCCTTCCTCGCAGATGGTACTCCTCTCCAAATCGTTCTTAACCCCCTCGGCGTTCCTAGCCGTATGAACATTGGACAAGTATTGGAAGTTCACTTGGGCTTGGTAGCAAAACTACTTGGCATAAAGGTTGCAACGCCCGTATTTGACGGCGCAACCGAAACAGATATTCAACAAATGTTCTTGGAGAACAAACTACCCGCAAACGGCAAGCTAGACGTATACGATGGTAGAACCGGTGAAAAGTTTGAAAACCCCGTAACCGTTGGTTATATGTATATGCTCAAGCTTATCCACCTCGTTGACGATAAGATTCACGCACGTTCCGTTGGTCCGTACTCACTCGTTACCCAACAACCTCTTGGCGGTAAAGCACAATTTGGTGGCCAAAGATTTGGTGAAATGGAAGTTTGGGCACTCGAAGCATACGGCGCAGCAAACATTCTACAAGAAATGCTTACCGTTAAATCGGACGACGTTATGGGTAGACAAAAGGTATTTGATTCCATCATTAAGCCCAACGCAACCATGGCTGCTCCCGGACTACCCGAAGCATTCAAGGTTCTCAAAAAGGAAATGCAATCACTCTGTATGGACGTTAAACTCCTTACCGATACCAATGCAGAAGTTGAACTTGCAGAGCTTGACGACGACCAACAAACCTACGAACCCATCATGTCCGGTGTACAAGACGACAAGGCATTGGAAAGTCGGAGGCCAAGCGGT
>JAZSLG010000054.1:0-15327 GCA_045535235.1 Candidatus Stercoripulliclostridium sp.
GCCTCCGACTTTGACGCTATCGCCAAATGCATGGGGTGAGGGGAAGTATTGCATTAATCCCTCAATAGAAATTACCGCGCCAACCGCCTCTCCCGACAAGATTTCGGACAAAGCAAGCGTCCTATCGGCAATACTGGGTGAAATATTTACCGCAGTATTAATGAGCAAATCGTCACGCTCTGGGACGAGAACAACCTTGCCACAAGAGTACTCGGAAAGCACTTCCACGGCCCTTCTTGCAGACAGTCTATCGGGCGTAACGTATACGAAAAAGTGTCCCGCAGTGCTTGCGAGATGGTATCTGGCGTTTTGCGCCGAATAGAAGACCGAGGTGTTTTGTCCACTATCCAGCGCAAGTTTTAAGTTTTGATAAACTTTCCCCAGTTTGTCTGGTGAAAATCGAGCAGGTAACATTATAGGTTGATTTTTATTTCCACCTTATCGGTTGCCTTGACTCCTTCTATAATTAGCGTATTTTCGGCTTTTTGAGCCTCTGCTTTTTCGCCGTTGATAAGTACTTCACTGTCCTCGATATCGTACTCAAAGCATACGGTATAGGTGCGTTCTTGGGGTAGTAGTTCGACGTTGCCCTCCGCGGGAAGTATCGTAAAGGTATTACCTTTTAGCTCAAACTTGGTAAAGGCACCCTTGCCCTCTTGGTAGTCGGTGCTTTCGCCGTCGTCCTCGTACAAAGTATATTCCCCGTCGCCCACGTTGTATACGTTTAACACTACACTACTGGGATTACCGCTAAAGTTGCCGTCCACTTCCGCAAATGGGATAATTGCGCCTTGCTTTGCAAATACCGGGATGGATTTTTTATCTCTTTCCACTTCGTGGAAACCGCCTCCAAGCACTTCGCCTGTGAAAATATCCGTCCAAATGCCGTCGGGGAGCCAAATTTTACGTTTGCTTATACCCTCTTTATTCCATTTGGAGGTAATGGGACAAACCATAAGGCTATCGCCGAACATATATTGATTTTTGACCTTGTAAGCCTCCTCTAGTTGGGGATAATCGTAATACAAAGGCTTGCAAATTGGTACGGAGTTCTTGTAGTTGTTATAGTAAGCGGTATAAACGTAAGGGATAAAGGAATGGCGGAAGCGAAGCGCTTGAACGGCTTCTTCCTCCACCGTCTTGTGGTTCCAAGGCTCCTTGCTCATTACCATATTATTGCTATGCAATCTCATTATAGGAGTGAACACACCAAACTGTACCCAACGTAGATAAAGCTCGTCGTTTTCGGCGTTGCCCATGTGATGTCCACCAATATCGTGCGACCAATGGGTATAACCAACGTTAGATGCGTTATAGGTAAAGTAGGGTTGGAAATCGAGGGACTTCCAAACTATACATGCGTCTCCGCTAAAGCCCAAGGGATAACGGTGGGAGCCTATGCCTGCGTACCTCGAAAGTATGAGGGGGCGTTTGCCGTTTTTTGCGTTATCCAGGGTGTGGTAGTGGTTACACGCCCACAAAGGGTCCAATCCGGGGAGCTTGCTCCATTTGCCTTGTTGCCAATCTATCCACCAGAAATCTACGCCGTCGCGCTCGTAGGGTTTGTGCAGTACCTTAAAGTATGCGTTTAGGAACTTGGGGTCGGTGCAATCAAATCTTACCGGATCGCCGTTTGCCTCTACTCCCATTTCCTTGCACATTTCCTCGTATTGGTCCTCAAAGCTCCTTACGCCACTCGCCGGATGTAGGTTTACCGTAACGTGCAAATTCTTTTCCTTTAGTTCTTTTAGGAAGGCTTTATAGTCGGGGAAAAGCTCGGTATTCCAGCTATAACCCGTCCATCCGCGTTGACAAACGTAACTGTCCTTAAAGGTGGTATAACCAAAGCGTTTTGCAACGTCTACCCAGTGCCAGTCCATATCTATGGTTGCAACGGTAAACGGTATTTCCTTTTCGATAAACTTGTCCATTAGGTCAAGATACTCTTTTTGGGTGTAAGCGCGATAACGCGACCACCAGTTGCCAAGCGCGTATCTTGGTACCATGGGAGGAGCGCCCGTTATCTTGTAAAACAGCTCGAGCGCGCGTTGAGGTTCCGTCACGGCAAAACAATACAAATCCTTTTCCGCAGGGCGGGCTTTACATTCGCCGTCCTCTGCAAGTATGAGGGAATTATCTTCTATCACGGCAACTCCGTTACGCCCTATTACGCCAAGACCAAGAGGTGCGTATCCCCTGGTCATATCGAGGGTACGGTAGGTACCTTTCATGTTATCACGATTGTCCGCCTTTACTTTTTTACCCCCCAGTACGACGTAATCTATTCTCTTTTTATTGCGGTTTACGTAATACTCCGCCTTTTCCGTCTTTACTACAATGTGTTTATCAAGGAACTTTAACGAGTATTCATACTCGCCAAGGTCGCGATACCACACTGCTTGGGTAGCACTATCGGTAAAGGAAGAACGATCGTCAAACTCTACCCTTAGTAGTTCCGGAGCAATAACCGTAACACGTATTTTGCCGGTTATATATTCTTGTTTTGGGTTACCTTTTCCGTTTGTTTTAGCAACCAAATGGGCATCTAACCTTGTTTCCATACTAAATCTCCCTATGTTCGTTTCTATATATTCCACCGTCCAAAGCTTCCTCTATAAAGGTGGTAAGATATTCCTTAACCGCTTTGGCGGAAAGCGATTTTCTGTTAAGCTGGAAGTTGTGATATTCCTTTTCAAAAACCGCCTTAAACTCAAAGCAATACACGTTCTTTTGTTTGAGTGCTTTTACCATGGCGTTGCCTTGCTCGGGCATAAATTCATCGTAGACGCTGTGGCAAATAAAAGTGGGAGGATACTCCTCGTCTATCCTGCGGATAACGCTCATATCGGCAAGGGTATTGGACACGCTACTGTCCCAATGCGCCTTCTTCAAATCAATCTTAAAAAACTTTTTAATAAAGCGGTATTGGGTAGAATAGTACGAATTACCCTTGGCGTGACGTATTGCGTCGTAAAAGCCGGAAAACAGCACTATACCCAACGGGCGCAAATCGTATTTTTCCACTTGGGAGCCAAGATAGGAAGCAATATAAGCGCCAAGTTCGTCTCCACCTATGAATAATTTATCAAGGTTTAGGGCGAGGCTCGAATAATGTTCTTTTAGGAAAGCAAGTATGGTTTCCGCTTCTTTTAGGCATTCTTTTGCGCCAAGATTAACCTCTCCTCTATACTCCACGTTAAGAACAGCAAGCCCCATTTTAGCAAGTTCCGCGCAAAAGGCACGACGGCAATTTTTATTTCTTCCTGCGAGTGCGCCACCATGAAAATAGATAAAAGTGGGAAGTGGCTTTGCGCTTTTACGATACAAGGAAAAGGTCTGACTTTTCCTATCGCCATACCTAATATTCCTTTCCACCGTTACTTCCTCGTATCTAAGGTCGTAGTTGGCGTATTTTTCGCGCCTCGCTATATAGATGCGCATCCACAAATCGCGTAAACTCATATATAACATTTTATCACAATATATGCGCGCGTGCAAGAGTGAATTATGCTTATTAACCGGATAATTTAGAATGTTCCTTTCCGAAAACCATACAAAATAAAGGGCGCAATCTCTTGCGCCCAAAACTTGATTAATCCTTGTACCAGTAGTAATAGTGATAGGGATTCTGGAAGTAAGAAACGTTGTTCGAGCCATTAGTTACGTCCATTTCCACTCCTCCAGTTTTATTATCACAAGCTATCTCTGATTCAGCCCTGTACCAATTAGCAGTATCTTCAAAAGTAATACTTGTTAGCCCGCCAATCTCAAGAGACCAACCATCTATACGCGTTACCGACTCCGGTATAACAATGCTGGTTATATTAGAGCCAAAAAAGACGTTTTCATTAATTCTTGTAATACCACTAGGGAGTATTAATTCCGTTTCGTTGCCATAATAGGAAACCAAGGTTATTTCATCACCATCGGTATGTATGGTATAACCGTTTTCATCCTTGGATAGTTTGCTCGGTGTATCCAATGAAGTATAAATATCCAAGGCGTAATAACCCAAATAACCGCAATTGCCCGAGTTAACACGCGATATATCCAAATCTGATAAATTATAGATTTCCACAAGCTTATAACAACTGTTAAATGCGTACTTTTCTATGCTGGTTATGGAACCGGGAATTGTGATGCTGGTTAATTGTGCGCAAGAATCAAATGAATGCTCTGCTAAAATCGTTACCGAGTCGGCTATATTTACGCTTGTTAACTCCCAACTGCGCCTAAAGGCTCCACCTGATATGATTTTACAGCCGTCAGCTATGGTTAAACTGTTTGCGGTATTATCGACCATTCCTATTGCCACCAAGTATGGATTACTATCATTTCCTAAATAATTTACGTTATCTTTAACGTTGTAAACAAGATTGTCACAACCGTCAAATGCATCTAGTCCTACGTTCGTTACGGAATTTGGTACAACCACACTCACCAAGTCCTGTTTACCATAGAAAGCATATCTATTTATTTTCGTCGTATTAGCGGGTAGGGTCAAAGAGGTCTTGGTTCCTTCGTAGTTGATTACTATTTTCTCGTTGCCGTTATCATAAATTATACAACCGTCCTCGTTTTTGGAAAGATTGCTTTTGCTTTCTAAAGAAGTAAAAATATCTAGTGCATACATTCCGGCGCATCCGTTGCCCGAAGTATCTTTTTCTATATTGAGAGCAGAAAGATTATATACTTCCACGAGTTTGTAGCAATTATCGAATGCTGATTCACCAATAGAATTTACAGAGGCAGGTATGGTTATACTCGTAATATTATAACAGTGATAAAAAGCCGCTGAACCAATGTTTGTTAAAGTGGAGGGCAAAATTACCTCTTCTAATGCGTAACTTCCCATAAAGGCACCGTACTCTATACTTGTTAGAGTATTGGACAAGCTTAATTGCGACAATTTTGGGCATTCCGCAAAAGCCCTCTCTCCTATACTCTTAATAGAATTAGCCAAGGTTACCTTAGTTAAATCGTAAAACCTATAGAACGAGAGAGGCGCTATGCTTTCGCCGGAATTTATTACAAGTTCCTTTACCGTCTTACGATAATCCTCAATATCGGAAGGCCACAAAATACTAGTCATTTCTGCCGGTATGCTCACATACTCTAATTCTACTCCCAAGCAAAAACGTTCGCCAACACTAGTAAACGTATTTGCTATTTCCAACGTTTTAAGATTAACGGTACCTTCTAATACGCAATTACCAACGCTTGCTTCCAAGCTATTTATTGTAATACTTTCCAAGTTAGTATTATAGAATGCATAGTCGTTAAATTTCTTTACGGATTCCGGAACAACTATGCTCTTCAAATCGTAAGAGAAGGTTAAAGCATATTTATAAATCTCCGTTGTTCCATCCGATATTGTTAAACTGTTGGATTTTCCTTTGGACCCTACTAAAACTTTGTCGTTTCCGTTAACGTAGTAAACCAATCCATTGTCTTCAACGAGCAACTTACTTTCCTCTTCTAAAGAAGAATAGACGTCTAGGGCATAAGCGCCTACGTGAGCAAAATCCGTATTGCCTTTTACTACGTTTAGTGAAGATAGGTTATAAACTTCTACTAGAGTATGGTCAAAGTAGAAGGCACATTCATCTATTTGTTTAACGTTTTTTCCAAGGGTTACACTATTGAGAACCAAGCATCCTTCCATTGCACATTCGCCAATTGTTTCTACCAAGTTTCCTATCTTTATAGAGGATAACGTCGTGGACCAACCAAAAGCATGGGGTCCAATGCTGGTTATAGCCTTACCTTTATAACTGAGTGGGATAATTACGTCAACGACACCGCCATAATGTCCCGCTACTTCGTAAGTATCATCTTCTTTTAATACATAGCGTAGCTTATAAGTTACCTTTTCCCCACAGGTATCGCAAAGAGTATCGTCATCTTCGTCTAGACAATAGGTCAAATACTCCCCGCATACGTCACATTTATGATTATTATCATCGTCTTCCAATAAAAGGGTGCGTTTACAAATATCGCAAACGTGATCGTGGCTAATATGAACGCAGTCCGACGTCTTTTTACCGCAAATATCACACTTGTGGTCATTATTATCGTCGTAACATTCACTCAAAACCTCTCCGCAAACATCACAATTGTGGTCGTTATCATTGTTGTAACACTCACTCAAAACGGCTCCACAAATATCACAATTGTGATCCTCGTTTTCATTTGCACACTCGCTAAATACCTTTTCACAATAATCACAATTATGGTCTCCGTTCTCATCTGCACAATCGCAGTCCCATTGTGCATATAGGTCGATTTCTTTTTGGTTAGCAAAGTCCTCTTCAGTCATATTTTCAAGGACAATACTATCATCCGTTTTCCAACCAACAAAAAGCTTGTTAGCCTTCCTCGGCATGCGTAGATATGCATTTATTGCCCCAGGAGTTATCGTTCCACTAATATTAAAAGAATAAACGCCGTCTTTGACCTCAAAAAATTCATCGTCGTTATCAATTTCTCCACCATCCAAATGTAATCTGACTACAAGGCCATCTACGTTTGCATTGTCCTTTTCACCACACGCAAAAAGCGTTACGCTAAACGCAACTAAAACGATAAGTAATAAAATTAAGTAACAAGTTTTCTTCATTTTTCCCTCTAAAATTATATATATCACAATAATACCAACCATATAATTTAAAGTCAAATAAAAAGAATATTAAACTTATACTATTGTGCCGGCTTCTTCCGTGTAAGTAATTTCTACTTTAATATTCCTTACTTTCATATTATAAAGATAGTTATTTGTGTCTACAAGTACATTAATATAGCCAGCTCCGTTTGTTTGAACTTTAAATTCTTTAGGATTAACCGTTCCAGAAAACGTAAACGTTTCATATTGTCCATAATTGGTTATATCCCTTGAATGAAATACTGAACCTGTATTTCCCCCAGAAATTTTAACGATGCCTTTGATACCCATGCTAGTTAAAAGCTTTGAACCCTCAAAAAGCCACGCATCATACGTTACTTTAAGGTTAACGGAAGCTATATTATTATCATCAAAGTAGTCAAGCGCCTTTTGCATTTCCGAATTACTATTATCATACGTAAACGAAACCCAACCATTAGCAAATAAACCGCTTGTTTGATCGGACCTGTATTCGTTTTGACTTTCTTCACAAACAGTTATGGTACGAGTCTCCAAAAGTGTCCAGCGAGCCGTAAGCGTCATATTTGATCTTGGGAAAGTTCTTCCCGTATATTTGGCATACCCATTACACCAGCCATAAAATTCATATCCCTCACGTGTAAGAGTCGGCAAAGTTAACGTATCCCCGGGCATCCCACGCAATGTTTTACTAATAATTTGACCATCATTAACAGTCCCTCCATTACAATCAAGTGAAATTACAACTTCCGTAGGGGTTGTAGGAGTATTTCCATTTACTCCGCTGTTGCTATTATTGCTAGTTAAATCACTAGTAGAATCGCTATCAGTAAATCCTAACATTTCCCCAATAAAAGTACAACCAGTAAGTGAAAAAATAAGTATCGCAAGAGCCAAAATTGTTAAAAATCTTTTCATATATATCTCCTTACTTTTATAAAAGTTGATTTGAGTTTATCACAATTTGAGATATATGTCAATATCTCAATTGGAGATAATATATACTATTTCTATGAGGATAAAGGAATTAAGGGAAGAAAACGGTTTAACTCAACAAGCAGTTGCCAACTATTTGAACGTTAAACAAAATACCTATTCTCAGTATGAAAACGAGAAAAGGCAGTTGTCCATTGACGTGCTTATTAAACTAGCCAAATTTTACAAAGTCTCTACCGATTATATTTTAGAATTAGAAGATTGACAATAAAAAACGCACCTAGCAAGGTGCGTTTTAATTTTTAACCCTATTATTTGACAACGACTTCTACGCTGGTTGCCCCATTCACGTACTCACCGTTACGGTAGTATAGCTCACCGTTTAGAGTTACTATTCCACTTGAGGGAACGTATAGTTTTGCAGTTGTTCCACTTGGCAAAGTAAGGTTAACCATTTGGTTGCCGTTTGCCTTTTCGTAGTCCAAAGTTATTAATCCTTTCACACTGGGAACTGTGCAGTTTAGGCTACTATAAAGCTCGTATTGGGGATTTATTTCGACAAGTTCGTAGCCAGCCTCTAGTGGGGTTATGCCTGCAAAGTGCTTGCTCATTATAACTAGTGGTCCGCCACTCCAAGCATGGTTCATGGTGCCTTGCCAACTGTTCCAAAACTCCCAAAGAGTGGAGTAATCTTCCGCTACCATATCCTCGTAACGCTCTTTAATTCTAGCGGTTGCCTCTTCATATTTTCCCATTTTGCACAAGGCTTCCAAAACGTAGTATTCCATATAGGGGCTAGCGTTTTTGGTATTTGTTAGCACGTTTAGAATGGTATCGTATTGCTTTTCGTTTGTAAGTCCTGCTAGAACGGCAAGTGCGTTTGCTCTATCATCGGGCGTTTTAACGTCCTTACTCTTGTAACCTTCCTCCGTCCAAAGAGATTGGTAACCCTCGTATATGGATTGCTTTCTTTCCGTTATAAAGGTGGTATCTTCCTCTTTTCCCAAGACCTCTGCCATTTTCTCCACGCTGGAAAGTGCGTAATAGACCCAAGCATTTTCTATTGCCGTCATATCCGCTTTCTTGCCCCAATCGGGCCAATCCCAAGAGCCTTCACGGTGCTTAACAAGGTTGTTATCCCCCATTTCCCACAACTTGAGGTAGTCAATGGAATAGGAATACACCTTTTCAAGAAAAGCCTTATCGCCGGTATATTGGTAGTACGTAAGGAAACCTACTATTCCCGCCAGCTGTTGGACGGGAAGCTCAAAATAATCTCCGCTAATCGGTACTACGGTTTGGAGTACCTTTGTGTCGTCAACGTGCTTGAGCATGGCGTCTACGCCCTTTTGGTACAGTAGATAGGAATTAGCGTCCATAGAGTACATGGTCATTATCATTTCGCTAGTAGCATCGCCCCACCACTGCGCCCTTTCCCTATCGGGACAGTCCATAAAGTTATCGCGCATAGTAACGTATAAAGTGCGAAGCGACTTTTGCCACAAGGTGTTCATAAATTCGTCGTCACACCTAAAATCACCGCTAAACGAGCTATTATATCCCGTTTCGCGGTACTTTAATGATAAAACGGTGACACCTCTTGGTATTTTGTAGGTAACGTGTTCGCCGTTTATCCATCCGAGAGCCTCAAACTCCTGCTCCCCTTCTTTGGTCACGTAGGTAGTGGATACTGCTCCCGTCAACGCCGTGTTTTCCGTGGTTATGCGAATTTTCTTGCCCGCCGGAGCTATTACTTTTAGATAAGGGGTGAACTGCGCGTTGTAAGGAATATCTACGGTGATTTTTTCGCCACCAACTTTCTTTACCACGTAGTTTTCATATTCCTTTCCATTCTCGTAATCTTTTAGTCCGTAATCTTTGAGCATGGGTATACCCCTCGCGTATAACTTGCCGTATGACCCTTCGCCACCAAGTGCGTACTCGATTGCATCCTCCCACGATGAAAGCCCGCCCTCGGTTATCCAATTACCAATATCTTTCCTCGCATCGTAATTAATGCTGTACTCGGGGAGTCGGTAGTTGGGTTGATTAAATGCGCTATCAATATAGGCGGTATGCTTTTTTACCTTCCAGCTTGCGTTAGATATAAGGGTAATATCTTCACCTATCGCCTCAAAAATGAAGCCTCCTTGACCACTTGAAGAATAGGAATAGTTCTTTTCACTACCCCAAAACCAAACGAGTGCACAAATGGAGTTTTCACCCTCTTTAAGATAGGGAGCGACGTCTATACTATCGTAGTATCCAAAGCCCTTTCCCCTCTTTAGGCTTCCCTCAAAGACCACCGTTTCGCCATTAACGTAAAGCCAATATTTGGAATCGGCGGAAATATGCGCCACTAGATGGGTCGGAACTCTCTCCAAATTGACGTTTTTACCTAAGCACATCCAAACGTTTTTCTCGGTAAGATTTTCCTTATCCCAAATCCATTTTGCTTGCCAATCGTTTTTTTCCTCACTAGAAAGCATCGTATATTCGGGAATCTCGCTTGGAAGCGAGTAATTGTTTCTAAAAGGAATCATATCCCCTCTCCCAAAAGAAAAAATGGAGGACAAAAAGGCAATCGCAATAGAAAGATAGGAAACAATCGTTGTAAGAAAGCGCATAGGTCCTCCGAGTTAATATTTATAGCTATATTTTATCATAATGAAATAGTAAATTCAACGCTCCTTCGCTAAATAGCAAAAAACGCCCCTCAAGGCGTTTGCTAACTGGGTAGAGTGATAAAAAAGAGGTTACTCTATTTATAGTCGTTAACGTGTACCGTATCGATGCAAATAGTGCGGAATAATCCGTGAGTTTCGGGGTGCGCGCCAATCGCAAGATCGCAAACGTACTGGTGATTAAAAAGGATACGGAAGGAATAAATCAGATTAAAAAGCCTTATTAACGGATTAAATGGGGAAAGCGCTACTGCAAGTAATGCTTCTATCGTTAACTCAGTCTTTATCCTTTCGGTAGCGGTACCCTTTGCCGTATTGGAAGAGGCGTCGTAGTCAATGGTTATGTCATAGCCGTCCGACCTCTCCTCCGTCATTTCATCATCGCTCTTATGATAATGCAAAATGCCGTAGCCAACGCCAAAAGTACCAAAGAAGCCAACCAACAAGAGGGCGATACAAGCACCAACCTCATTAAAAGAGAGGTCTTCTCCAAAAGAAAACAAACTCGCCCAAAATATTATGGCATAAATTATAGAAAGTCCAAGATAAAAGAACTCGAGAATAATCCCTAAAACGCGTGGGTTTTTAATAATTTTACCTAGTCCCCACGTAATAGGACGCAAACAAAACAAACCACTCGTTATAGAAAGTATAGTTGCCATAATATATCCCCCCCTAATTTATTTAACTTTATATCTCGTTGTTTTTGCTTTTTCTCTCTTGTGTTAGAGTACGGTAGACTTTGGTTTTTGGATGAAGTACGAGGAAAAGGCAAATTTTAGAAAGGTTGCTGTAGTTGACCTACTGCGCCTTGAGAAAATTTGCCTTTGACAAAGTAATTCGCCAAAAAAACCTTGTTATTCCGTTTGAGTTAGCCCTTACTCGTGTTAGACCACGGTAGACTTTGGTTTTTGGATGAGATGCGACGGAAAGTTAAAACCTACCGACGGGAGTTTACTTAGAGGTAAATGACTGAGTAAGGTCTTCGTCTTTCCTATGCAATTCGCCAAAACACCTTGTTGTTTGGTTTGCCCTATCTCGCTGTCTTGTTAGACCACGGTAGACTTTGGTTTTTGGATGAGATGCGACGGAAAGTTAAAACCTACCGACGGGAGTTTACTTAGAGGTAAATGACCGAGGAAGATTTTGGCTTTCCTATGCAGGTCGCCAAAAAACAAAGTCTACAAGTTATTTAGTAGTTTCGTCGCCGCCTCATACCCTTTATACGACGCCTTTTGTAACCACTTGATACCCTCGAATCTATCAACCCACATATATTCTTTTTTGACGATCATGTAGCCAACGCTATACATGGAATAGGGATCACCGTTTTCCGCCGCCATGAGGTAATAGGTATAGGCTCTTTCTAGATTTTTGGTGGTTATTTTACCAAAATAATAGGCGTCGCCCAGTTTCTTTTGGGCTTTCAAATGTCCAAGGCTTGCGGCTGCCGACAGTTCTTGGAGTCCCTTTTGGATGTTTTTAACACAACCTTTACCCTCAAGATACATTATGCCCAAATTGTAGGATGCTGATTTGTAATATTGGTAGGATGCTTCTTGGAAATAAGAAAGTGCCTTTTTCTCATCCTTGGGATAGCCAAAAGAGCCTTGCATATAGCCTACACCGGCATTATAGTATGCTACGCCGTAACTAGCGGTATCAATACACTCTTGGAGTAACTTGCGACCTTTTGCGTGGTCGGTTTTACAGCCGTATCCGTTAAAATAGGCATATGCCAACGCATTTTTAGCGGGTACAAAATTGTCTTTTGCGGCCTCTTGGGTAAGCTCAAAAAACCTATCGTAATCCTTGTCTACTCTTGCACCCAAGAAATACATTTGTCCTAGTAGATATTTAGCAGGAGTATAGTCCCAGCTGGCAATTAAATCTAAACAGTTATAGGCTCTGTCATAGCTTGATTCCGTTCCCTCATCGAACAAAAGATATGAAAGAGCAAATATATCCACGCTCGAATTGTAGTTCATGATCCTTTCTATTTCCTCGAGCATCTTTCCCCTATTTTTAGGATCGTATGCTAGGTTAAAATAATTTGCTTTAGTTGCATCCAAATATTCCCTTGCACTATAAACGTAACGACCTTTGTAATAACATCTAGAATAATCCATATCTACCTCATATATAATTAAATTATGTCTTGCGCACACGCTAGATTTATTATAATTCTTTATTTTATAATAATCAATATCTAAAATGGAATTTTAGGCGCACGCTTAAACATTTAACCACAAAAAAGCACACGTTTCCGTGCGCCTTTTATTTAATAGCAATTTTTTTCATCCTTTTTAAACACTACGGCGCCAACAAGGAAACTTGCAATACTTCCAAAGGTAAGTAGCGTACCAAGTTGCCCAATAAGGTCGGTAACAAAGGGTTTACCAGCCTCTTCATGCCAAGTGAGAGTTAATCCGTCATCGGTTACGAAATGGAAAACGTAATAGTTAATAGAAAAAATACCAATGCAAGAATTAAAAATATCACGCCGAGTTTGAAGAGTTTCTTTCTTGTGTTCATATTGTCTCCTTATCATATTATGCCCCTATACGAGCATAATTTATTACACCCATTATACCACACACTCTATTATAAATAAAGGAAACTACTGCTTTGATAGCGCCAAAACATATCCCATTAAACAAAATCCTTACCCATCGATAAAGGTCTTTTTTTCTTTTATTGTTCGTTTTATAAAATATAATTAAATGTTTTTAGTCATCTTTTTCAATATATTTCATATAAACTTCAGATACAACTTCAGCAAAAATAGAACGTGATTTTTTATTTGGATTATTGTTGTTATTTTTCTTTTCAATATATAAGTCTCTTACTTTCTGCCAAAATCCATTTTTCTTTATTTCTTCAACTTTTTCTTTTATTTTAGAGAAACCATTAGGTTGATATTGCCATTTATATTGTTGTTTCGTTTTATTAAAATGAATATATTGTTGCCTTCCATCATCACAATCATAAACAACAGCAAAATCGCAGCTATGAAGTATCCTAGAATTCGTTCTGTCTTTCACTTTAATAGTAATCACTCTTTTACTATCTTCACAATAATCATATTTAAATAAATGATTATATTTATTAAATCCATTTATCAAAATTGTCTTTATCTCTTGCGCTGTATAATTTTCTTCATCATCATTTACTCTCAAATTGATGTCAAAATCATAACCAATGTTTGATTTCTCGTCTATAGTTATCATATTTCTAGACGCGCTACCAATAAAGTCATATCTAAATGTAAAATACTCTCTCACTTCATCTTGAACTAAGTTAATTAAATTAATCAATTCTTGTTTTACGGGTTGATATTCTTTTTTTGTAACATACTTGAATTTGCTCATATTTTTCTCCTTAATATTCCCTCTCCGACCATTTAATAGTTATTTTAATAAATCATAGAATAATACTATAAAAAATGCGGTTTGTCAATATCGCTTATGGATTTTTATTACAAAAAATTATATTTTCTCCATCTTTGATATATTGCATACTTTAATAAACTTCAGGTAAGACACGCTAGTTAAGATGAAGAACGAGCAAAAATAAAAATCCCCCTGACGGGAGTTTACTGCTCGTAAATGACCGAAGGGGGATTTTGTTTTGTAATGTTATTCGCTGAATTGCACAAGCTTATTTTACTCCTGTTCTTTATTATACTTTAAGTAAGACACGCTAGTTGGGATGAAAGCCGACGGCAAAATAAAAAACCCCTCGACGGGACTTTACTTTTCGTAAACGACCGAGAGGGGTTTAATTTTGTCTATGGGTTTCGCCCAAATAGCGTGTCTTATTCGCCTTTGAAGGGAAGAAGAGCCATTATACGTGCACGCTTAATTGCAGTTGCAAGTGCGCGTTGATGTTTTACGCAAACACCGGACATACGGCGGGGAAGAATCTTGCCTTTTTCAGCAATGTAGCGAGGACGTTTTTCGCCGTCTTTGTAGCTACGCTCGGAGGACTTTTCGATTTCCTTTGCAAGAGCGATGTAATCGATTTCGTCAACTTTGTTTACGCAGAAGGGGCAAACTTTCTTTTTGGGTGCGCGCTTTCCAGCAGGTCTTGCGGGTTTAGCAGTCTTATTTTCCATATTTATACTCCTTATACTCTAAAATTAGAAGGGAAGGTCGTCGTCATTTGCAACGGGACGAGCATCTTCCACTCTGGGAACTCTCCTGGTTTCACGTACTTCGGGGATATCGGGGATATCGTCGGAGCCGTTTTCGTTACGGGTGGAGAGGAATTGTACTTCGTCTGCAACGATTTCGGTAACGTATCTTCTTACGCCGTTAGCGTCGTCATAGGTACGGGTTTGGATGGAACCGCTAACGCCAACTTTGGAACCTTTCTTAAGGTGCTTAGCGCAGTTTTCAGCTTGGTTACGCCAGCAAACTACGGGCAAGAAGTCGGTTTGTTTGTCACCGTTTTGGCTCGAATAGGAGCGATTAACGGCTACGGTGAAACGGCAAACGCAAATGTTGGAAGGGGTGTAAGATTGTTCGGGGTCTTTGGTAAGGTTACCAATAAGAATAACTTTGTTCATAACACTCCTCCTATTAGAATTGCTTGGTTATCATTTGACGAACAACGTTTTCGTTAATTCTCATTTGTCTGTCAAGTTCTGCGGGAACGGTTGCAGCAGCTTCGAATTGAACAAGAACGTAGTAGCCTTCGGTCTTATAGTTGATGGGATATGCGTACTTGCGGGTACCCCACTTGTCAACCATACTTACAGAACCGCCAAGACTTTCGATAAGGTCAGTATACTTAGTGATAACTGCTTCTTTCGCTTCGTCTTCAATACCGTTTTCGATGATGAATAAAACTTGGTATTTGTTCATATTATTTTACCTCCTTTTGGACTTATGGCTCTACCTATCCGGTAGAACAAGGATTTATAGTTGCCTACAAATGCTTTAATATTATATATATAATAAATTGACTTGTAAAGCAATTTTTCAAACTTTTTCCACTATTTCTTATAATTTTTCCAAAAAAAATTACAAAAAAATGTTGACAAATACCCCGTGGGGGTATATA
>JAZSLG010000118.1:0-18977 GCA_045535235.1 Candidatus Stercoripulliclostridium sp.
CTCATAGCGGTTGCAACAGCACTTGGACCGGGAACAGATTGAACCTCTATACCAAGCTCTATACATTTTGCAACAAGTATTGCGCCGGGGTCGGATATGCAAGGCGTACCGGCATCGGTAACGAGTGCAACGTTAACGCCTTGTTCCAGATCCTCAACGATTTTTTCCGTTCCTTCACGTTCCTTTTGTTTATAGTAACTGACAAGTGGTTTTTTAATATCGTATCTATCTAGCAAAATACGCGTGTGACGCGTGTCCTCACAAGCTATCATATCAACCGATTTTAACGTTTCCAGCGCTCTTAAGGTTATATCCTGAAGATTGCCTATCGGCGTTCCTACGACGTAGAGCGTACCTCTCATTTCCTATACATCTCCTCAACTTCCTTAGTATAAGAGCCGTCCTCGTTACAAATCACGAGAGGCTTATATACCTTAATCCCGTTATTCCCGTTTTTTCTACCCTCTACGATAATAGTATCCACGTCCTTTTTCACAGTAGGTTGAACGGGTATTAAGGCTTTGGGCTCAATTTTGTACTCACGCATAGCACTAATAAGGTCGGTCAATCTTTCCGCCTTAACTATAAGATAAAATCTACCGCCGTACTTCAAAATTCTGCTTGCGCACTCTATTACCTCTTTTAGCGTAACGTAGACTTCGCGCTTACAAATATCAATCTCACTTGCTTCTTCCGCCACTCCATCGTACTCCATATACGGAGGGTTAACGCAAACGACGTCCACACTCTTGGTTAGGTGAAGGTGAGCCTCTTTCATATCACAGTTTATTATCCTTACTCTATCGGTTAACTCGTTAAGCTCTATTGAGCGCTTAGCCATATCCGCAAGACGAGGTTGGAGTTCTATCCCCACTATTTCCTTTGCGGGGGTTTTCTTTGATAACAATAAACTTATGACGGCACTACCCGAGCCAAGTTCAACGACGGTTTCATTCCTGTATGCCTTTACACTATTTGCAAGAAGAACGGCATCGGTGGTAAAAGCGTAGCCTTTGGTAGACTGTATAATCTTTAATCCGTGACACTCAAGGTCAAATATTTCTTCATTTGGTAACAACATACTTAAATTATATAGTAAAACTCTGTTTTTAACAAGTAATATAATTTCCAAACTTTAAATATTTAATTTACAATACGCGATTTTAGTTGTATAATATATGCAATTACAATATGGAGGACCAATTATGCCTTTAGTAACCAGTAAAGAAATGTTTGAAAAAGCCTACGCAGGCGGTTATGCAATCGGTGCTTTTAACGTAAATAACATGGAAATTATCCAAGGTATCGTTGCTGCAGGTAAGGAAGAAAACGCTCCCCTTATCCTTCAAGTAAGTGCAGGCGCTCGTAAATACGCTAACCCCACCTACCTAAAGAAGCTCGTTGAAGCTGCAGTAGAAGACACCGGACTTCCCATCTGCTTACACCTTGATCACGGTGATTCTTTTGAACTTTGTAAAGATTGCGTAGATAAGGGATTTACTTCCGTTATGATAGACGCATCCAGCAAGAGCTTTGAAGATAACATCAAAATCACTCGTAACGTAGTTGAATACGCACACGACCACGGCGTAGTAGTAGAAGCTGAACTTGGTAAGCTCGCAGGTATCGAAGACGACGTTAACGTATCCGCAGCAGACGCTTGCTATACCGACCCTGACCAAGTACAAGAATTTGTTGAAAAGACCGGCGTTGATAGCTTGGCTATCGCTATTGGTACCAGCCACGGTGCATTCAAGTTTAAGGGTGATGCAAAACTCCGTTTTGACATCCTCGAAGAAGTAGGCAAACGCCTTCCCAACTTCCCCATCGTTCTACATGGTGCTAGCTCCGTTCCCCAATATCTTGCAGAAGAAATCAACCGTTACGGTGGCAACATGCCCGGTGCTAAGGGCGTTCCGGAAGAAATGCTCCGTCAAGCAGCTACCATGGCAGTATGTAAGATTAACATCGACTCCGACCTTCGTATGGCTATGACCGCAACCCTACGTAAGTACTTTAACGAAAATCCCTCTCACTTTGACCCACGTCAATACTTGGGACCTGCTAGAGAACGCGTAAAAGAAATCGTAAAGCACAAGATTCAAAACGTTCTTGGTTGCAGTGGAAAGGCTTTCAACTAATACTAATAGAAAAAGGAAAAGGAACTCGTTCGAGTTCCTTTTTTTATTATCTTTTTTTCCAATATGATTAATTATTCTCTTCAATTTGGGTTTCTAACAATCGTGTTTTAGTTCTCTTTTTTTCGTTAAACAAAATTATACCCTTTCTTTTGTAACTCCTTCATTTGAATAGTAAGCATTTGTATGAATTCCTTGTTCGTATCCGTGCCCATCATCATGGAAATTAGTTTTTCCGTCGACTCTTGTACGTCTCCGGTGCTTAGCATCTTGCGTACTGCGAATATGCCAAGTAGTTCTTCTTCGGAAAGCAAGAGTTCCTCTCTTCTCGTTCCACTTCTTGCAAGGTCGATTGCGGGGAATATGCGCTTTTCGGAAAGCTTTCTATCAAGATGAATTTCCATGTTACCAGTACCTTTGAACTCTTCGTAAATAACGTCGTCCATACGAGATCCGGTATCTACTAGAGCCGTTGCAATAATGGTAAGCGAGCCACCGTTTTCTATGTTACGAGCTGCGCCAAAGAACTTTTTAGGAAGATATAGTGAACCGGGGTCAATACCACCTGAAAGAGTTTTACCTGTGGGAGTGATAACCAAGTTATAAGCCCTTGCAAGCCTAGTTAAAGAGTCCATCAAAATAACTACGTCTTGACCAAGTTCTACCAAGCGCTTTGCTCTTTCCAACACCATTTCACTTGCTTTGGTGTGATGGTCCGGCATTTCGTCAAATGTACTATATATTACTTCACCCTTAATGGAGCGTTGCATATCGGTAACTTCCTCGGGACGCTCGTCTACGAGTAGTACCATCAAATGTGCGTTAGGATAATTGGATGAAATGGAGTTTGCAATCTTTTTTAGTAGCGTAGTTTTACCTGCTTTAGGGGGGCTAACTATCATGGCACGTTGACCTTTTCCAATGGGGGCTACCAAGTCGATTGCTCTAATCGCAAAATCTTTTTTGCTGGTTGCTAGTTCCAATTTGTATCTTTCTTCGGGATAAATTGGAATTAAACTTTCAAATACGGGACGAGTAAATGCCTTGTCCGGGGTATCGCCGTTTACCGATATGATTTCTTGTACGCTCATCGGTCTATTTTCAGCCAGCTTCTTAACGTAGGCTTTTACGTAATCGCCCTTTCTTAAACCACTCTTACGAATTTTGGGAGCAGCAATATAAGCGTCACCATCTCCTTGTTCGTAGTTGTTTGCTCTTAAAAAGCCGTAACCATCGGGGCATATTTCCAAAACGCCCTCACGAATTTCCACTGCTTCGATATTTTCTCCGGTCTTTTCTTTGTTTTCTTCTTTTTCCGTATCTAAATTAGCTTTATTAAATTTATTATTTACGTTAAAACGCGAATTAAAATTATTTGAATTTTTTTCAAAATAGCTGGTCTTAGCACCTTTTTTATCTTCTTTTTGTTCGTCTACCTCCTCTTTGTTTTTGGTGGTAGTATTCATTTCGGCTACGTTCACTTGCTCTAAGACTTGTTCATCTGCAAGTGCTTGAGTGGTGCTTTTCTTTGGAGGACGACCGCGACGTTTTTTGGTCGCAGATTCTTCAGCTTTAACTATACTCTCGCCTTTTAGTCCTAAAATGTACTCAATAAGTTCACTTTTTCTCTTATTGGTAGGACTGTTGTGCCCGCATTCACGTGCTAAATCACGGAGTGCAAAAATGGATAAATCATCCAACTGTTTTGCGGTGTACTCAATTTTCATAAAAATCTCCTAAAAAAATATTTTTTCTGCCCCTACAAACGTAGGGGCAAATAATTTTACAAAATTAAAAAAGATTATTGTACTTTAATGGGAACTATAACTCTGGTGCGTTCGCCGTCAAAATCGGTTCTATCAAATTCCAGTTCGGTAGTTTCGGCGTATTCAACGTCTTTTTTTTCAAACAAATCGAGGAAATCTTCTAAGTCGTCAAATTGTGTTACGTATCCGTCGCACATATAATGCATGGGGATAACTACGTCGGGCATGAGAAGGTCTACGTATTCTTTTGCTTGTTCGGCGTCTATGGTAAACTTTCCTCCGACAGGAATTAGTAGAACGTTAATGGAGCCTATTAATTCTGCAAGCATGGGGCTAAGAGGCTCGCCAATATCACCCAAGTGACAAATTTCCACGCCGTCCATTCTGTAACGGAAAACAATGTTTTTACCGCGAAGAGCGCCCTTTTTCTCATCGTGATAACTCTTAAATCCGTAAATTTCTACTCCATCAAGGTCGTGGAAGCCGGTGCTATCAATAACCGTATTTACCCCTTTTACCGCGCTAACGCAGTTATGGTCAAAATGGTCGTGACTAACCGTTACTACCTCGGAGGTGACGTTGGGAAATTTTACTCCAACGCGGTCTTCTTCATAGGGGTCGGTTACAATGGTCGTGCCAGTACTTTCGGTAAGCTTAAAGGAACTATGACCTAGCCATTCAATTTTCATATTTACTCCTTTATTTGTGTAGGAATTTTAACTGAAATCTTCATTACGGTAGAACGTGGATTTTGTGTAATGGTAGAATAAGAACAACGTAAAACTAAATCTGCAAAATCCTTTCCGTAATCAACGAATATATCTTCGGGTGTAAAATTAAACTTGAGATATTCGAACTCTACGGCGGTGTGCCTTGGTGCAACACCGCGCGCAAAGGTCAAAACGTTAAAGGTGCTTTCCGTTGCTTCGTCAACGTCAAACGAGGTAATATTCAAAGCAAGCTTATCACGGTTAACCCCAATTACTATATTATATTTACGAAAATCGCTTTCATATACGAAACTTATTTGTGCAGTATCACTTTTAGTATACGTGTAATCACAACCGGAATAGAAGTAAATTTCGTTTTTAGCGGTAGTAATTGTAAGTCGCCCGTCCATATTTATATATATTATATACTATTTTTCCTATCTTTGCAACAGGTAAATTATTTACCTAGCAATTCGTGAATTCTATCGGCGGAACTCATTAGAGGAGTTACCGATTTATTTTGATTACAGCTGGAGATGATATAAGCAATAAACTTGGATAAATCAGCTCCTACGTACCAAGGTCTAGCAAGAAGCTCGGGACGGTTATAAGTTAGGTTGGTGGAAAGAACTGCGGTAAATAGACCTTCTTCATAAGCCTTGTCAAACTTATCGAAACCTTCGGTGAACAAACCGTAAGTAGCGGTAAGGAATATTTTGCCACATCCCTTTTCTTTTAGTTCTTTGCATAGACGAATAACGGAGTCACCGGTTGCAATAATATCATCGGCAACAAGGATATCCTTGCCCTTAACGTCGGTACCAATGTACTCGTGAGCAACAATGGGGTTTTTGCCGTTAACTACCTTAGTGTAGTCACGACGCTTGTAGAACATACCAAGATCTACGCCAAGAACGGAAGCGTAATAAACGTTGCGGTTCATAGCGCCTTCGTCGGGAGAAACTATCATAAAGTGGTCCTTATCCAAATTAATGTTGGGGAAACTGGTAAGGAGTGCCTTCATTATTTGGTAGGTGGGGAAGAAGTTATCAAAACCCATTAGAGGAACGGCGTTTTGAATACGAGGGTCGTGTGCGTCAAAAGTAATAATATCTTTTACGCCCATTTCGTATAGTTCTTGTAGCATTTGAGCGCCGTCAAGCGATTCTCTGCCGTTACGACGATGTTGTCTTCCGCCGTAAAGCATGGGCATAACGACGGTAATTCTTTCCGCTTTACCACCTGCAGCAGCAATAATACGCTTCAAATCTGCGTAGTGGTCGTCGGGAGACATGTGGTTTTGTTGTCCAAAAAGGGTATAGGTGCAAGTATAATTGCCAACGTCACAAATTATATAAAGGTCATCGCCACGAACGGAATCGTTAATCATACCTTTACCATCGCCCGAGGTGAAACGGGGGCAAACGGAATCAACTATGAAAGATTTTTTCTTAAATCTGGGATTGCGATTACCTACGTCTTGATTGTACCATTTAACAAGATAATCGTCGACCTTTTTACCAAGGTCTTTTGCGCCTTCCAAAACGATTAGTCCTAAAGGGGCAACGGGTGATGCGTCGTCAAAAACTTCACTAAAAAATGTGGGCATATCTTCCTCCGTTGTAATATAAACGCTATGGTTATTATAACACAAGCGTTAATTATAAGCAAATAAAAAGACTTATATTTATTAATACTATATTTGATACATTATTACCTAACTAAAGCTCAATCTGATTAAAAGATTTCCAACAAAAAAGCGGGGCAAATTAGCCCCGCTTTTTTTCTTATGATTGTATAAATCTTGAGCTTGCGGTATCGTCGTCCTTGTTGTCGTCGGTAACGCCTGCAAATTGTGAATTATAAAGTTCGTAATAGAAGCCCTTCTTAGCCATTAGCGTTTCGTGGTTACCCTGCTCTACTACGTCGCCATGATTCATAACGAGTATTACTTGTGCATGCTTAATGGTAGAAAGTCTGTGTGCAATAACGAAGTTGGTCTTACCCTCGGTCATAGCCAGCATTGCGCTTTGGATGTATTTTTCGGTACGAGTATCAACCGAGCTGGTCGCCTCGTCCAAAATGATAATCCTTGGCTTTTTGAGTATAGCACGAGCAATCGTCAAGAGTTGCTTTTGACCGGCACTTATGTTAGCGGCATCCTCTTTCAAAACGGTGTCGTAACCATGTTCCATTGTTTGGATAAACTGGTCGGCGTAAGCTTCTTTTGCAGCTTGGATTATATCTTCTCTAGTGGCATTCGGGTTACCGTAAGCGATATTTTCGGCTACCGTACCATTAAATAACCATGTATCTTGGAGAACCATTCCGTACAAGCTACGAAGGTCATTACGGCTATACTCGTTAATATCTACACCATCGATAAGTATGCGTCCGGAGTTAATATCGTAGAACCTCATTAGTAGGTTTACTAGCGTAGTCTTACCTGCACCCGTAGGTCCAACGATTGCTATACTATCGCCTGCGTTTACGTGCAAGCTAAGGTCGGTAATAAGAGGCTTATCCTTAGTATAGCTGAACGCTACGTGTTCGATATCTACCGTACCTACACAGTCTTCAACGCAAATTCTTCTTTCGCCTTCAGCCGTCATTTCTTCAAGGTCGAATACTTGGAATACACGTTCTGCAGCGGCAATAGACGACTGGATAGTGTTTGCAATATTAGAGATATTCTCAATAGGTTGAGCAAACTGTCTGGTATAGGAAAGTAGTGCTTGAATATCGCCTATCGTAACAAGTCCGGTACCTGCCCTAATACCACCGCCTACGCAAATTCCAACGTAAACCAAATTATCAATAAATTTGATACTCGGCAAAATTACGCCGGCTAGGAATTGTGAACGTCTGGTTGCTTTCTTTAGCTCCTTGTTAATTTGCTCGTAGGTAAGTATACTTTCTTCTTCGTGGCCGTAAAGCTTTATTACGCGGTGACCGGTATACATTTCCTCAATGTGACCGTTAAGCTGACCTATACGTTTTTGTTGACGAGCAAACTCTATTTGAGAACGCTTCACAATAACGCTTGATACTACGAGTAGTACGGGTAGACTTACAAGAGCGATAATGGCAAGTAACCAGTCGATACGCACCATCATTACGAATACGCCCGTAACCGTCATTACACCCGTAATAATTTGGTTAATGGAGTCTTGTAGCGTTAACGATATCATTTCGATATCAATGGTGAAACGGGAAAGTACGTCGCCTAGAGGAGTAGCATCAAAGTAAGAAAGCGGTACTTTGTCAAGTTTTAGCTTAACGTCGGTACGCATACGTCTTACTACTCTTTGGCTCATGGAAGCGGCTATTAATCCCGAGGTAAATTGGAACAATGCGTTAAGCACGTAGAGAATTGCACAAGTCCAAAGGACGGGCGCAATATAGGTATAAAGTTGTCCGTTACCTTGGGGAGGTTTCCTTATATCAACAAAGTATTGGATACTGTCAACCAAAGCATTGGTAACTTTTTTCATAATATCCGGTACCCAAATAGCGAACCACGCACCTATTGCAGCAATCAAAATCATGGCAATAAGCATGGGATATTGGGGCTTTAGATATTTGACGAGTCTAATTACCGTAGCCTTAAAGTTTTCCGCTTTGTCTACTTCTTTGATTTCGGGACCGCCCACGCCGAGAGCACGACCGAGGTCGAGCCCTTGTTGTTGTGGTTGTTGGTTGGAACTTACGTTTTCGAATTCGCTCATAGACCAAGTTCCTCCTCGCTCATTTGTGAAAGTGCAATATCACGGTATACGTCGCAGTTGCGGACTAGGTATTCGTGAGTGCCTTGTCCAACTATCTTACCCGCATCTAAAACGATAATATTGTCGGCGTCCATAATTGTACCAATACGTTGGGCTACTATGATGGTTGCGCTGTTGCCCGTAATCTTCTTGAGTGCTTGACGCAAATTCTTATCCGTTCTAAAGTCTAGTGCGGAGAAAGAGTCGTCGAATATCAAGATTTCGGGCTTACGAATAATGGCACGAGCAATAGCAAGACGTTGCTTTTGACCGCCCGAGAAGTTTCCGCCCCCCTGCTCTACTCTTGCATCCAATTGACCTTCTTTTTCTTTTACAAAGGTATCGCTTTGAGCAATTTCAAGCGCTTCCCAACAATCAGCATCGGTTGCGTCCTCTTTGCCGTAGCAAAGGTTTTCTCTTATTGTTCCGCTAAAGAGTACGCTTCTTTGCGGTACGAAACCTATCTTTAAGCGTAGTTCTTCTTGCGGTATTTCTCTTACGTCTACGCCGTCGACCAATATACTACCCTCGGTGGTATCGTAGAAGCGCGGTATCAAATTGATAACCGAACTCTTACCGCTTCCCGTACCGCCTACTATTGCGGTGACCTTACCCTTTTCAGCGTGGAAGTTAATATCCGATAGAATATAATTTTCCGCTTCTTGAGAATACTTAAAGTTTACGTTCTCAAACTTAACCGAGCCAACCGAGGTATAGTTAGCATTTGGAGTTTCGGGGTCTTTTAGTTCGGGCTCGGTTGCAAGTATTTCATTTATACGTAGTGCAGAAGCAGTAGCACGCGGGAACATAACGAATACGGTTGCGAGCATAACGAGAGCCATCATAATTTGGGTCATATATTGTATAACCGCCATCATATCGCCTACGTCGACGTCGCCGTTGCCTGCTATTTCCACACTAGCTCTCCAAACAACGCCAACCATGGAGCAGTTCATAACTACTGCAATCAATGGAGCGAGAACCGCACACCATCTGTTAACGGCGATTGCTGTCTTTGTAAGACTTTGGTTAACTTCGTTAAAGCGTTCGTTTTCGGTTTCTTGTTTATTAAAAGCACGAACTACGCGGATACCTGTTAAGCCTTCGCGGGTAATTAGAGTTAGTTTATCAACCTTCTTTTGTATGGTTTGGAACAAGGGATATACAACCTTTGCAGCCATAACCGATGCAATAACCAAAATGGGAATATCGTAGAAGATAACCGCAGTCATCTTGAACGATTTGTCAATAGACATTATTATACCGCCTATCAAAGTAATGGGAGCAATAAGACCCGTTCTTAAGATAAGCAAGAATACTTGTTGTATTTGGTTAACGTCGTTTGTGGAACGAGTTATAAGGCTGGAGGTGGAATATCTATCGAACTCTATTAGTGAGAAGGTTTCAACTTTACCAAATACCTTACTTCTTATGATAGCACTAAACTCAGATGCTAGTCTGGAGCTTAGTAACGCAGCAATAATAGCGCATCCACAAGCTGCAACGGTAAGTAGTAACATTATGCCACCGCGCTTTAAGATAAATCCTAAGTCGTCGGTTTGAGAGGTTTGACCATCGGGAAGCATCATATCCTTGTAGGTCTTAAACTCTACTAAAGCAATCGTAAAGTTAACTTTCTTGGCTTCCCCCTCTTCCGCCGTGTTTTCAAATATAGCAGTAAAGTTATCTTCAAAATCTTGTTTACTGGTTCCGGTTGCGGAAAGGGTAAGGTAATTGCCTATTCTAATCCAAAATTGTTTCCATTGGCTACCAAAATTCTTTTTATCTTTAAGAGGAGTTTTGGAGACTATCAAACCCGTTTCGGGATCTTTTTCAGCTTGGTAGTATTTGGAAAGCTCTTTTATAATTCTAGCAGGCTTCTTGTTACGTAAAGTGAGCAAATTGGAAAGTAGAATATGGTCGTCTGCCTCCACGTACCACTTACACATACGATTAATATCTTCGGTAATGGACTTAACTTGCTCGTCGGTAAATTCGTCGCGATGCTTATTCCTATTGATAAGTGCTTCAATGAGTATGTTTGCGTTATAGTTGCTTGCTAGCGTTTGTGCGTCGTCGTCGGTAATGCCACGGTAGGTGTTTACCCACTTTGCACCATTATATTTGTAGGCGTAGCCGAGTACGTTGTTACAAATAATAACTTCGTAGTCGGGCATGGGGTCGGCTCTACCGGTATAACTTTGCTTTACCGTTTCCACTTGTTCGCCGTCGGCGTCGCTATAAACGTAGATGAGTTTATTTTGCTCTAGGGCTTGACCAAACTTATCGGTTGCAAGACGGTTGCCGTTTTTGTCAATAGGTATGGGCATTAGATTGCCGTAAGCAGAGTGCTTCATACGACTAATGCATGCGGTCAAAATTCTACGATTCGACTCGTTTGCCATGGCATCTTCTTCAACACGGGGATCTTGATTGAGTAGACTATTTACCGTAATATCGGAATTGCCGTCAATCTTTATAGAAGAGCTATTTGTCCTAGAAGCTTCGTAATTATCACCAATATCGAAAACTAGCAATGCGTTAATGACCTCGGCGATAGCGGCACGCGCTTCATCATCATAATACTCGCCCCAAAAACTGGGTTCCCACTCGTCTATTTGCTTTTGAGACCAGCCCAACTCATTTGCCTTTTCATCACGCCACTCGAAAGCATCTTCCTGGTAAGGCTTTAGTCCTTCTAAGAAAGGCGTCATTACTTCGTCAAATAATTGTTGACTATCTTTAACCGGGATGTCACGGAATACGAAATCGATGATAACGTCTCCCCCCTCTTCCTCTTGAATTGCTTGCGCAAGGTCAAAAGTGGAGAAACCTTCTACCATTTCAAAGACTGGAATGGTATCCTCGTCGTAACCCTTTAGAGTTTTTTCGGAGTCAACGGAGGAAAGCGTGGAGGGCTTTTCCATTTCCAAATGCTCGTACAAGGGTTCGTAGTCGATATAAATACCATCGTCGATAATTTCGGACATCTTTTCGGGCAAATAGAGCTCTGCAACTGCTTGTCCCGTGACGAGAATGATGATAACCACTATCATCCAAGCCATCGGTTTCAAATTGCGGAAAAGTTTGAACATTCCCAAATCCTCTTTTATCATAAAATAGTAATACAACTATTATAACGCATATACACGCGCGTGTCAATATAGAAAGTCTAAAAGAAATGTTAAAATAATGTTAACGGCGCATAAAAAAAGGTAGTTATGTTAACTACCTTTCTTACAATCTTATCCTTTTTGGGATTTATTTTACGATTGATTTTTCCCAACTTGCGGGAGCTTCGTATCCCATCAATTTAACTACGGTTCCGGCTACGTTTGCAAGTCCCGCATCGTCGTTTTCGGCTATTTCTGCGTCTACACCGTAAACGATAAAGGGAACCTTGTTAAGACTGTGAGCAGTACGAGCTTGAACCACGCCTTTCTTATTCTTCTCTAACATTTCGTCTGCGTTACCGTGGTCGGCGGTGATTAACAAAATTGCGTTTGCTTCGTCGATAACCGGAATAAGTCTTGATAAAGCAAGGTCAACGGATTCTACGCCTATAACGGTTGCTTCAAAACTACCGGTATGACCAACCATATCGCCGTTAGGATAGTTGCATCTGATAAATCCGTACTTGTTAGATTTAATCGCGTTAATAAGAGCGTCGGTAACTTCCGCACTCTTCATCCAGGGACGTTCGTCAAAGGATACCTTGTCGGAGGGAATTTCCTCAAAAGTTTCCAATTCTTCACTAAACTTGTCGGAGCGATTTCCGTTCCAGAAATAAGTAACGTGACCGTACTTTTGGGTTTCCGAAACCGCATATTGGGATACCCCTTTACCAACCAAGAACTCACTAAGAGTATCTTTAATGCAAGGAGGTTCAACCAAGAAACGATTAGGTAGATGTAAATCTCCGTCGTATTGCAACATACCTGCATACAAAACCTTGGGAGCGTTACCGCGGTCAAACACGTCGAAGTCGGCGTTATCAAAAGCCATGCTAATTTCTATTGCACGGTCGCCACGGAAGTTGAACAAAATAACGGAGTCGTTATCTTGGATTTTGCCTACGGGTTCGCCGTCCTTGGTTATTACGAAAGCGGGCAAGTCTTGGTCAATAATACCGGCGTTTTCCGTTCTAAAGGTATTTATAGCCTCGGTTGCAGAGGTAAAGCCTCTACCTATACCGTGAACGTGAACGTCATATCCTTTTTTAACCATATCCCAGTTAGCACAGTAGCGGTCCATGGTTATCTTCATTCTTCCGCCACCGGATGCAATTTTACCATCAAAGCTATCGTCGTTCAATGAAGCAAGGGTTTCCTCTAGCATATCAACGTAGGTGAGTGCGCTGGTAGCGGGAACGTCACGTCCGTCAAGAAGAACGTGAACTCTTGCCTTCTTGATACCCTCTTGCTTTGCCTCTTTGAGCATAGCGATAAGATGAGAAACGTTGGAGTGAACGTTACCGTCGGAAAGAAGACCTATAAAGTGCATCGTAGAATTGTTTGCAACTACGTTATCCTTTAGTTCCTTCCAAGCCTTGGAAGCGTAAATTGCTCCACTTTCAATGGACTCGTTAACGAGCTTTGCGCCTTGAGAGTAAACTTGACCACAACCAAGAGCGTTGTGACCGACCTCACTATTACCCATATCGTCGTCCGAAGGTAGACCAACTGCGGTACCATGTGCTTTTAGATAGGTATGGGGACAAGTTGCAAGAAGCTTGTCAAGCGTGGGAGTATGTGCTTCGGTAACGGCATCGCCAAGTCCGGTTTTGGACTTGCCGATACCATCCATTACTACTAAAACGATTTGTCTATCCATATCTTAGTAATTTACAACCTTTGCGAAATCTGCAGCTTTAAGAGATGCGCCACCGATAAGTCCGCCATCGATTTCGGGCATAGCCATAAGTTCGCTTGCGTTCTTAGCGTTCATGCTACCGCCGTATTGGATACGCATTGCGTTAGCAGCGGTCTTGCCATAAAGCTTTCTGATAGCCTTACGGATGATAGCGATGGTGTCGTTAGCTTCTTGAGCAGTAGCGGTCTTGCCGGTACCGATAGCCCATACGGGTTCGTAAGCAACAACGATTCTCTTTAGGTATGCCTTATCGATGCCTTCAAATGCACCGTTGGTTTGGCGAACAACTACTTCTGCAGTCTTGCCGGATTCACGTTCTTCAAGAGTTTCGCCTACGCAAATGATGGGTTTAAGACCTGCTTCGAGAGCAGCCTTAACTCTTGCGTTTACGCTTTGGTCGGTTTCACCAAAATATTGACGACGTTCGCTGTGTCCAATGATAACGTACTCAACTTTGAGTTCCTTTAGCATTTCAGCAGAGATTTCGCCGGTGTAAGCGCCCTTGGGAGCCCAAGCAACGTTTTGTGCGCCAAGCTTAATTTTGGTGCCACGGATAGCTTTTCTAGCGGTATCAATGTTAGTATAGGGAACGCAAACTACTACTTCACACTTAGCATCTGCTACCAAGGGAGCGATTTCTTGGAGAAGAGTTTTGGTGGTTGCGTTGGTGTTGTTCATTTTCCAGTTACCTGCGATAATAGGTCTTTTCATTATTGTATCTCCTTTTTTGGATTTGTTTTTTATGATATGGTTAGAATTAAATACGAACTAATACGAACTAATGGATAATCGGATTAGATGCGAGCTAGACAAGCAAAAGTTAAAAAATCCAAGGGAGGCTGTAGTGTACCTACTGCGCCCGCAGAATTTTTCAACTTTGCGAAGTATAGCGAAGCAGATAATTTGATTATTTGTTGTTTAAGCAAGCAACACCAGGTAGCTCTAAACCTTCGAGGAACTCGAGAGAAGCACCGCCACCGGTGGAAATGTGGGTCATCTTGTCTGCGTAACCGAGTTGTTTTACGGCTGCAGCGGAGTCACCACCACCAATGATAGTAGTTGCATCGGTTTCTGCAAGAGCGCTTGCTACTGCGATAGTACCTTTTGCAAGAATGGGATTTTCAAATACGCCCATAGGTCCGTTCCAAATAACGGTCTTTGCACTCTTAACTGCATCTGCGTAAAGTGCGCGAGTCTTTTCGCCGATATCAAGTCCCATTTTATCATCGGGAATAGAGTTGGAAGCAACGGTTTCAACTGCGATTTCTGCATCGATGGGGTTGGGGAAATCGCTTGCTACTACGGTATCAACGGGAAGAAGCATGTTAACGCCCTTAGCTTCGGCTTTAGCGATGAGTTCTTTTGCAAGGTCAACCTTATCAAGTTCACAAAGGCTGGTTCCTACGCCGTAGCCCTTTGCCTTAAAGAAAGTGTATGCCATTGCGCCACCGATAATGAGGGTGTCAACCTTTTCAAGTAGATTGTTGATAACGCCGATTTTGTCACTAACTTTTGCTCCGCCAAGGATAGCAACAAAGGGACGAACGGGAGTTTCGAGAGCGCCACCCATAACGTCGAGTTCTTTACCGATTAGGAAACCGGCAACTGCTTCTTCGCAAAGACCGTATTGAGCGATACCTGCAGTAGAAGCGTGTGCGCGGTGAGCAGTACCGAATGCATCGTTAACGTAAACTTCACAGAACTCTGCGAGAGCCTTGCAGAAAGTTTCGTCATTCTTGGTTTCTTCTTGATGGAAACGTAGGTTTTCGAGAAGAACTACTTCACCGTCTTTCATATTAGCAACGGCGGTCTTTGCGGATTCACCGATAACGTCGGTAGCAAAGGTAACTTTATTATCTAGTAGCTCGTTAAGTCTTGCTGCAACGGGAGCAAGGGAGCATTTCTTAAGAGTAAGCGCAACGAGTTCTTCGCGAGTTTTGCTTTCGTCTTCGGGCTTAATCTTTTTGATTTTGTCGTTAAAAATGTTGTAGGGTCTGCCAAGGTGTGAGCAAAGAATAACTTTTGCACCTTGCTCCATCAAGTATTTGATGGTGGGAAGAGCGCCGTTGATACGGTTTTCGTCGGTGATAACGCCACCTTTCATGGGTACGTTAAGGTCAACGCGAACTAGACATTTTTTGCCTTTTACGGATACGTCTTTGATAGTTTTTTTGTTCATAGTTATCTCCTATACAAAATAATTTTTGCTTAAATATTATAACACTACTCCGTAGTGTAATCAATTATTTAACCTAAAATAATTAAATTTTTTTGCTTTTTCTCTAAAAAAACTATAAAAACTACTTGGTGAGATTTTTGAAGGCTTTTGCTATATCCAGTATCTCTTCACGAGTGGTTGAAAGGAAAACTCTATTTTTAATTTCCTTTCCGCCCCTTAGTCCGTAGGTATAACCCGCTACGTGTTTTTTAATACAATTGACTGCAACGCGCTCAGGCATAACGCTTTCGAGCAAAGAAAAATGCTCGATAACGAGTTCCGTAATATCATATTCGGGTACCTGTCCAAGCAATTCGGTGAAAATATAGGGTCTGCCAACGGCACCACGAGCAACCGCAATTCCATCCACTCCGGTTGATTCCAACATGGCGTTTGCTTTATCCAAACTCGTAACGTCACCGTTACCAAAAACGGGAATACTTACGCTCTCTTTTACAGCTTTAATGGCATCAAAGTTAATACTACCGCTATAAAACTGCTCCCTCGTCCTGCCGTGTATGGTAATTGATGAAGCTCCTGCTTCTTCTATTTCTTTTGCGACGCGCACGCAATTTATCTCGTTTTCGTTAAAGCCAATACGCATTTTTGCGCTAACCGGTCTTCCACCCGCGCTTTTAACCGCTGAGCGTACTATCATTCCTACTCTATAAGGGTCGCGCATTAAGGCAGACCCTTCTCCGTTTTTTACGATTTTGGGAACAGGACAACCAAAGTTGAGGTCGATAATATCAAATTTATTTATAACTGGAAGAGAGATAGCTTTTGCGATAAACTCCGGTTCGCCACCAAAAAGTTGCACCGCCTTGATGGGTTCGCGCGGGTCGGTTGCAAGCAATGATTCCGTGTTTTCAGAGCCGTAAACCAGACCCTTTGCCGAAACCATTTCCGTAACGCAAAGCCCTGCGCCGTAGCGATAGGAAAGCACCCTTAGTCCAATATCACTAAATCCTGCAATCGCGGGAAGAATAAAGGATGAATTAAGTTGAATATCCCCTATTTTTACCATTATCCTAATATCTTTTTAGCCTCTTGATAATATTTTTCCATTAATTCCATATTATCGTGATTAAGTTCAAAACCTAGTTCACGCGCTTTTTCGTCAACGTACAAAAATCTTTTAATAAAACGATTGGTGGTACCGTTAAGTGCAAGCTCGGGGTCAACTTTTAAGAAACGTAATACGTTCAAAATGGCAAATAATACGTCCCCTGCCTCTTTTTCTTGCTCGCTAGGTGTAGTCGCCGTCATAAGTTCGTCGATTTCTTCATATACCTTTTGAAGAGCGCCTCTTTCGTCGTCAAAATCAAAACCGCATTTCTTGATGATTTTTTGTACTTTATAAGCCCTCATTAACGCGCCGAAGGTAACGGGTACGGATTTAATCTTGTCTTCCAAACCGCTATATCCCTTTTCGACAGCTTTGGCTTGCTCCCAAAACTTTAAGGCATCGTCTGCGTTTTTCGCCTTGTTTTCACCAAAAATGTGAGTATGGCGGGAAATTAACTTGTGGCAAATGCCGTTTATAACGTCAACCGGAGTAAAAAACTCGCTTTCTTCGGCAATAGAAGCGTGGAATAATCCTTGTAAAAGCACGTCACCGCTTTCTTCCACCATTTTTTCTCTATCGTGAAGGTCAACTGCCTCGACGAGTTCGTAAGCTTCTTCAACGGCATTGCTCCTAATACTTTCGTTGGTTTGCGCCCTATCCCATTGGCAACCGTCGGGGTCGCGAAGTCTGCGTATTATTTCCAAAAGGTCACCAAACGTGTAATAATCACGGCAAACGAAATCGGAGCATTTGATAATTAAACGAGGGCGATAAGCAAGGTTTTCTATACTAGTTTCTTCACTTTCACCGCTATCTTGCAAAATGACGGCAACGGCGTTTTTGCCAAAGTTAAAGAGCAATTTTTCCTTGACTGTGGGAAAAATTTCTTCGTCGATTCCATCTATTATGATTGGGATATTGCACTCGAAATTAGCAATTTTTCTTTGGATAAAATCTTCACCGGTAAAATATGTAAATGAGTTCATTGTACTAGTCCGCTTTGCCCTTTATTTTTAATAATTTTTGCCCAAACGGTAGGCTTAGTATCTCGTCGCTAGTAAAGACTTTGGATGCGACTACTGCGAAAAGATAAACCAAACCGCTAGCAACGGCTATCACCAAAATCCATATAACGGACAAGGAATACGCAACCGCTAAGCTAAGGCTTATTCCCATTATACCACCAAATAGTATAATAACGCCACTATTTTTTATAATATCTCCGTTTTTACCCATAAGCCTAAACGTGGAAACTATATTTAGAAAACAAGTAACTCCAAAAGCGATAAGACCGGCGTAGGCAACACCCTTTATACCAATGCTATAAAGAAGTACTACGGAAGTTAGGATTTTGACACTACCGCCTATTGCAAGGTTGATTATTGGCGAACGAGTATCTTTTAATCCTTGTAGCACGGAAGTACAAATTTGAGTCAAAGCAAGAAATAGTACGGTAGGAGCCGATATTACTAAAAGTTTGGCGCCCAGATTTAATTCGGTTTCACTTAGTCCACCATACAAAAAGGATAATATTTCACGTGGGGCAACCATATATAAAGCGGTGAAGGGTACGCCAATGAGTACCGCGACTTTCATTGCGGTAGAAGTTTTTAGCCTTATAGCCTTAATATTACGCTCCTCCCTATTTTTAGATAAATGCGGTACGACGGCAATACCTATCGCAAGGGAAAGAGAAATGGGTAAATTTATTAGTGTGCTTACCGGGCCGGAAAATACTCCATAATAGGCTGTTGCAATGGTATTAGTAAGGGAACTTTTTAGAATATTTACTACTAAAAAGCTATCTATAAACTGCGTTAGTGGAAATATCATGCTACCAATAGTAATGGGTAAAGATATTTTTAATATTGCCTTATACTCCTCTCTTGCGCTCTTAAAATCCAACTTAATCCGAGCGTTAGAGGTACGTTTTTTGTATAGAACTATTAGAACTATGAACGTTACGACCTCGCTAACGCTCACGCCTATCAATGCACCCGCGACTTGAATTACAACTCCGTATGCCTGGAGTGCGTAGGCAAGCGTTAAACCAACGACCAATTTTACTACCGCCTCTATGAGTGCCGAAAGTGCGCTTGGAAACATTAGGTGATTGCCCTGAAACCATCCCTTTAATACCGCAATTCCGCTAACGAACAAGATGCTTGGTGCAATTGCTATATAGCCGTAACGAGCATTCTCCACCCCTTGCAAAGCGCCGATTATTCTGCTTAGCAAAATTAGCGCAACGCTTAATACGGCGCCCACTGTAAAAAGTGCATAGAAAGAGGCTTTAACCAAAAGTTTATTTTTGTTTAGGCTACCTTTTACTATATTTTCGGAAACTAAAACACTAATTGCTAGCGGAAGCGCACCACTCGACGTAGTGAGAATAAGTGCATATACCGGGTAGATTAACTGGTATAATCCCATACCC
>JAZSLG010000063.1:0-18767 GCA_045535235.1 Candidatus Stercoripulliclostridium sp.
GTCGCCCTCAAGATAGTCTGTCAAAAATCTCATACCACACTCAAAGGTCATAAGGATTGCCCCAAAAGAGAGATTTTCTTTTTCTTTTTGTGTTAGGCTATCCTTTACTTCGCCAAGAAAACCTTTGCAGAATGCTTCGTAAAGCTCTAAAGAGAAGTCTACATTATCGAGATTCTTTTCATCCTCTTTGCCGGTATTTGTTCCACTCCTGATACTATCGCCAAAATCATATAAAATGGAGCCTTTCATAACGGTATCCAAATCGATTACCGTAACGGGCATCATGCTATCTACGTTCACTAAAACGTTATTTAGTTTAGTATCGTTATGTGTTACGCGAAGGGGAATATCGCCAGAATTAATTAAATCCAGCACCTTGGAACAATAGTGTTTTCTTTGATAAAACCATTTTACCTCATCTTCTACTTCCTGGAGTCTATCAAAAGAGTTTTTGGCTATAGCGTTTTCAAACTTAGCAAATCTATCAACTGTATTATGGAAATTAGGTATGGAATCCTTAATTGTTTCTGCGGGATACCCGTCTAGCATTTTTTGGAATTTACCAAAGCCAACACCACTTACTTCAAATTGTTCCTTCGTGGGGCTTGTTTCAATACTGATGCCACCGTAAACGAAATTGTATAAACGATAGTAGCCTATTTCATCATTTCCGTAATAAGACTTATAGTCAAGGGTTTTTATTACTCTTAAGCAGTCACTAACGTCTTGTCCATTTGCAAGCATCTTATCAAATATATATTCGGTAACACCTACTATATTTTGCATTAAGCCATCAACGTCGCGAAAAACCTTATGGTTAATTCTTTGTAGAATATAATGTTTACCTTTTTCATCTACTACTTTATACGTGTCGTTTATATGTCCACATCCGTATTTTTCTGCACCAACGATAGGGGAGTCAACTTGAAATTGATTACAGATATTTACTATTTTTTCCATTGTTCTTATCTCCCGTATTTTTTCTTTATTTTTGCGTTCGTTATAATATTTGGCAGTCCTGCCCAGTAGAGAACCCGCCTAGCCCACCAGAGTTTGGAAAAAGCTTTGATTACTCCAACAGGATTATATAACCATTTTGGAGTAGGTTTAACACCAAAAGTTTTGAGTATTTTGTTGTGTTGCATTAATTTTTGCTCAAATGATAGATAATCTTTTTCATTAGACCAAAGCCTTTCTGTTACTGCGAGCAATCTAGGGAAGGTCTTTTTTCTTGCTGTTTTTACGTTAGGTAATAATTCGCCCCATAAACAAGTCTCTACGCCAATGAGGTTTTTTTCAAAAACGAGTGGTTCATAATCATAAACTCGTTTTAGATTGTTTATACCATAAGGTAAATCCAAATAATATGGTTCTGTTTTTGCATTTATGATTTTCCTTCCACGAGCCATTTCTTTTTGGAATTTTTCGTTATTATAATCAATATCCCAGCATTCCCAGACAATGCGTTCATCAATAATTCCAGTAGGATCACTTTCATTCCACATGATAGGCGTTTTCCCGTTGTCGATTATAAATGCACCCAATTCATTCATAAAATGAGCCTGGAACTCATTATAGTTTTTGCAACCGAGTGCAAGATACTTTTGCTTGCAATGGGGACACAATTCCCAGCGTTGAGATGGGACTTCATCTCCACCGATGTGGAAATATTCGTCAGTAAATATGCCCATTAATTCTTTAATAATGGTTTTTATAGCATCAACGGTGTTTTCTTTACCAATACAAGCTACGTCAAATTTCACTCCAAAATTTTCAGCGACCTTTACTTTTCTGCCGAAACAGCCAAACTCCGGATATGACGCAATTGCAGACTGAAAGTGTCCCGGGACGTCTATTTCCGGGATAACGCGGATTCCTTTTGAATGGGCATAATCTACTATTTTTCGTAAATCATCTTGAGTATAGTATCCTTTATGCTCTTTCAATCTAAATAAGGTTCGGCGTCTAATACTTCCAATTTCGGTAAGTTTTGGAAAGGCTTTTATTTCGACACGCCAACCTTGGTCGTCGTTAAGGTGTAAATGTAAAGTGTTAAACTTGTAAAGAGCAAGATAATCGATTTGTTTTAAGACTTCTTCAACACTAAAAAAGTATCTTGCGACGTCTAACATATACGCACGCATTTGAATTCTGGGAGCGTCCTCAATAATCATAGAGGGGATTGCTTGCCCGCAAGTCTTAACGAGTTGTGTTAAACTGGCTTTTGCGCGCTCTTTTGCAATATGGTCTTTATATTTTAGTTCAACCATATTTTCTTTAATAGCAAGAATATACCCTTCGCTTGGAAGAGTAGTGTCTTGAATTTCGTTACAAGCGAGATCTTCTATATCAAAAATATTATCAATAGAATATCCTTGTTCATTAAGTAAATTAATCTTTTGTGGTTTTGGTATAATCATAAATATAATTATAATATAAAAAGAAAATGTTTTCAATAACAAAATCAAAAACATATAAACAAGAGTATAAAAGATTACGATAAGTATATTGTCTTAACGATTAATGATAACGGAATTGGTGTATTAGAAGAGCTAAAGGAAAGAATTTTTGAACCAGGGGTAACAACAAAGCTTGGGGCTTTGGAATGGGGTTAGTGGCTGCTAATGAGATTATTACACCACACAGCGGATATTTGAATAATATTCAGCCAGGTTATTTGGGTGGCGCAACGTTTGAAATGGTATTTCCTGTTTATAAAGGAGAAATTAAGGATGATACTAATAATTGATGACAAACCGAATACATTACAAGGAATTGTGGGTTTTCTTGAAAAGGAAAATAAAAAATAACCCAATCTGAACATGGTGTTCGGATTAGGTTATCGGTGGCGAAAGATATGAAATTTAAACTGACTTTTTTTTAATCGTCAGGTTGGCAAGCTTCATAAGTAAACTCTGCTTTTGACAATATATGCTTAGCAATGTGCCTGCTATTATTCGGGTTGTATTGATTAGAATGGTTGTCTTTATTAGCTTTATATGCTTTATTATTTGGATTGTTTTGATTTGCATAATTGTTAAGTTGTTGTTTACTATGAGTATAGCCTGAAACACCACGTTTTGCCATTTATTTCACCTCCTTCGAACTGCAAAATAAGACCCCATATATCTTGATGGTGTATGGGGTATAACGAGTTCAGAATTATACGCTTTACACACATCATAAAAAGATAAGTTAATACTTATCAAATTTAGTATGGTGTAAAGCGTTGAAACAGTAGCGTACTCACCTAAGGAGTCTATCATATACGTTCTCATCAACTCAACGAGGATTTGTGGCGGATGATAGTTTCAAAGATTTACATAGTCATTAAACAAATAATCAAACTTGCAAGGGTCTGTAGGCTCAACCTCGTTTAGAGCTGAAAAGAAGCATACAAGTCTTAAAGATTTATTTGCTTTACAATAGAATTATAACGATGTAATATTGTTTTGTCAAGTCAATAAAAATCTAGACGAGATTTTAAATTTAATATATTATTTTTTATAATTCAGACAGATTGATATTCATATTTCGTCTTCTATCTATTTAACTTAATACATTAAATCGAGGAATAAGCATAAGTAATTTAAGTCGCCTAAATTGGCTATAAAGGGCTGTAAATAAGAAAAAGAAAATAAAAAAACCTAATCTGAACGTGGTGTTCGGATTAGGTTATCGGTGGCGGAGAGAAGGTATAGCGAAAGAATGTCTCAATCAAGCGAAAAAGTAGAATAGGGATACGGCTTGTAAAGGGATTTGTTTAATTACGTAAACACGGACGCAAGTGTTCGCTTTCGCCAGGTTGCGATGCAACTTGCGCACCCCTTTGCTTGCGCAAAAGAGTACGCTCCACCTAACTCTCGCCAACAAAAAAGCCTCAACCATTTAGGTTAAGGCTTTTTGTGGCGGAGAGTTAGGGATTCGAACCCCAGTTAGCTGTTCACTAAAACGGTTTTCAAGACCGCCGCATTCGACCGCTCTGCCAACTCTCCAATGCCTAAATATTTTATAATATATTCATTAAGTTGTCAATTGTTTTAACTTAAATCGTGTTTTTGCACGACGACAAAAAATTTCGAAAAATATGTAAATAAAACTTGACATCGTTCATCTTCACTTTTATAATAAAAATGTCAAGAATACTTTACATTTTGAGTAGGAGTATATTATGAATAGAGAAGAAATTTTGGAAAAAGCGCAAAGTAAAAAGGTGCAAGTTGGTGAATATGAAAACCAAAAGATTGCAAAATGTAATTGGATAAGCGTTATAGTAACGGGTATCGTTGCCATAGCATTTATTTGTTTGTTTGGAGCGCTTGGTATGAAATCCGTTTGTTTTGCAATAGGTGGCATCTGCTTTACTTGGGCAACGGTTTTTTATTTTTGCCAATATTTCATTGCTAAAAGAAGACATATCGGCATATTGTTAGGAGCGATAGGCGAGTTGTTTGGAGCACTCATAATGCTTACGAACTGCATACTTGCTATAGTAGGGGTGATATAATGAACGACATACTTTTGAAAAATAATTTGAAAGAGGCTCGCACGGAAAAAAAGATATCCCAAGAGGAACTTGCTAGAATGGTTGGAACGACTCGTCAAACGATAATTTCCATTGAAAAGAATTTGTTCAATCCCTCTGCGAAATTAGCGCTATTAATTTGTATTGCGCTAGACAAGAAGTTTGAAGAGTTGTTTTATTTTTAATAATTAGTGATATATGACGGCAATAACCATTGAAAATTTAAGTAAGAATTATAAAAAACTCAAGGCGCTTGACAACCTATCTTTAGAAATAAAGAAGGGTGAAACCTTTGGTTTATTGGGTGTTAACGGTGCGGGGAAATCTACCATCATAAAAATTCTTTGTGGGTTAACGCAAAAGTCGGATGGAAAAGTTTCCGTTTATGGCTATAACCTTGAACAAGACCTTGACAAGATTAAGGAAATAATAAACCTATCTCCCCAAGAAACGGCAGTTGCAAACAACTTGACGGTACGAGAAAACCTTTGTTTTTTTGCAAACGTATACCACAAAAATAACGAGCAATATATTGATGAATTAGTTGAAACTTTTAGTTTAAGTGGTGTTTTAGGGCAAAAGGCCAAAACGTTGTCGGGTGGTTACAAAAGAAGATTATCAATAGCAATAGCCCTAATTTCTCAACCTAAAATATTATTTCTTGATGAGCCGACGTTGGGTTTAGACGTTTTTGCAAGAAGAGAATTATGGCAAATAATGAAGAAGTTAAAAGGTAAAATTACCATAATCATTACTTCTCATTATTTAGAAGAGATAGAAAACCTTTGTGATAGGGTGGCAATACTTTCTAAGGGGAAGTTGTTGGAGATTGGCTCTATTGATGAAATAAAAGAGAAGCACGCGACGTCTAAGTTTGAGGATGCGTTTATAAAATTGGTGGAAGATAATGAATAGGACTCTAAATTTTTTTAATAGAAATCTAAAGGAAATATCGCGCGATCCTTTAATGTACGTATTTTGCATAGGATTTCCAGTCGTTATGCTTGCTATATTCCAAATAATAAACGGCTATACCGATGGCAACACGCCTATGTTTAATTTAACCGCGTTACTTCCTGCAATAATAATGTTTTCATACACCTTTGTAATGCTAACGATGGCGTTAATAGTTTCAAAGGATAGGCAAACCTTCTTTCTTAAACGACTTTACGCATCTCCGATGAAGGCATATGAATTCATTTTAGGCTATTCTTTGGTTGGTTTGGTTATTGGATTGTTGCAAACTTTAGTGTGCGTATTAACGGGCTGGATAGTCTCCTTAATCACGAATGCTAATTATATATCGTTTGGTGAGACGTTGTTGCTCGTTGTTAGCGAAATTCCCACGTTAATCACAAGCATTTTTTTTGGTATCTTGTTTGGTACGGTGTTTAACGATAAAACGGCACCAGGGATTTGTTCAATTTTCATAAGTCTTGCAGGGGTTCTTGGTGGTTGTTGGATGCCCATAGAAAGCATGGGTGGTTTTGAAACTTTTGCACGGTGTTTGCCCTTTTATCCAACGGTTTATCTTGGTCGTGTGATAACCGGTGCTACCAATGTTTTTAACCTAACCTACACTTTTGACGCCGTAGCCAAATTAGGACTAATACCTATTTTATTGTTTACGCTTGCGAGTGTTGCGCTTGCAGTAATTCTTTTTAAGAAAAAAATGACAAGCGATAATTAATGATAAAATATGCAAAACGGATAACTAAACAAAGCAAAAAGGATATCTAGACTTGCCGAAATTCAATCAATATAATATTAAGCAATATTTAAAAACAGATGGCAAGAAATGACCAAATGTTTAGAAAAAACAGCGAGGTGAAAACCCGTTGTTTTTTTTGTATAATAAAATTTTTAGAAATGGTAATAATCATTGTATCAAAGTATCAAAATAAGGAGTTGACTATGAACGATACCATTAAATTATTAAGAGAATGTGATGCCGGCATACAAATGGGTGTGGAAACTATTGAGGAAGTATTGGACAACGTTAAAAGCCCAGACCTCCGCAAGTTTTTGGAAGAGGCTCGTGAGAAGCATTGGGATATTGGCGAGGGGCTTAAAAGGGAATTGGACAAATATGCAGACGATGGTAAATCTCCAAACGCGATGGCAAAGGGAATGAGTTGGATAAAGACCAATATGAAAATGGCGTTCGAGCCAAGTGATCAAACTATTGCAGAACTTGTAACGGATGGGTGCAATATGGGAGTAAAATGCTTGAATAAATATCTTAACCAATTCACCGAAGCCAGCGAAGCCTCAAAAGAGATAACGAAAAAGTTGATTGACGTTGAAGAAAAGTTGGCAATTGATATAAGAAGATTTTTGTAAAAGTCATAATGTAAATTAGCGCCTTTGGGGCGCTTTTTTAATTTGAGATGGAAAATGTTGAACGCAAGGGCAAAAAAATAGAAAATTGCTATTGACTTTTGATTATTTATATTTTAATATAATATATATATTATCGTGGGGATAGTATGCCCCGTGGATGAGGAAGATATGGCACAAGAAAATTGCAGTTGTGAAATTTGCGCTCCCGGCGGTCTAGGACTACTTCAAGAAAGTAGCGGATTTAACCATAATAAAAATACCGGCACGTATGGTAATATTTATCAAGATTACGCCGACTATTTTTATGCTCATGGTGAAATAGCCAGTCTTAGTGGTAGGTCTAAGAAAGGAATACGCATAGTTCCTGGTACGAAAGTCGTTAGTGAAGCAAAAGGCTACGTTCCTCCTTATTTGAGGAAGACTAAGGTAAGCGATTTGCCTTTCTATAAGCCCTATTTTAGCGGAAGCGACGATATTTACGCTTATAAGGGAAGAAAGTTTGGCATGGCAAAGTTTTACGAGGGAACTCGTATTCCTAGCGGTGGAAGAAAAGCCGTTCCTTACGTTGAGGGCTATGCTATTCGTAAAAAGTTCAACAAGAAGAAGAGAAGAATTGGTTTTTGGTGTTCATTCGTTCCGCTAGTAATAACCGTTCTTGCTGCAATAATGTTATTTGTGTAATTGTTTAGGAGGATATAAAATGGAAACTTGGATTGTATTGGGCGTATGTGTTGCAGGTTTGATAATCGCAATAATAGGTGTAAGTTGCCGTAAGTATAAAATGACTTTTGATACCAACGGCGTCCCCTTCGATGAAGAAATTTTGCCCATTAAGGCACGTAAAGGACAAGAGATTACTCTTCCTGAACTTTCTTCAGATAAGCATGAGTTTCTTGGTTGGTTTACCGATGCCGCTTGTACCCAAAAGTTTGATTCCGGCAAAATGCCTGGGGACGTAGTCCTTTATGCAGGTTGGAAGAAGAAAAAACAAAAACAAAATAATCAACCTCAATCCTTGTCTTACACGGATTATATAATGCATAATATATCTTTTAATATTGCATTAGACTGGTAAAACGCGTTATTTTAGCGCTATACTTCACTAAACAAAGAGTCCCTGCAGGGCGCAGTAGGCAAACTACAGCAACCCCAAAAAACACGCTATTTGGGCGAATAACTTCACAAAAAAAGAGCCTCCCTCGGTCGTTTACGAGTAGTAAAGTCCCGTCGGTAGGCTCTTTTGTTTTGCTTCGTTCTTCATCCCAACTAGCGCGTTTTATTCGCGAATGATTTTCACAAAAGACAAAATCCCTCCTCGGTCATTTACGGTTAGTAAACTCCCGTTGGAGGGATTTCTTTTTGCTCGTTCTTCATCTAAACTAGCGCTTTTTAAGAGGCTTTACGTTTTGGCTTAAAAAAGCTTTTAGACTTTAATTAGTGGTATAATATTGTATTGTCTAAAGGGTATTAAGAATTGTTAATTCAAGACTTTTAGTACAGCGTTCGCAATTACGCTATGACCCAAATTGGTGGGATGAACGGAATCGCGAGCAAGTAGTTTAGGTTCGATTGTTTTTTCAGCTTCGTCAAATATGGGTTGGAGATCTATTATTTCATCGGCGTGTCCTGTTGCAATACTACGCAACTTTTCTATATATTCATTAAGAACGTTATGGAAAGGTTGTTTTTCCTTTATTGTGCTAATAAGGAAGGGTAATAAAGTTATTATTTGTGCGTTAGGTAGTTCCGTGTTAATTCTCCGATATACCTCTTTGAGGTGAGGTTCCATTGGACGAAGAAGAGGGGGGTATTGTTCAGGTACGTAGTTTTCCCAAGCATCGTTAACACCTATTAGTATTATAATTACGTCGGGTTTAAGGTTTATGCAGTCCTTTGTGAGCCTATCGTAAACGTGATAGGTTCTATTGCTAGCAATGCCTTTGTAGAAAAATTTTAACCCTTTATATTTCTTTTTTAAGTCTTTCGCCACTTGTAGACAATAAACTTTGTTGCCACCTATACTATGAGCAAATCGACGGTTAAATTTAATATCGGTAATACTATCACCTATAAATAAAATTCTTTGATTATCTTTAATTTGTATCATATTATTATTAAAAAAGTCGCAACGCGACCTTTTACTCCTATGCTTGAATGGAACTCAAATATCTTTCTCCAGTATCGGGAAAAATTGTGACAATAATGGCGTTAGGGTGGGCGGTAGCTAAATCAAGGGAAGCTTTTAGCGCTGCGCCGGAAGATATCCCGATAAAAGTACCATACTCTCTTGCCCCTTTAACTGCGTATGCAATAGCATCGTCGCCTTTTACGGTAATTACTTCGTCTATTATATCTTTATCTATAATTTTGGGTATAAAATTTGCACCTATGCCTTGTATTTTGTGAGCGCCCGAATATCCTTTAGAAAGCAAGGGGCTTTCCTCTGGCTCTACGCCAACGACTTTAAGGTTTAGATAGCTTTCTTTAAGCGCTTTACCAAGCCCGGTGATAGTGCCACCGCTACCAAAAGTTGCTACCAAGTAATCCGGGGTAATATCGCCTAAATCGGTAACAATCTCTTTTGAAGTGGTTTCAATATGAGCGCGAGGATTATCTAAGTTTTCAAATTGATTTGGAATAAAGCTATTAGGAATATTTAATTCCAATTCACGGGCTTTTTTGATAGCGCCTGCCATTCCTTCATTTGCAGGAGTAAGTACAACTTGGGCTCCCAAAATTTTCAAAATGGATATCCTTTCTTGACTCATATTGTCAGGCATTACAAGAATGGCGTTTATACCCAAGCTTTTTGAAATATAGGCAAGTCCAACGCCTGTATTACCGCTTGTCGGCTCGATTACGGTTCCGCCTTTGGAGATTTCACCGCGTTCCAAAGCGCCTTGTAGCATATACAAAGCGGCTCTGTCTTTTACGGAGTGTAACGGATTAAAGTACTCCAATTTAGCGTATATATTACTTTCTCCGAGTTTGAGAAGGGGGGTGTTGCCTATAAGCTCTGTTATATTATTTTTAAGCATTAGATTTTACCTAACTTGTACATTATTATAGTGGAAATTCCACTTAGTACCATACCTACTATTATCATAGTAGATTGATTTAGACTAGAGCCAAATCCAATTAAGTTTCCTACAACGCAAATGATAATACATAGTACGAATGGGATAGCCACTGCCTTAAAGTATTTTGCAAGAAGTGCCATGGTTAATCCACCAAAGATTGCGGGAACTACGTAAGGTGATATGGGCTTGAGTACCTCAACGATTTCACTTTGGAATATTGCTAGGGGAATTAGGCCTATTGCAATAATGATTGTGGTTACAATGGAACTAACGGCGATAGAAATAGTAGAAATAATTTCTTGTTCTTCGCTACCTTGTTCAACTTTAGCAACGGTTTGCGCATTAAGAGATGCGGGGAGTTTTAGGTTAGCAACGTTACCGGTAATGAATGATAGGTATTGTCCGCCGGTACCAAGAAGGGGTGCGTAGCTAAAAGCTTCGATAAGACCAATAACCCAGTAGCCTGCTATGAAGCTAATGCAAGCGCCCAAGGTTTTCCAGTCTGGCATAACGCCGGCGGCTATGCAGTAAGCAACGGGAACCAAACATATTAAAATGAGTGCGGCCCAGGTGAAGCATCTGCCTAAAAAGTGCATTTGGTTGTTGTGACCTTCACGGGTGGTGGCAGTAGTTAATATATCGAATTTTTTCATATCTACTATCTCCTTTTATGCAAACACGGGAACAAAGAGGAAAGCGACTGCAAGAGCGCCCAAAATACTGATGGGAAGAGTGTAGGACTCTATCCATTTTTGCTTTCCAACTAGGAGGATAATACCGCAAATACCGGTTAAAACTACGCTTGCTGCAAGTGTGATGAGGGTGATTTCACCATAGGTTGTGATACCGCTAGCATCAGTCGCGGGATTGCCTATACCAAAGAAACCGCCAACGATTAGACTACTCATTATACCTGCAAGCATACCGCCGAGAAGGGCGCCGGTAATGGCGTTCATTTTTCTTTCGTTCTTTTGTTGTAACTCGAGTAGCTTGGTTTGATATTTCTTATAAAAAATAGCGTTAAACAAGGGGCCGGAAACTATGCTTATAGTCATGATTACGACTGCAGTAGCTATGGTGGTTTCGGTTGCACCTATAACGGTACCGCCTGCAGCGTCGAGGGCAAGAATTTCGTATTGTAGAGCGCCTATAACGGTAAGACGTATCCATGGAATTGCAAGGCCTACGAATTGCATCATGATACCGACTCCTATAATAATGGGAATAGACGGTACTATAGAAAAAATAGCGCTATTTTTAATTGCCTCGGTAACCACTTTTTTATCCATTCCGATAGCCTTTGCTCTCTTTAATGCCTTAAAAAGGAATGCTAGGCTCATAAGGATAATGGTAAGAGCAATAACTGCGCCAAGAACGTAAATTATCGCATAACTTTCAACCATTTGTAAATCTCCTTTAAGTTATCTTTAATTTATATAGATACATAATATTACAAAAGTATAATTTAGTCAAGGATGACAAATAAAAAATAAAAAGCAAAAAAACGCTTGATTAAGGTGTTTTCTTGTGCTATAATGACAAAGCATTTCCTTTAGGGAGTGCATTTTCGGTATGTAATTAAGGAGAATAACATATGGCATATGATATTTATAGTGGTTTATTAATCGCACTTATGGTAGTTATGGTACTACTTGCTATCGGTATGGTTGTCGTCGTAATGATGCAAAGCGGTAACCAAAACAATCTAGGAGCCATTACCGGCGCAGCAGAATCTTTCTTTGGCAAGAACAAGGCAAAGACGATGGAAGCAAAGTTTAAGAGATGGACGGTAATTATTGCAGTAGCTATGCTTATCTGCTCTATCCTCTTCTTCGTATTCTATCTACTACGTAGTGCTTTGTAAGAAAAGAAAAAATTAAGGCTTGTAAATTAGGAAATGGCTATAAATATTATAGCCATTTTTTTTTACTTATGTTATACTATATATTGGTGAATTATGATAAAAGTAATTGCAACTAACAAAAAAGCATATCACGACTATTTTATTGAAGATACCATCGAGGCGGGAATTCAACTTGTTGGTAGCGAGGTAAAAAGTATTCGTGGTGGGAATATCAACTTGAAGGACAGCTACGCCATAGTTAAAAATGGCGAGATTTTGCTTGCAGGTTGTCATATTTCTCCCTACGAAAAAGGCTCTCACTTTAATCCCGATGCCAAACGAATGCGCAGGCTCCTTCTTCACAAAAAAGAGATTTTGAAGTTGAAGCAAAAGGTTCAAGAAAAGGGATACACTCTAGTCGTTACCAAAGTTTATTTCAAAGGTTCTCTAGTGAAGACGGAGCTTGGCCTTGCAAAAGGTAAAGAGGGACACGACAAACGTCAGGTTCTAAAAGAAAAGGAACAAAAGCGTCAAATTGAACGCGCACTCAAAGAAGTTAATTATAGATAAAAATATTTAGGAGGAATACCTATGAAATCAATAGATACCAAATGTGTACAAGCAGGATACGACCCTAAAAACGGTGAGCCTCGCGTACTTCCTATAGTACAAAGCACCACTTACGTATATGAAACCCCCGAAGCAATGGGCGACCTTTTCGACCTTAAGGCTTCCGGATATTTTTATACTCGCATAGGAAACCCCACTAATGCGGGATTAGAGGACAAAGTGAACGCACTTGAAGGTGGTGTAGGCGCTCTTGCAACGGCTAGTGGCATGAGTGCAACCATGCTCGCAGTATTAAATCTTGCAAGTAGCGGTGATAACTTTATTGCATCTTCCAATATATACGGCGGAACGTATAATTTGTTTAACGTAACTTTACGTAGAATGGGTATCGATTGCAGATTCGTGGATAACGATACCGCACCTCAAGACGTGGAAGAGCTCGTTGATGATAAAACCAAGTTCATATTTATTGAAACGATTGCTAACCCCGCTGGAAAGGTTGCGGATTTTGAAAAATTTAGTACGATTGCAAAAAAATATGGTTTGGTATTAATGTGCGACAACACAATTTCTACCCCCTATATTTGTCGTCCCTTTGAACATGGCGTTAACGTAATCGTTCACGCCTCCACCAAGTATCTTGACGGACATGCAACAAGCGTGGGCGGTTTAGTTGTAGACGGAGGTAATTTTAACTATTTAGGAAATCCCCGTTATCCTTTATTCAATAATCCGGACGATAGCTACCATGGTATGGTATTTGCAAGAGATTTTGGTAACGCTTGTTTTGTAACTCGTGCCAGAGTAGTAGGAATGCGCGACTTGGGTGCAATTATGGCTCCTATGAACGCATTTTTGACGGTGCTTGGCATCGATACCTTGCACCTTAGAATGCCTCGTCACAGTGAAAACGCACTTGCACTTGCTAAGGCTCTTAAAAATAGCGATGCCGTTGAATGGGTTAAGTATGCAGGGCTTGAGGACGATCCTGATTACCCACGCGCACAAAAGTATTTTGACAAAGGATATTGTGCAGGTATGGTAAGCTTTGGCATTAAGGGGGGCAAGGATGCCGCTATGAAGTTCCAAAAGGCACTAGGTTTATTCAAAATTGTAACTCATATTGCCGATTCTCGCAGTTGCGTATTACACCCTGCGACCACAACTCACCGCCAACTATCTGACAAGGATTTGGAGGCGGCGGGTGTTCCTGCTAACCTAATTCGTCTATCCGTTGGTACGGAAGGCATCGAGGATATCCTTGCAGACGTACTTGGTGCGCTCGAAGTATCACAAAAATAGGGGGAAATTATGCCAATAGTAATTCCAAAGGATATTCCTGCTTTTCCCGTGCTTAAAAAAGAAAACGTCTTCGTAATGGCAAAAAAGCGTGCGGAATCACAAGATATTCGTCCCATAGAAATAGCCGTCGTTAACCTAATGCCGACCAAGGTTGAGACGGAAACGCAATTGATGAGGCTACTTGCAAATACACCGCTACAAGTTAACCTCACGTTAGTAAAAACTGCAACCTACAAGGCTACTAACGTTTCTGGCGACCATATGGAAAGGTTTTATAAGACCTTTGACGAAATCAAGGATGCCAAATTTGACGGCATGATAGTAACCGGCGCTCCGGTAGAAACCATGGAGTTCGACGAGGTTATATATTGGGAAGAACTCAAAAAGATAATGGACTTTGCCGACAAAAACGTAACAAGTACCATTTATATATGTTGGGGAGCTCAAGCTGCCATGTACCATTATTACGGCATAGGCAAAAAGCCTCTCCCAAAGAAAAAGTTTGGCATTTTTGCGAACAAGGCAAAGGTACAATACGACCCACTACTAAAGGGGCTCAACGATACTTTTAATATTCCTCATTCACGTCACACAGAAATCGACGCAGACGCAGTTAGAGAGGAGAAAAAGCTTCGCGTACTTGCTGAAGGAGATGAGTGTGGTATTAGTATAGTGAAGAGTCGTGATGACAAAAAATTCTTCTTTTTTGGACACTCCGAGTATGATAGAGAAACCTTAAAGAACGAATATTTGCGCGACAAGGCAAAAGGTCTTCGTATCGACCAACCCAAAAACTATTTCGTTAACGGAAATATAAACGAGATAGATTTTAGTTGGAAAGCAACGGCAAACCTATTGTTTTATAATTGGCTCAACTACTACGTATATCAAGTTACCCCTTTTAATTTGGAGGACTAATGTTAGTTAATTCCGTAGAACTTAAAAATTTCTTAAGTTACGACGTAGCTACCGTAGATTTTGGCGGTGGTCTCAACGTTATTTACGGAGAAAACGCAAGCGGAAAAACCAACCTCATAGACAGCGTCTATCTTTGTTCGGTTGGAAGGTCTTCAAGACATAATAAAGACAAAGATTTAATAAAATGGGAAACCAACAACGGAGCAAAGGTTACCTTAAAGGTGAAAAAAAGGTTTTCCAGACATACTATCGAAATATATATAGACCCACAAGGGAAAAAGCATATTTTGGTGGACAAACTCCCAATAGCAAAGATAGGAGAATTAATGGGAATACTAAACGTAGTATTCTTTTCACCCCAAGAGATGCGACTGGTTAAAGAGTCGCCCTCCGATAGGCGTAGGTTTATGGATATTGGTATTTCCCAACAAAGTAAGACCTATTTCTATACGTTACAAAAATACAACGCACTTCTCGTACAACGCAATAAAATCTTAAAGACCTACAAAGGAAGGCCTTCACTGGATAGCATGCTAAAAATAGTGGATGCCGATTTTATAAGAACGGCGTCGTTTATAATTAGGGAACGCAAAAAATTTATTGATGAGATTTCTCCCGTTGCTAAGACTAGGCATGAAACGTTGACGGCGGGTAAAGAAAGTTTGGCTTTACTGTATGAAACGGAAAACGTTGATTTCGATAATATAGAGGCTACTCTCAAAAGTTTGCTTGACGGCGCTAGAGAAAATGATGAAAGGTTGGAGTATACCACGATTGGACCGCATCGTGATGATATTAAGATTTCTGCAAACGGCATTGACCTACGTAGATTTGGCTCGCAAGGGCAACAACGCTCGGCGGTACTATCTCTAAAGCTTGCTGAGATAGCAACTTTTGAGAAACGCACGGGAGAGATGCCGGTACTACTTCTCGATGACGTTATGAGCGAACTGGACGTCGGTAGGCGAGAGGCACTTTTTGAGGCGATAAAAGGTATTCAAACTATAATAACGACCACCGATAAAATTGACTTTCCGAGAGCCGATTACTATTTGGTAAAAGATAAAAAGGTAAGTAAAAATTAGGAGCAGATATGGAACTTAATCAAGTAAAACAAGAAATAGCATCCTTAATTAACATTGAAGGCGTTGATTCTATAGAAGCAGCATCTTACGTTGTAGTTCCCCAAGATACAACGCTTGGCGATTACGCGCTTCCTTGCTTTAGGTTTGCAAAGGCGCTACGTAAATCTCCGGTCATGATTGCTAACGAGCTTGCTGAAAGTATGAGTGCAAAAGCACATCCTTTTAAGAAGATAGAAGCTGTTAACGGCTATCTTAATTTTACCCTTGATAGGAATGCTGAAGCGGGAAAGATATTAAGTGAAGTTGTACAAAAGGGAGCGTTGTACGGTGAATCCAATGAAGGTGAAGGAAAGACTGTATGTATCGATTATAGCTCCATTAATATTGCAAAGCCCTTCCATATTGGACATCTTTCTTCCACGGTAATAGGTGGGGCATTATATAAAATGTACAAGAAGCTAGGCTATAACGCGGTTGGCATAAATCACCTTGGTGATTGGGGTACTCAGTTTGGTAAGCTTATAGTTGCCTACAAACTTTGGGGCGACACTATTGACCTTGAAAAAGACGGCTTAGTTGCACTTACTAGCATTTACGTTAAGTTCCATGAAGAGGCGGAAAAGGACGCCACTCTTGACGACCAAGCAAGATATTGGTTCAAGCAAATCGAGGATGGCAACGAAGAAGCCCTCAAGCTTTTCTACATGTTCAAAGACCTTACTCTAAAAGAGGTAAAAAAAGTTTACGAGCGTCTTGGTATAGAGTTTGATAGCTATAATGGAGAAGCATTCTATAATGATAAAATGACTCCCGTATTAGAGGAACTTGGTACCCAAAATCTAATTACTATGTCTGAAGGCGCACAAGTAGTCGACCTTAGCGATTATAATATGCCTCCCTGTTTGTTGGTAAGAACGGATGGTGCAACTTTGTATGCAACTCGTGACTTGGCAGCAGCATTTTATAGGAAGAATACTTACGATTTCTTCAAGTGTTTATACGTTGTGGCATACCAACAAAATTTGCACTTTAAGCAAGTATTCAAGGTTGTTGAGTTAATGGGTAAAGAGTGGTACAAAGATTTAATCCACGTTCCTTTCGGAATGGTTTCTTTGGAAGACGGTACTATGTCCACTCGTAAAGGTAAGGTCGTATGGCTAAAGGACGTTTTGAATAAAGCGGTCGAAAAGAGCTATACGATTATAAATGAAAAGAACTCTGCACTCAAGAATAAGGAAGAGGTTGCGGAAAAGGTTGGAGTTGGTGCAGTCGTATTCTTTGCACTTTCTAACAACCGCATTAAGGATATTACGTTTAGTTACGACAAAGTTCTTACTTTCGATGGTGAAACCGGTCCCTACGTTCAGTACACAAACGCAAGGGCAAGGAGCATTTTGAGAAAGGCGGGAGATATGCAAAACGAACTAGATAAGCCCTTCACGACCGAAGAGTTGGAATACCTAAGCGGTAAAGAGGGTGAGGAACTAATTTCATTAATAGGTAGATTTACCGCTACCATTAGTGATGCCGTTCAAAAGTATGAGCCGAGTATATTGACCAGATACGTAATCGACGTTGCCAAATCGTTTAATAGATACTACCTTAATAATCGCATACTTAATGCGGAGGAAAAAGCTATTCGTCCTCGTCTTGCATTGGTATATGCTACCCACGTCGTTATAGAGGAAGGTTTAAGACTTCTTGGCATAAAGGCTCCAGAAGAAATGTAGTATGAGAGTACTTAGCGACAGTCATAGCCACTCCAAGTATTCACACGACGGCAGAGAAAGGGCGGAAACGTTAATTAAAACTGCCGAAAATTTGGATTTGGAGTATTATGCGATAACCGAACATCTTGATAGGGACTATAAATTTTGCCGTTCGGAGAGATTTATACCCCAGCTTAGGCTTTCCGCATATTATAGGGCGGTGAAAAAACTTCGTGCCAAATACGCAAATTCAGCCACCTACGTTGCTTTCGGCGTGGAAGCCGGTTTTTGCCCCGAAGTAGTGAAATGGTATCAAGATAATTTGCCAAAGTATGATTTTGACGTTATTATCAATTCCATTCATACCATGGACGGAGGCGACGCATATTTTGGCAAGATATTCGAGGGTAAAACGCAAAGCGAGGTATATAATAGATATCTTGATTTACTCCTTGAATCCGTAAAAGTTCCTTACGATTACGATATAGTGGGACATATAGGTTACGTGACGAGATACGTTAATTTTGAAAACTACACCTTGTGTCAAGAGCAATACGCGGAAAAGATAGACGCTCTTCTAAAAGAAATAATAGCCCGTAATAAAACCATTGAAATCAATACTCATATCCGCCACAAGGAAATGATGTTCTTACCGGAAAGAAAGATATTGGAACGTTACTATGAACTTGGTGGTAGGAAGGTTACTTTTTCTTCGGATTCACATCTTGCAAGTAACGTTGGACACCGTTACGAAATGGTACGAAATCTTGCAAAAGAAATTGGTTTTACCCATTGGACGGTTTATAAAAAGAGAAAAGCGCATAAAATAGAAATAGAATAACCACAAAATGGTTGTTGCAAAAATTGAAATAAAGTAGTAATATAATTAAGCCCACATAAAATCGGATACGGGGGTGTACCGGATTCGACTTATGACGTTAAGGGGTTGTAAGCATACCGGAGGCTCGGCTCCGTAAAAACGGAAACTTAAAATTAACTGACGAATCAAATCTTCAGTACGCTGCCGCTTAGTTGCAGCCGTCAGACCTACTTCCCGCGGGTAGCAATCTGGCGTGGTTTAGCGGGGAACCGAGTTTAGCAAAGCCTTGGGCTAAAAACGGAACTTAAAGGCTTGGTTGAAGTGGGGTTTGCCTATTGACCTAACGGATACGACAATTAACAACAGGCTAAGTATGTAGAAAGCAATTCGGTAACCCGTAAGAACAGGGGTTCAACTCCCCTCACCTCCACCATTCGTCACCGTTAGACATAACTCCGGAGGGAGTTATGTCTATTTTTTTGTCCTTATCGGAGGTGAAAACAAGATCCACCTCGAACTTTCCTTTTTCGGTGCATCGGACCTGGCGAACCATTGACAAAATCAGGTTACGC
>JAZSLG010000076.1:0-4627 GCA_045535235.1 Candidatus Stercoripulliclostridium sp.
TGAATTATCCTCGTCGTAGTGGGTATGATTTTGCTGGTTGGTATACGACTAGCGACTATAGCGGTACTGCCTACTTTAATATTTTAGAGGCTCCAAATGGTACTTTATATGCGAAATGGGAAAATAAAGCATCTTGCGTAGCAGAAGGCACTATGGTAACGCTTGCGAATGGTAGTCAAGTAGCTGTTGAGAATTTGACTGGTAATGAGGAATTATTGGTTTGGAATATGAATACCGGTAATTTTGATAGTGCCCCCATACTATTTGTTGATAGTGATGGTCAAGCAGATAGAGAAATAATTCACTTGTATTTTAATGATGGTACCGAGCTAAAAATAGTAGATGAACACGCATTGTGGTGCTTTGACCTTAATGAATACGTATATTTGGATAGTGATGCGGAAGATTACATTGGAAAGTATTTTAACAAGAAAACCGCAAACGGATATACGGCTGTACAATTAATCGAGGTGGAAAAATACAGGGAAATTGTAAGAACGTATAGCCCTGTAACAAGCGAACACTTGTGTTATTACGTTAATGGGTTACTTTCCATACCAGGTGGCATAAGTGGTATGTTTAATATCTTTGACGTGGTTGCAACGGAAATGAAATACGACCAAACTGCTATGCAGGAAGATATAGAAACGTATGGATTGTTTACGTATGAAGAATTTTGTTTAGACATAGCGGAAATATCGGAGGAAACTTTTAATGCCTTTAATGGAAGGTATTTGAAAGTTTCAATGGGTAAAGGACTAATAAATAGGGATAAAATACTTGCCTTAATAGAAGAGTATCAAGTATTCTTTATATAGTAAAACATAATTTAATTACAGGGAGTGTTTACTCCCTGTAATTGGCGTTAAAAAAGAATGTTATGAATAGTAAAGAAGTTAAAGAAATATTTAACCTAATTAGACAAAATAGAAAATTGGGCGTGGAAAAATTATACCAAACGTACTACGCTCAGTTGTACGCTATTGCTTTTTCCATAATAAAAGACCATTACAAGAGTCAAGATATAGTTCATGACGTAATATTAAGATTGTTGGAAATGGATGATTCTTTGTTGCCTACAGATGGTGAATTAAGTTGGTTGGCAACCATTATCAAAAATACAACGCTTAATATAATAAATAGAGATAAAAAAATTGAGTATCGTGATGGGCTTGGTAATTTGGAAGAAAAGAATATAGAAGATACTGTCGATTTGGAAGAATTTAATAAAATGATAAAGGACTTGGATGACATGCGCAAACAAGTCCTTTCGTTACGAATATTGGGTGATTATAATTTTAATGAAATTGGTATAATATTGTCAATTGGCGCTAGAAAAGCCAGATATTATTATAATACCTCTCTAAAAAAAGTGAAGAATACTATAATAGCATTGGGGACAATCACAATATCATTGCTTGTGTTGTTTGCATTAAACGTGATTTTTGCTGTGTTAGAGGTTGTGCCTACAGTTGGTATGGGAGAAAGTTTTTCTTCAACAATTATTGGCGCGATAACGGGTCAAATTAGTTATGAACAATTTGACGTTATGTGGATTGAATATACTGGTTATATGTTCTTGTTATTTACTGCTATCTTAGCATTTTTTTACCACAATGCATACGAGTTACCGACAAAAGCAAAAAGGAAAAAGAAAAATGAAAAAAAGAATTAGTTTTTTATTTGTAATATTAATAGTTGCAACCATGACCGCATTTTCTGCTTGCGGAATAGTTGCTTTTGCCCAAAGTGAAGTAGTTAGTTATGAAGAGTACTTGCACGACTATAATGATAACGTTACCTATCTTTTGAGATATAGCACAGAGGGAGGATATTCCATAACGCACATAGGTACAGGTGTTGTATGTGAGTATGATGATTTTAATAATAGTCCCTATGATGGTAAAACAGGTAAACTTTATTATGGCGGACCAGGGGCTTATCTAAGTATGCCATTAAAACTTGTTGGCAAGATTACGCCCATGCAATATTTTGGTATTACGATAGAGGAAAATGAACAATTAAATAGCATTAATAACTCTTTTGTTGTACAAGCCAACGCTATGTCAACGTTTACAGTAACCAGTAATGATGGCTATACTTTGATAAATAATTATAATGCCTTAGAGAATTATGGTGCTATTGCTAATAACACACAAGGAGCAGTTGCCATCTATTATTTATTGAGGTTTTTTAATGATTATTTGGGTGGTAATTGCGTGCAAAATGGTGTTTCTACAAACACACTATATAACAATATTGCTAGTTTGTTTGATAGTAGCGAGACAGGAAACCTTCAAATATGTCAAGCATTAAAAGAATGTATGATAAGTTATATGAACATCTATACACCGAATGCTAATTTATCTGTTACATATACCATAATAAGCCCAAGGAGTGAGATTATATCTAGAATAGGTGCCAATAAACCATCTATTTTGGTTATGACAAATAGTTATAGTGATAGTAAATGTAACGTTGTTTATGGTTATTCCGGGAATTATTATAGAATCAGTAACAACTATAGTGTTTCTTATAATGTAAACAGAAGTTACGTTTATGGTGGAGTCTTTTTAGGATAGTGAAATGAAGGCAATTAATAAAGCTATAAAAATAATAATAACAATCATTCTTGCAATAGGTTTGCTCATAGGTTTTTTTTATGGAATCCTTTATCTTGATGCCACTTTCAAAAAAATGGAAAATGGTGAATATTTTTTTAAAGAAAGCGAAACTCACGAACTTTTTGCTTCTAAACACGGATATTACTTACCTACAAATTCAGTAAAGCAAGGTTATGAAGAAGAGGTTTATTATGGTACCAATTGGAAACTGAAAAATGAGGTGAAAGTCAACGTTTGTAATGTAATCCATTTTAATTATTATAATACTACAAAAGATGAAAATGGATTTGAAAGATATACGTATGATAGATTAAATAATGGCATTTATAGTTTGCGAATAGAAGTAATAACGAAGCCTGTTATTACTTGGGCGCAAGAAGTATTTAGAGAAAGAGATATGAAAAGAAACAGTCCACGACATAGCGCTGACAAGTTTTCTTATATTAAAACTGAGATAGCGGGTGCTGATAGTATGGGGTATATTTCAGTTAATAAAAATTATCAATTTGATGAATATGAATTAAGAATGTATATGGAAAGTAGAATTAGTAAAGAGTGTCACGTTAAAGCAAGTGTAAATTGGATAATAGATATTAACAATTACGATTATGAAGCTATGAAGCAAACAGCACTAGATTATATGGCATATATTATACGCAACGTGCAACCACCTATTGTTTAACGTGAACTAATATTAAAAATAAACGGCTACCTTTCGGTAGCCGTTCTTTTATATAAAATTAACGAATTAGTTGTCGGAGAGCTTCTTGTAGCCTTCGTAACGAGCTTTTGCTTCTTGTTCGTTTACCTCGTAGAGCTTTTCTGCTACTGCGGGGAACATCTTCTTCAAGGAAGCGTAACGGGTTTCGCCTGCTAAGAATGCCTTGTAATCGCCGGTAGGTTCTTTGCTGTCAAGGGTGAAGGGGTTCTTACCTTGGTCAGCCAAATCGGGATTGTATCTGTATAGTTGCCAGTAACCACAGTCAACTGCCTTCTTCATTTCGCCCATGGGGTTGGACATGTTTACACCATGGTTAATACAGGTTGCGTATGCGATAATGAGTGATGGTCCCTTGTAAGCTTCTGCTTCCTTAAGAGCCTTTAGGAGTTGGTTGGGGTTAGCACCCATTGCTACTTGTGCTACGTAAACGTAACCATAGCTCATAGCCATCATGCCAAGGTCTTTCTTCTTTACGCGCTTACCGCTTGCAGCAAACTTAGCGATAGAACCGGTAGGAGTGGACTTACTTGCTTGACCACCGGTGTTGGAGTAAACTTCGGTATCAAGAACAAGAACGTTAACGTCTTCGCCACTTGCTAGAACGTGGTCGAGACCGCCGTAACCAATATCGTATGCCCAGCCGTCGCCACCAAAAATCCATACGCTCTTCTTTACTAAGCAGTCGAGGTTGCCCTTTATGTAAGAGAGGCATTCGCAGTTTTCGTTTGCAAGACAAGCCTTTACTTTGTCGCTTGCAACAACGCTTGCTTCAGCATCGTCTTTGTTTGCCATCCACTCTTCAAATGCGGAAACGGTAGCTTCAGCTACACAACCGGCTTCGATAGCGGATTTCATGTCGGCTTCAATCTTTTCACGTCTTGCGGAAACTGCAAGTTGCATACCATAACCGAACTCGGCGTTGTCTTCAAACAAGCTGTTTGCCCATGCAGGACCGTGACCCTTGTCGTTGGTGGTGTAGGGGCAAGTGGGAGCAGAGCCACCGTAAATGGAGGAACATCCGGTTGCGTTTGCAACTATCATTCTGTCACCAAATAGTTGGGTAACAAGTTTAACGTAGGGAGTTTCACCACAGCCTGCACATGCACCGCTGAACTCGAATAGGGGCTTTGCAAATTGGCTACCCTTAACGGTGTTGGTGTTGTATACCTTGTCTGCTTCGGGGAGATTGAATGCAAATTCTGCGTTAACAGCATCAAGAGCGATAGCTTCGGCGATGGGTTTCATTTCGAGAGCCTTGGTCTTTGCGATACATGCGTTTACG
>JAZSLG010000024.1:0-8133 GCA_045535235.1 Candidatus Stercoripulliclostridium sp.
ATCGGAAATGAAGAAATTGTTTGCCGGTAACGAAGGTAGTGCGATTCGTCTAGACGAGATTGAAAAACTGCTTAAAGAAGCTGATAAAAATAAGGAATTTATTACCTCCGATAAAACTAGTACAGACGATTATATTGCCGAACTTAAAAACAAATATTATGAGGATAAGCAATTACGTGAGGCCTTGAATAAGCAAGTTACTGCCGTCATGATGGAAGTAACCGCACTTAAAAATGAAATAGATTCTATCTCTAAAGAAATTTCCGCACTAAAGGCAGAATGTAAGATTTTAGAACAAGAACTATTGGATTTTGACGTCCGCGAAAAGTTTAATAATGGGCGCCTAGAGAGGCTAAATAAGGAACTTGAAAGAATAGTTTCTAACTCTAAAGAGCAAACTGAAATAAATGAACTCAAAGCAAAGCTGGTTGAGTTAGACGCGGAAAAAGATAAGATGAACGAGCTTGTTAAAGAGCTTGATCAAAGAAGAATTGAGCAAAATGAAATAGTAAACGGTACTAGAGAAAAACTAATTCGTGAAGAAGCAAATTTGGAAATGGTTGATACTCAAATAAGTACTATGAGTCAACGCATGGAAGAAAATTACGGTTACGATTTGGATATGGCTAAAGCTTATTTTGTAACGGTAAATCCCGAACAAATAGAAGTAGAATTTGTGCCTGAAAAAGCAAATGCCGATATAAATTCAATTAGACGTAAAATTGAGCGCGTCGGTCCAATTAACGAATTGGCTGAAGAAAAATTTAGGGAAGAAAGTGAAAGATTTGAAGATCTTAATAAGCAATTTACCGACGTACAAAAAGCAGAACAAGACCTAATACAAATCATAAATGAGCTTACTGCGGAAATGGTTGAAAAATTTACTGCCAGCTTTAACGTTATTAATGAAAACTTTAACGAAGTATTCAAAGAATTGTTTGGTGGCGGTAGAGCAAAAATGGAGCTTGAAAAGGGCGTTAACGTTCTAGAGGCCGGTATTGAAATTATGGCAGAGCCTCCAGGTAAAAAATTATCCAACCTTGCACCTTTGTCAGGTGGCGAAAGAGCGCTTACTGCAATCGCAATTTTGTTTGCAATAATTAAACTTAACCCCATGCCGTTTAGTATTCTTGACGAGATTGAGGCGGCTCTTGACGAAACCAATGCAAGATTATTTGCTCAATATCTAAATAAATTCTCCAAACATACCCAATTTATAGTTGTAACTCACAGAAAGCCTACGATGCAACTATGTAATACCTTGTTTGGTGTTACCATGCAAGAAAAGGGCGTATCTAAGACTGTTAGAGTTAAGTTGGAGGAAGCAGAGAAACACGCTGAAATTAAAAAGAATAAAGAAGATCAACCTAAATAGTAAGGAGATAACCAATGGGATTTTTCTCAAAAATTAAAGAAGGCTTAAAAAAGACTAAAGACAGTTGGGGTAAGAAACTATTTGAGGTTTTTAAGGCCAGAGAATTGGATGATGATTTCTATGAGGAATTAGAATTTGCTATGGTCTCGGCTGACATGGGCGTTACGGCTACTGATGCAGTTTTAGAAGAATTAAAGGAAGTTATTTTTCAAAAAAAGATTACCTCTACCGAGTTAGCTAAAAAAGAACTTAAAAGGATTTTGCTGGAAAGTATAGATTATGAAATACCTGAGTACGAATATCCTCTTGTAATACTCGTTGCAGGCGTTAATGGCGTTGGAAAGACAACGGCGATAGGTAAGTTGGCTAAATTGTTTACGACCGCAGGGAAGAGTGTTATCGTGGCTGCTGCCGACACATTTAGAGCTGCCGCAAGCGAGCAACTTGAAGTTTGGGCAAATAGAGCTGGAGTGCGAATTGTTAAAAGTACGGAAGGTTCCGACCCTGCTGCCGTAGTTTTTGACGCAATTTCTTCTGCTAAAGCCAAAGGTACCCAAGTAATTCTAGTTGATACGGCCGGTAGATTACATAATAAGAAAAATCTAATGAATGAATTAGAAAAAATTAATCGTGTTATAACGAGAGAACTCCCCGATTGCGATAGGAGAAATTATATTGTTTTGGATGCTACTACCGGACAAAACGCCGTTCAACAAGTAGACGTATTTAACGAAGCTATAGATATAGATGGAATAATACTTACCAAGCTAGATGGAACTGCTAAAGGTGGCGTTGTTATGGCTATTAGTGCAGAGCAAGAAATACCTGTTGTTTACGTCGGTGTAGGAGAGCAAATTGACGATTTGTTGCCTTTTAACGCTACTGAATTTATTGATGCAATATTTGAATAGGCGAATATAAAAAATGTAAGGTGTCAAGTGAAAATGCTTGACACCTCTTTTTATGTGTGTTATATTATAGGTGTCAATGAAAAATACTTTACAGGTGTGGAATGCAAAAAAAAGTGGAAATAGGTTTATTAAACGACTACTACGGTGGGCTTTTAACGGACTATCAAACTAGGTTGCTTTCACGCTACTATGATGAAGATTTGTCATTAAAGGAAATATCCGAGGAAGAAGGTGTTTCCCGACAAGCTGTAGCAGACGTTATTAAGCGTTCGTCAGAAAAATTGTTGGAGTATGAGAGTAAGCTTGGGCTTGTTGATAAGATTAGTAATATCATTGATAAGATTGAGCAAGTAATGGTATCTGTAGATACAGAAACCGCCGAAAAGTTAAAAGTTATTCTTAACGAAGTCAAGGAGATATAATGGCATTATTCGGTAGTTTATCGGAAAAAATAAATCATGCGTTTTCTAAATTGAAGAACAAAGGTGCATTAACCGAGTTGGAAATTAAGAACGCTATGCGTGAAGTTCGCGTCGCTTTGTTGGAAGCCGACGTTAACTTTATGGTCGCAAAACAATTCATAAACAAGGTTTCCGAAAAGGCTATTGGCGAGAATATTCTAAAAGGCTTGGAAAGCTCCCAACAAGTTATTAAAATCGTTAACGATGAGTTAATAGAGTTGATGGGAAGTAAACACCAAAAACTTACCGTAAGTGATCGTCCGCCCACGGTATATATGATGTGTGGCTTACAAGGCGCAGGTAAAACGACCATGTGCGGAAAACTTGCTGGTCTATTAAAAAAAGATAACAAAAAAGTTCTTTTAGTGGCTGGTGATATATATCGTCCTGCTGCAATAAAACAGCTACAGGTCGTTGGTGATAAAGTCGGAGTTGAAGTATTTGAAAGAGGTCAAATCTCACCTGTTAAAATCGCCAATGAGGCTATAGAATATGCAAAACAAAATGGACTTGATACTATAATAATAGATACGGCAGGACGTTTGCATATCGATGAAGCCTTAATGCAAGAATTGCGTGATATTAAAGATAGTGTAAATCCGCAAGAAATTTTATTAGTTGTTGATAGTATGCTTGGACAAGACTCGGTTAACGTTGCTTCAACGTTTAATAAAGAGTTGGATATTAGTGGTGTAATATTAACTAAACTAGACGGAGATACTCGTGGCGGTGCAGCGCTTTCTATTAAAGCAATATGCGGTAAACCTATTAAATATATAGGTGTAGGTGAGAAAATTACCGATATCGAGCCCTTCCACCCAGATAGAATGGCTTCTCGTATCCTTGGAATGGGCGACGTTTTAACTTTAATTGAAAAGGCACAAAATGCCATTACTGAGGAAGATGCTCTAAAAATGGCTAAGAAGATGAAGGAAAACACCTTCGACTTGGAAGATTATTTAGAGCAACTTAGCAATATGAAAAAAATGGGTAGCATGCAAGATATGCTTGATATGATACCTGGAATGAGTCGTCAATTAAAAGGACAAGATATTAACGTTGACGAAAAACAACTTGAAAGAACAAAAGCAATTATTCTTTCAATGACAGTTAAAGAAAGAAGAAATCCTTCTATATTGAACGCTTCTCGAAGACGTAGAATTGCAAAAGGAAGCGGAACTCAAGTTCAAGATGTTAATAGGTTGCTTAACCAATTTGAGCAAACCAAGCAAATGATGAAAAGAATTAGTTCGGGTAAATTTAAGTTCCCTTTCTAATCTAAATAAATTAAAATTAAAACAAATTTGGAGGACACTAATTATGGCAGTAAAATTAAGACTTCACAGAATGGGTAAGAAAAAGAGCCCCGTTTATCGTATCGTAGCTATCGATTCTAGAAAATCTAGAGACGGCGAATATATTGAGCAAATTGGTTTCTATAATCCCAAGACTGAACCCGCTACCATCAAAATTGACGTTGAATTAACTAAAAAATGGATTGCTAACGGTGCACAACCTACCGATACCGTTCGTGATATTCTCGTTAACGAAGGTATTATCGCTGGTTCTTCAAAATATGCTAAGAAAGAAGCTGTCGCTGAAGAGGTTAGCGCAGTAGAAGCAGCTGTTGAAGCAGCAGTTGCAAAAATCGAGGACTAATAAAATATGTCCATTCGCGATTTCGTAGACTTTTTAGTTAAACAAATAGTCGATGAAGAATGTTATGAAATAGTTATGTTGGAAGATAACGATAACGTTGAAATTAAGGTTCTCGTCGATAAAAATAGGGTAGCTAGACTTATTGGAAAATCGGGCAGATTAGCAAAATCTATAAGAACCATAGTTAAAGCAGCTGCACAAAATTCTGATAAGCGTTACGACGTATATATTGAAGAAAGATAATGCTTAAAATAGGTAAAGCCATAAGAGCGCATGGTATAAGAGGAGATGTCAAAGTATTTTATGGACTTGAACAATCGGAATTAAAGTCTATAAAAACAATGATAATAAACTCAAAAAAATACCAAGTTGAAAAAATTAATTTTGGTAACGGATGCGCTTACATTAAATTTAAAGGTGTCGATGATAGAGACGTTGCGGATGCGTTGAGAGGGGATATTTTCGTAGATGACGATAACCGTCCGACGCTTCCCGACGGAACGTACTATATCGATGATTTAATTGGACTTTACATCGTGATTGATGACGTTAAAATAGGGGTTTTACGTGAAATATTACAGTATGGTGCTGCCGACGTATATTGCGTAGACGGTATAAATGGCGGTAAAAATTTTATGTTCCCTCATAAATTAGGCGTTATTACAAAATACGACATTCCTAATAAAAGCATTATACTTTCTCATACAGAATTAGAGAAAGTAGCCGTTTATGAGAATTAGCGTTTTAACACTTTTTCCCGAAATGTATTCGGTATTAAACGAAAGTATCATTGGCAAAGCTCTTGAAAAGGAGCTTTTTTCCGTTGATATTCACAATATTCGCGATTATTCAAAAAATAAGCATAAGAAGTGTGACGACTACCCGTTTGGTGGAGGTGCGGGTATGGTAATGACCCCGCAACCTTTGCATGATTCAATAACCTCAGTTGACCCAAATCATGAAGCGTTAAGAATATATTTGAGTCCAAAAGGACAAACACTAAACCAAAAGTTAGTTAAGGAGCTTGCTACATTTGAGCATATTATGCTTATAAATGGAAGTTACGAAGGTATAGATGAAAGAATTATTGAACTTGACGTAGATAGAGAACTTTCAATAGGCGATTACGTTTTAACTTCTGGCGATTTGGCTAGCTTGGTAGTAATCAATACCGTTGCAAGATATATTCCATCCGTTTTGGGTTCAGAAGAGTCTACGCAAGAAGAAAGTTTTTCCGAGGGCACTTTAGAGTATCCACAATATACTAGGCCTCAAGAATTTTTAGGGCTAAAAGTACCGGAAGTGCTTCTTTCAGGCAATCACGCTGAAATAGCAAAATGGCGTAAAGAACAAAGCTATAAAATAACTGCGGATAGACGCCCTGATTTAACAAACAAGGATTAAAGATATGTTTATACATTGGTTTCCCGGTCACATGACCAAAGCAATAAGAATGATGAGTGAAGAAATCAAGGTCGTAGATTGTGTTATTTACGTTCTTGATGCACGAGCTCCAGAGTCTTGCATAAATCCTGCCTTTGACGAAGTTATTGGTGTTAAACCGAGACTTTATGTACTTAATAAAGCTGATATGGTATCCCAAAAAGAGGTTATTAAATGGGTTGATAAATTCCGCAGACAAGGCTATAGGTGTATTTATAGCAATTCTATTTCGAAATCCGATGCTCCCGTTATAGTTAAGAATCTTTTAGAATTAAACGAAGATTTAATTGAACGATACCAACAAAAAGGTGTCAATAAAACTATTAGGGCTATGGTCATAGGCGTACCCAATTGTGGCAAATCAACGTTAATTAATAGTTTAGTTAAAGAGAAGAAAGCGGTTACCGGGAATAAACCCGGTGTGACTCGTGGAAAACAATGGGTATCTATTGGCGAGTATATTGAATTATTAGATAGCCCGGGAGTATTATATCCAGACTTTAAGGATCAAGAAAAAGCAATGCGTTTGGCTTTAATCGGTAGTGTAAAAGAGGACGTCGTTGACGTGTCGGAATTGGCTTTAGAAGCTATAAAATATTTCCTAGCTGAGCATCCTGAGGAGTTAGTTAATAGATATAAATTAATTGACGTTAATGACAAATCCCCACTTGAAGTGATGGAAGAAATTGGAAAAAAACGTGGCGTTGTTATGCGTGGCGGTGAATTGGATTACGAGCGTATCGCTAAAATAATAATTTCAGATTTTAGGAAGGGATATTTGGGTAAATATCCATTGGAGAAAGTAAATGTCTGATTTGCTTGTCAACGAACGTCAGCTTTTAAGGCAAGGGTTTAATTTTATTTGCGGAGTCGACGAAGCAGGTCGAGGACCTCTTGCTGGACCAGTTTGCGCCGGGGCTTGTATTCCCGATTTATCAAACGTTTTATTGGGAGTTAACGACTCAAAAAAACTTTCTGAAAAGAAAAGAGAATTATTATACGAGCAACTTAAAGATGCCTGTTTGTCCTATAAGACTATTTTTATTGATGCGCAAGTTATTGATGAGATTAATATCCTGAACGCTACGAAAATGGCGATGAAAGAAGCAATTTTAAGTATGTTTCCTTTGCCGGATATCGTACTTATCGACGCAGTTAAATTGGATATTCCCTATAATTCGCAATCGATAATACATGGAGATGCTGTAAGTTATTGCATTGCTGCAGCTTCAATTTTTGCAAAAGTTGAGCGTGATAGATTGATGTTAGAATATGCTGAAAAATATCCTGAATATGGGTTTGAAAACCACAAAGGATACGGTTCAAAACATCATATAGAAATGCTAAAAAAATACGGACCTTGTCCAATTCATAGGAAAACGTTTATTAAGAATTTTTTTGAGTAATGGATATTGATGCAAGAGGCATTTTAGCTGAACATAATGCCGCAAAATTAATGCAAGAAAAGGGTTATATCGTTTTAGATATGAATGTTAACTACCCCAAAGTAGGGGAGTTGGATATAGTATGCAAAAAAGGTAAGACTTTGGTAATAGTTGAGGTAAAATATCGATCCACTAAAGATTTTGGCGACCCAATTGAAAGCATAACCAAAAGTAAAATTTCTAAAATTATTAAATCGACTGAGCATTATATTCAAGACCATAACATGGAAAACTATGAGGTGCGGTTTGATGTGATTGTCGATAGAGACGGGGTACAAGAACACATAGAAGATGCCTTTTATGGATATTGGAGCTAACTCAAAAATTGTCTATTTAAGATTTTATTATATTTATTATATAAAGTGCGTAAAAATAGTTGCGTACTTTTTTTGTTTTTGGTAATATATTTAAGACTTTGTAACGGACCTATGCGAGAGAAAAATCCAAGCCTCGTACGTACGTTACTGTATACTATAGGAGGTAAGTCATGAACATTATCGACATTATTGAACAAGAAGGCATGAGAAAGGATTTGCCCGAACTCAGAATTGGTGACACCGTTGTTGTCTACGTTAAGGTTATTGAAGGTAACCGCGAAAGAGTACAAGCTTACGAAGGCACTCTAATCGCTCGCAAGAACAGCAGTATACGTGAAACCATTACCATTCGTCACATCGCTAAGACCGGTGGCTTTGGTGTAGAAAGAACCTTCCCTCTACATTCCCCAAAAATCGATCGTATCGAAGTTAAACAAAGGGGTTACGTAAGAAGAGCTAAACTCTACTACCTAAGAGAACGTAGTGGTAAAGCTGCAAAGGTAAGACCTGCAAAGAATGCAA
>JAZSLG010000004.1:0-5489 GCA_045535235.1 Candidatus Stercoripulliclostridium sp.
GCCATGTCGTTCTGTGAGCCAAGGAGTTGTAGTTAACACTTGTCTTCCTAAGACCGCTTGGCCTCCGACTTCTTACCGGCTTTACCAACGCTAACGTTTTCGTGGTCGATATTGCCTACGGTACCGATAGTAGCCTTGCACTTGAGGGAAACGTATCTCATTTCACCAGAGGGCATTCTAAGGGTTGCCTTGTTGTTTTCCTTAGCCATAAGTTGTGCGCTTACGCCTGCGGAACGAGCTATTTGACCACCTTTACCGGGTTGAAGCTCAATGTTGTGGATGGTGGTACCAACGGGGATATCTTGTAGAAGGAGTGCGTTACCTGCTTTGATATCTGCGCCTTGTCCACTAAGTACGGTGTCGCCTACACTCAAACCAACGGGGCAAAGGATGTATCTCTTTTCGCCGTCTGCGTAGTTGAGGAGAGCGATGTTTGCGCTACGGTTGGGGTCGTATTGAACGCTTGCAACCTTTGCGGGGATACCGTCTTTATTACGCTTAAAGTCGATAATTCTGTACTTGTTTCTGTTACCGCCACCGATGTGTCTTACGGTGATTCTTCCCAAATTGTTACGACCGCCGGTCTTACTTTTGCTTACTAGCAAGCTTTTTTCGGGCTTAGTGCTGGTGATTTCTGCAAAGTCCGATACGCTCATATTACGGCGTGCGGGGGACGTAGGTTTATATTTAATAACTGCCATTATTTTTACCTCCCGATTATGCTAGACTCTCGAAGAACTCGATTGCTTTGCTATCTGCGGTAAGGGTAACGTATGCTTTCTTATAGGAAGCGGTTTTGCCTTCCGTGTAGCCTCTTCTTCTGGTCTTACCGCTAACTCTAACGGTGTTTACCTTTTCTACTGATACGCCGAAGATGCTTTCTACTGCGATTTTAATTTGAGTTTTGTTAGCATCCTTTCTTACTACGAAAGCGTATCTTTTTGCTGCGATACCGTCATAGCTCTTTTCAGAGAGAACGGGTTTAATAATGATATCGTAGTTGTTCATTATGCATATACCTCCATTAGTGCTTTAACGGCGTCGAGGGTGAATACACACTTGTTAGCACGAACTAGTTCGTAAACGTTTAGGAGTGCTACGTCGGTCAAAGTAACGGTTTGGATGTTTCTTGATGCACGTAGTAGTTCTTCACTATATCCATTTATTACTAGTAGTGCGGTCTTTTCGATACCGATGTTATTAAGAGCAGTTGCAACAAGCTTGGTCTTGGGTTCTGCGATGGTGAAGTTATCAACGATTAGGAGTTCACCGTCAGCAAGTTTCTTGCTTAGTGCGCTACATAGTGCGCCAACTCTCATTTGCTTGTTAATCTTCTTACTAAAATCGCGGGGCTTGGGTGCGAATACTACGCCACCGTGAGTCCATTGAGGAGCGCGGATGCTACCTTGACGAGCTCTACCGGTTCCCTTTTGTCTCCAGGGCTTTCTGCCACCACCACGTACTTCGGTACGAGTGAGAGCGCTCTTGGTGCCTTGTCTCTTGTTTGCTAGTTGAGCTACGACAACTTGGTGAATGAGTGCTTCGTTGTACTCTCTGCCAAAGATTTCATCGTTTAGTTCAACGGTTCCTACTTCCTTACCTAGGGTATTTATAACTTTTGCTATCATATTCGTATCTCCTTTACCCTATTATTTGAACCATTTGGAAGCCTTAACTTTCTTACAGGTGTTCTTTACGATAACGGGGCTATTCTTAGGACCGGGGATTCCGCCGGCGATGAGTAGTACGTTACGTGCTGCATCAACCTTAACTACTTCCAAATTTTGAATGGTAACTTGTTCGTGACCATATTGACCAGCCATCTTCTTGTTTTTGAAAACTCTAGAAGGAGAGCTGTTTGCGCCTAGTGAACCAACACATCTGTGGACGGGGCCTACACCGTGGGTTGCCATTAGTCTGTGGGTGTTCCATCTTTGGATGGTACCGGTATAACCGCGACCTCTGGTGGTGCCGGTTACGTCAACCTTGTCGCCTACTGCGAAAACGTCAGCCTTGATTTCTTGTCCTACGGTATAAGCGGAGCAATCTTCAAAACGGAACTCTTTCATGGTCTTCATGGGAGCAACGTTTGCCTTCTTATATTGTCCAAGAGTGGGCTTATTAACGTTATTAGCCTTAACTGCGCCATATGCTACCTTAACTGCATCGTATCCGTCTTTTTCTACGTTTTTAATTTGAATAACGGTGCAAGGACCAGCTTCAACAACGGTTACGGGGATAACGGTGCCGTCTGCTGTGAATATTTGGCTCATACCTAATTTCTTACCTAAAATTGCTTTCTTCATATTGAGCCTCCTATTACAGCTTGAGTTGGAAATCTACGCCTGCGGGAACGTCTAGCTTCATGAGAGCGTCAACGGTTCTGGTAGAGCAGTTATAGATGTCTATCAATCTCTTGTGGGTACGAAGTTCGAACTGTTCACGGCTATCCTTATATTTATGAGGAGAGCGAAGAATAGTAACGATTTCCTTCTCGGTGGGTAGCGGGATAGGTCCTGATACGCTAGCGCCGGTGCTCTTAGCAGCCTCAACTATTTTAGCGCAACTGGAGTCTATCAAGCTGTGGTCATAGGCTTTCAATTTAATTCTGATCTTTTGACCTGCCATGTTATTTTGTTTCCTCCATATATTTCATTTCCGTACACACTCAGCCGTGTGTATCGTGCCTTCCGATAAATAAAAGGCCATTGGCCATTCTCTATCTTCCAGCTTGCTCGTGTACCTCCGGAATTGACACCCACTTGGATGCAATATTCCATCTTAAGTTACCTAATCGGGCGGTTTACGAGAAATCCCCGAACGCGAACGATACTATTTTAGTAAAAATAATATATAAAGTCAAATAAAAAAACGTAATTTTTTAAATTTTTTTGAGCATTAGTAATATTTTTTTTGCGCTCTTGTGGTAACCGATTTTACTGCCACAATATATTGTGGTTGCGCCTCAAAAATGAACTTTTTGTTTGATTTTTAGGGTGTGTCGCACACGTTGAATAATAGCCCACCATTATTAGTCAATCAGATAAAAGCGCGTAAAAACTATAATATATATAAGGTACCCGCGCACGCGCGCGAGAAAGTTTATTTCCCCTCTTGATTTATCTTCGTAATTATATTATAATAAAGAATTAGAGGAGAAAATACCATGAAGAAATTTTTAAGCGACGACTTTTTGCTAAACAATCCTACGGCTAAAGAGCTTTTTGATGAAGTAAAAGACTTGCCTATCGTTGATTATCACTGTCACGTTGATGCTAAGGAAATTTACAAAGACGTTACCTTCCCCACCATTACCGACGCTTGGCTAGGTGGCGACCATTACAAATGGCGCGCCATGAGAAATATGGGCGTAGAAGAAGGATTAATAACCGGGAAAGCAGATAAATACGATAGATTTGTAGCTTGGGCTACCATTTTGCCCGCAATGGCGGGAAATCCGTTGTATCACTTTAGCCATCTTGAGTTAAAGAGATATTTGGGTATAGATACCCCTCTTAACGCAAGAACGGCAAAAGAGATATATGAAAAAGCTAATGAGGCTCTTAAAAATCTTAGCGTTAGAAAGATTATTGAAAAGGCTAACGTCAAAGTTATCGTTACAACCAACGACCCCCTCGACACCCTAAAGTATCACAAGTTGTTAAAGCAAGAGGGATACGCTGTAAAAGTCCTTCCCGCATTCCGTCCCGACAAAGCCGTTAATATTGAGAAGCCTGATTACCTAGATTATATATCAAGCCTTTCCAAATTAACAGGACTACCTATAAAGAGTTTGGACGACCTAAAAGTCGCTCTCAAGTCCAGACTCGACTATTTCCAAGAAAACGGATGTAAAGCAGCAGACCACGGCTTAGATTACGTTCCTTTCAATCTTAGTGCTAGCTATAAAGCAAAAGAGGTTTTCAAAAAAGCCCTTAATCACGAACCTCTCGCACAAGACGAAATCGACGGTTTCAAGACCGACATGCTCATATTCTTTGGTAAGCAATACCATAAGCGCGATATCGCTATGGAGATTCATTTTGGTTGCGTGCGCAACGCAAATAAGGATATGTTCCTCTCACTTGGACCCGACACAGGCTTTGACTGCGTAAACGATATGAATCACGTTGATAACCTTTACGGTCTCCTAGGAGAGCTTGCAATACAGCGTAGATTACCCAAAACCCTCTTATATTCTCTTAACCCCAAAGATAACGCATTGCTAATTTCCATGATGGGAGCTTTTAACGGCGCACCCTTTAAGGGAAAGGTACAACAAGGTAGTGCTTGGTGGTTTAACGACCACAAAAAAGGCATGGAAGAGCAAATCGCCACCTACTCTGCAGGCGCTCCTATCGCAACCTTTATAGGTATGCTCACAGACTCTAGGAGTTTCCTCTCTTACGCTCGTCACGAGTATTTTAGAAGAATACTTGCTAACTATCTTGGTACCCTTGTTGAAAACGGCGAATATCCCGAAAGCGAACTCCCCTACTTAAAGAAAGTAATTCGAGATATTTGTTACGATAATGCAATAGCCTACTTTGGTTATTAAGGTTTATATAAATCCCAACGAGAAAGAAAGCAATCTTTTGCTTTCTTTTTTTTATGACCCATATACTTGAAATAATACATAAAAAGTATTAAAATTGCGATATGGGAAAAGTTATGAAAAAAGGTTTATCCACCAAAGATATAGCGTTGGGCGCCATTCTTACCGCGCTAGTTATAGTATTGCAACTTGTTGGACAGTTTATCAAGTTTGGTCCGGCATCCATCTCGCTCGTATTAATTCCCATAGTTATCGGCTCTGCAATATGTGGACCCAAGATTAGCACCTGGCTCGGCTTCGTATTCGGCGTAGTCGTGCTATTTACAGACGGCATGGCGTTCATGGCAATCCACGCGGTAGGAACTATCGTTACCGTGCTACTAAAAGGCGCACTTTGTGGAATTGCCTCGGGACTAGTTTACAAACTCTTTGAACAGAAAAACGTATATCTCGCGGTAGTTCTTTCCGCCATAGCTTGTCCTTTAGTAAATACCGGCGTTTTCTTACTAGGCTGTTATATCTTCTTTTTTGATACCATAAAAGAATGGGGGCTTTCCGCGGGCTTTACAAACGTTGGCGAATATATGATACTTGGACTTGTTGGCATAAACTTTCTCCTCGAACTTGCGGTAAACGTTGTTTTGAGTCCTATAATCGTAAGAATAATAAACGTAAGAAAGAATACTAAATAGCGAAAAAAATTGATATTTCAGCTTTTAAGAAAACACTTAGTGTTTTCTTTTTTTATTGACTTGAATAGTCTATTATGCAATAATATATTTAAGGATTGAGCAATATGATTATAATCAAAAATTTAACCAAGATTTATAAAAGTAGAAACACCTCTTCTTGTCGTGCATTAAACGATATTTCGTTCACGCTCCCCGACAAAGGCATGATTTTTATTTTGGGAAAAAGCGGTAGCGGAAAGAGT
>JAZSLG010000012.1:0-1715 GCA_045535235.1 Candidatus Stercoripulliclostridium sp.
ACCCTAGATATGCCTATAGAAACCTACGTCAATCCTTGGTTAAAGCTTGGATACGAAAAATCCGCCCTACTCGCCATCGCCAAATTCTGCTTTATGCGTAACGTAAAAACTCTCGATGGTATGCAAGTGGTAGTTGATAAATTCTATAAGTTAGGTATCGTTACCCTCGACGGAGTAAACGCCTACGTATCTCGCCAAGCCAAAATCGACGTGGCTATCAAAGAAGTTTTGGAGCGTGCCGGCGCAGAAGCATTTATTTCTAACCGCGACCGCGACTTTTACCGCACCTTCATCGAGGACTGGAATTTTGAACACGACGTCGTTCTAGTCGTTGCCGAAAACGCTCAAGGTAAGCCCTTCCCGATGAGTTACGTAAACAAGATTTTGCTCGTATTTAAGCAAAATGGTATCTATACCGTCGAAGGAGCAAAAGCATTCTTCGAGTCCGGCGCAAACGAAAACAAAAAGAGCGGTAAAAAAGATTCAAAAGATATGGTAATGAAACAAGAATACACCCAAGAAGAAATCGCCTCGGTATTCCGCGACGTTAAAGATATCGATATCGATAGTTGGGATATTTAGGGGGGCAAAATATGTCTAAAGCTAAAAAAACAGCCTATTCCGTTTTAGCGGAAAGAAGATTTAACGAAAGAGTGCGCGTAGACGCTCTTTACGACCAATTGCTCCGCGACGAAGAATATCGCGCCTTGCATTGTGAGCGCGTAGATTTGCGTGCTAAAATGTCAAGTTTAGGTTCCCAAAGTGAAAATATTTCTGATATACGCGCACGTTACGATGAAGTAGTTGCTCTGATCGAAAAACGTATGGGTGAGCTTGGTGTAAATAAAGAAGACCTAGAAACCAAATACGTTTGTCCCATCTGCAAGGATACCGGTTACGTAAACGGTGGAGAGTGCAGTTGCTTAAAGCAACTCATATACGCCAGCCTACGCGAAAAATGTGGTTCTCTTCTAACCGACGAGAGTTCTTTTGAAGAGGTAGATTATTCACGTTTTCCTTCTTCCCACATAGACAACTACAAATTATACTATGGCATACTAGCAAAAATAGCCGAAAAATTCCCCCAAAATAACTCGAAAATTTTAGGTGTCTTTGGTCCCGTTGGCGTAGGTAAAACCTATGGAATATCCATCCTTGCCAACAACCTTATGAAAAAAGGCTTTAGCGTGCTATATCTTAACAGCGCGGAAATGAATAGCCTATTCTTAAAATATCACCTTGCCAAAGAGGCGGAAAAGGCGGAAATATGGGCACCGCTAGTAGAATGCGACCTCCTTGTTCTCGACGACCTCGGTGCCGAACCCACTATTACCAACGTTACTGCAAACTATCTAAATTGCATCTTGAATGAAAGAACGGAAAGTACCACTTGCTTCACTTCCAACCTTTCTCCCGACCAACTACGCGACAAATACGGCGACCGCGTATTTAGTAGAATTTCCCATAAAAAAAGGTCTGCTATAATGGTTCTCAAAGGCAAAGATTTGCGACTTAACTAAAAAACACTCTGGCATATTAGGATTTCAAGGGGCTTTTTAGGCCCCTTTTTCACACTTATTTTACCTCGCGCACACGCGATTTTCACTAAATTTAGTAAAAAAATAGTAAATATTATTGACGCGCGCGCGTTTTATTTATATTATAAGTATAAGCAATGCATAGGAGGAAGGAATTATGCCCGCTGAACTAAAATA
>JAZSLG010000011.1:0-29765 GCA_045535235.1 Candidatus Stercoripulliclostridium sp.
TCGTAAAAGGATTTACTTTATATCCGTCCACGCCGATTAATCCGTTCGTCATGGGCAAGATATCCGTAGAACCGTCTTTATACGTCCTCATTACGTATCCACCCTCTCTACTTAGAGATTGACCTTCAGCATAGGTAACGACGTTAGGTAAAGAGTAAACCTCTATCTTTTCAAGCTCTCTAACAACTACGTATAAATTAACGTTAGCGGTACGTCCACTGTAATTAATGTTTGCAGTAAGTTTGAAATTACCGTCTACGTTGGGATTAACGTCTTTGTCGTAAGAAATATAACCTGCCTTTAATTCTCTTCTTTCGACGCGTCCGTCAGCATAATTAACGTTGAAATACAAGGTCTTTATTTCGGTAACGAGTAAGCCCTCGCTATCAAAATAATTGTAAACGTAAGTCAAGTTAACGTCGTCACGATAGGTTACTTTTATACCTCTAAAGCTTTCAACGCCGTTTTCAGTTTCAATTTCAAAAGTTTCTACTCCGTTTTGTTCTTCGTCAAAAGAAATGGAGACTACGTCCGAGTCCGTAACCTCAATATCGAAAGAGGTAGAATATACGTTTTCGCCAAGATCGTAAGAGACCAAAACCTTTTGAACTCCTAACAAACTCAAATCGTATCCGCTAAACGACCATAAATCACCAAAGTAATTTTGCTCACCTCTATCACCATCGTTAAATACTTTGGTAATTAAGAGACCGCTAATATCCAATTCAACGTCCTCGTTCAAAATATAAACTAGTTTTTCGGGAGCCTTACTTACCTCTATCGAAGAAACTCTTCTTCCCTCGATATAAATATTTAGTTCAAACAAATATCCTTCGTAACGGAAACGTAACGTTTGTTCTCCGTTTGCATATCTATTTCCTTTGATAATTTCGGCATTAGCAAGTGAGATCATCGTAGTACCTTCACCCGTCGTTACGTTCATGAATATATCGTTAAAAGGAATGGATTCAAAGTTGGCGTAGCCGTATATTTCGTCAAAGGGCATTTCATGATATTCGTCAATACCGTATTCGTTGGTCTTTCGTTCCGTTAACGTAATGGAAGTTACGGCTTCATCCTTATCAACGGTTCTTACCGTAAACGTTTTCTCCAAATTTTCAAAAGTAACTTTTGCCGTATACTCACCAATGAAAGACATCGTATTAACCTCGTTTCCATTGCTATCAAATAGTTTAACGTATTTTTCTACGTTAGGAGGAGTAATGCGCTCATTAGTGTTGTTGTTGTATTCTACGTAAATATAGGAACCTTCGTAATTAAGAGAGCTACCAGCAGAATATACGTTCTTGTCCGGGGCTTGTACTATCATGGAGGTTGCTACCTTTGGAATAACCGTTACCTTATATCCCGAAGAAACTCCCATTACGGTAAAGTTAACGTGTTGTTTTCCATCGTTTGGATCAAGATAATCTACGTCCAAATCAAGTCTGGAACCATCGTTTGAAAGAAAACTTGCATTCAAACTAGACCATAAAGAAAGGTCTGCAAGCTCGTAAGAATGTACACCATTGTTATAATAAGTTGCATTGTTATATAAAATATTGTACCTCAAGAAAGAAGTAGCAAAGGTGCTTCCTTCTATGAAAACGCGCTCCTCTACCCTTTCACCAGGAAGATTAACGTCGCCAAGCAATAGTCTATATGGCTTTTTATCAATAACAGTAATAAATACTTCGGCGTAATTGTCACTATTGCCGTAACGAACGAATACTTTGTGAGAACCAACTTCGTTAAAAGAATGTTCTTTATCAATACGTCTAGCACTATCAGTGCTATCATAGAACAAATAAACGGAAGGATCGGATAAACTTACGGTTTCCTTTTCGCCATTATCATAGGTGACGGTACCTTTACCAAGCGACCAATTGATTTGAGAACCTTCTATCATATTTAGAAGTTCCATATTTTCATTGGGCGTTAGCACTTCTTCGTTCAAAACGATAGCCTTTGGAATGGGCATAACGTTTATATCAAATTTGGTTACTACTGGATTTTTAACTACACAGTTGTTAAAAGTTACAGTTAGATTATTTACTGTAACAGCGACTATGGAACGTGAACTTTCCTTGGTAAAATCATAATCAAAAGTAAATAAGGTCGCGTTTTCTTCGTAACTAATTTCGTCTGAATCACCAATATCGTATTTGCGCTTTACTATCATTCCCCTGGGGTCAAACTCTTCCCCTACGAAATATTGTAACTTTTTAGGTTTTGCTTTGAGCTCGATAGAAATAACCGATTTTGCCTTTACTTCTATTTCCAAAGGAGCAGTAAATTGCTTATAACGAATATAAATCGTATTGGTACCAACGGGAAGGTTATCACTATACCCCTCTACCATGTTATTATTAATTTTGTCGATAATGATAAAACGACTTTGATAGCTAACTTTTAATTTTACTTTGGACAAATCCAATTTTCCGCCTTGCACGACGGAAATAACAGAAGGACGCTCGTGTATGGAAATATCTTGAACTTCGGTTTCTATAACATTAACGTTAAAAGTGGTAGTGCAACCTTGATAAGTAATAGTAACGGTTTGTTCTCCCAACGTATTGGGATCGTACCCGCTTAGCATATCTTGGGTAATCGGCACGCTTAATACTTCATTGTTTTTGTTGGTAACGAAAATGGATGCGCCTTCCAAATCAATAAGATCGCCAGAGTATACGGACATCTCGGGCAAATTTTCAATACGGATTTTGAGTATTTCATCGCCACTATTATTATCGTCGTCGTCATTAGAGCAAGCAAGCAACGCTAAAGTGCATGAAAGCACCAAAACCATTAGTAAAATAAATAATCCGTATCGACGCAATTGACGCATTGTTATTCTCCTTAAAACAATAACTGGCTCTATTATATAATAAATATAATAAAAAGGCAAACGAAAAGTGAATTATTTACTAATATTTAACGCGCGCGTTAGTGAGTCACTTAACACATGCGAGATTAGATATAAAAAAACGGAGGTTAACCCTCCGCTTTTTAATTAATTACGTCACGCTAATTAAAAAACTTACCATCCACGTAGCTTAGCACGAAAGCCCCCATACTAGACCAAGCTTGCAAAAGTGAGCCGTCTGGGTGGCAAGGCGCGTAAAATTCAACGGGAGTAAAATTCTTCTTTTCCAAGTTATAAGTAAACCAACGCGTTAACGGATATTCATAGTCCATTCCGTGCATGAGTTTAGCATAAGCATACGCGGAGGACCAGTACGGCCAATCACCACCATTATGATAATAGTACGGCAAACTGGATTTTATAACCACCGATTTATTATCTTTATAGAAAGGATAAACGGACAAGCAACCAAAATCTCCCGCTTTTTGTTCACGATTGTTTTTACTCTCAAGCAAAGCTTCCATCTTGGATAACATAGAAAGAGATTTCTCTTTGTCCGCAATACCAAACAACACACAAACGACGGTATCAATAGACAAATTGTCCTCTACAAAGTTTTCGTCTTTATAGTTAACATAATACCCAAGTTTAGGTTCCCAAAGCATGTTATTTATGGCGTTTTTGACTTTTTCAGCACGAGCATAATACTCAATAGATAGTTCGTCGTCTATGCCCTTATATAGCTCACCCAATGCGTAAAGCGCCCTTTGGAAAAGTGCTTCGTCATAAGTGCAATAACCAATACGGAAAACGTTATCGCACCAATCACGTCTATTATATTCTCCGCCCTTGTAAAGAAGTCCGGTAGAGTCACAACATTCGGCAAGTTTTTCAACAACCATTCGACAGGCATCTAGGATGTTGGTCTTGCGCCATTTTTCACTCAGTATACTTTTATCACCCGTTATACGCACGTAATCGTACACCATTATAGCCAAAAACGAAGGACTGTCATAATGATTACCCCACCAGTTCTTAAAGTTATATTTTACTGCGCTTGGGCATTTTCCATCTTTATCCACGCCGGTTGCTAGGGTAATAATCTCATTCCTAACCAACTCTGGACGATTGGGCAATACGCTAAGAATGGTCCAATATCCATCTCTAAAATAGGTTCTTGCAGGAGATTGATAAACTATACCTGCTAAAAAACCTTTGAAGTCGCCCATCTCTTTGTACATTGATAGCGAACAGTTGTATAAACTTTTGTAATATGCTTTTAGAAATTCGGTATTACAACAAGTAGGCACTGGCAAATTTTCTATATATTCTTTCGCTTTATTTTTATATAAGTCAAAATTTTCATAAAGCTTTGCTACGTCAACGTAACTGAAATCTTTATAAGTGCCGTTACTCACGACTATTTTAACCGAACCGGTTTCTCCCTCTTTTAGATAAAGTTCTGCGCTAAATTGGTTGGTGTACATTCCACTTGTTTCTCTTGGGAAGGAAGGCTTTGAAACGGCAAAATCAAGATACCAGTTTTCAACCAATCTATTGCGCATTACTATATAATTGCCTTTATCTTCGTTGTGTTTGTGGCCTTTTATTACCGCCCCTAACGTACCATATACCAAACGTGCAAAATTTGATATACTCAATCTAGAATTAAATAGATTTTTGAGATAAGAAGTCATATTAACGCCAAAATTTATAACGTTTTCAAACTTAACTTCTCCTTTTTTTGCAGTTATCGTAAATTCCTCAAAAATAGCGTTAGTAGCGTCGTCTGCAAATTGCTCTATTTTAATAAAAGCTTCCTCAGTTTCCGTTTCAATGACCATTTTTCTACCAACCATTGTAACTTTTTTGGGGGTATATAGGTCAAAAACTCTATCGTTTATTGCCATTTGGTTATAGTAACACTCAAAAAAGTCCCATTTGTATATATCTGCGTATTAACAAATTCCGCCCATGCCGTCAAATTGTGCCGTCAAGAGGTTATTGGATACGTCGTAAAAGGACCTAGAACAAAAATCGTCATAATGGACTATTGCGCCATTTTCAAAATCAATTTTCATTATTACTACTCCCTCTCTTTAATTAATTAAGCATTTTCTAGTACTCGTTAGTATTAAAAGGAAAATCAACGAGAAACAACTCGAATTGAGTCATCCGTATATATCTAAGTTAAATATTTATAGTTATCAAAAATTAAGATTTAGGGATACAAAACTGCATATTTTTAGAGCTTAAGTTTGACAATATCTCACGCCGAAACAAGGCGTAAGTCACCAATACTACTATCAAAAAATTCGCACTATTAAAGCCCTTTTGCCCTATTACGTATCTCAGTAATTAATCCTTCTTTTCTCTAAACTTTAGCGCTGCCGTTACTTTATTAGTGGTTATATTGTCAAAGCCCAAATCAATAATTTGCTCAAGAACTTGCTCAATATCTACGGTAAAAATAGATACACCAATACCAAGTTCCATTGCTTTTAGCCATAGCTCTTTGTTTGTCAATAGATAATTGATATTAATACCTTTTACTCTTTCGCTATTAAAACTATCTAGATACTCTTTAATTTTTGGGAGATTTCCAATAGTAAGAAAACATTTGTGAGCATAAAAAGAGTTATTTACGTAAAGGTCGCATCCACCCAAATCTTTTACTTCGTCCGGAGAAACGGAACCAGTAAAATATACTAGATGCTCTATTCCAAGTTCTTCGGCAAGTTTTTGAACCGGTTTTACGAGTCCAGCTTGTTTAACGTCGCAGTTTATTCTCTTGTTAAACTTTTTGCAAAATTCAAAAGCGTATCTTAAAGGAATTCTCTTGCTTTTTAACAATGGTACGTGTGTGTGTCCCAAATACAACTCGCCTTTTTTCAAACGAATATCAACCTCGATCGCTTCCATATCAAGGTTTTCCATTGCCTTAAAATACTCATAAGTATTTCTACCTGTATTTAATGCTCCGCCGTGTGCTGTAATCATGCTTTCTCCTCCAAAATATTTATGCCGTTAACCCTATCGCCCACAATGGTTTTACCTGCCTTAATAAGCTCTAGAGCTTCTTTTATAGTAACGTTTTCTTTGTCGCTAACTAGATAGGTTGCTCCATAAGTGCAGTTTTCCCTATCGTTATCAGCGTGCCAATCTCTTCCATAGGTAGCAGTTGTACCAAACTGCATTTTTAACGAAAAATATTCTTCCTTTGACCTCTTGTTAGTAGGATCTTCTATCTCTCCCGACATAGCTTCGTAAAAGTCTATATATTCATAGAGTTCCAATGGGAAGCTATTTCGTCCACCGGTACAAACAGGATATCCAACTCTAAACGGATGTGCTACTCCAACCACGTCGCCCGCCCTCTTTGCTTGCTTGACCTTTTCTACGACGTTAGATTCAGTAACGCTTCGCCAATCTATTTTAGAATTACCGCCAAGCACAACTGTATGTCCGTAAAAAGTTGTCCACTCAATACCGGGTATTACCAAAACACCCAATTTTTGTCCCCATTTAATTGCTTCTTCGCAACCGCTATCGGTATTATGGTCGGTTAGTGCAATACCGTAATATCCCCACTTTTTTGCACTTTCAACAAGTTCTTTGGGAGTAAACTTTCCGTCGCTATGAATAGTGTGGGTATGTAGTTCAAATTTGAGTTTATTCATACGCCACTACCTCGACCTCAGCCGTTACTTTCTCGCTAAGTAAGGCATGAACCGATAAAACTACGGAATAATTTCCTTTGTTTATAGGAACAAGATAAAATCCCGGTGTTGAACCCAATTGACTAACTTCTACTACTAAGTTGTTAGCGTGTCTATGTGCCGTTCCTATTAGTTCTCCCTCCTTTGAAAGCGAGAGAGTAATATGGTTTTTTAATGGCAATTCATTTTTGACTTTCTCTATATCTACAAGGCTATCGCCGTATGCTTCCTTGAAGGCGTTAAGTGCCAAACCAAAGCCGTCTTCTCCCAAATAATCCTTAGGGAAATAGCTATATTTAATTCGCAATTTGGAATATTCCTCTTTCGCTACAAAGGGAAATTCCAAATGCTTAAAGCACTCTTCTTTCGTTATTTCTCTTTTTAGCGAAAGCAGTGTTATCATACGCGATACTTTTTCTTTTTTCTTATACTCATTGCGCGATTAAATTCTGCATGTGCGTTCTTGTTTTGGAACTCCATCATCATTCTTAATCGTTTTAATCCGCCTTGATTAACCATATTAAGCGGGCAATACTCTATACCATACCTATCCAGTATTGGAAGTTGCTTTTTAAGTCTCGCAATAAAGTCCTTATAGTTGCGAACTTCTTTAGAAGACCAAGCGACCTCGGCAAATGCTTGCATTCTGGGATACAATTGATAATTTATCCTCTCTTCCGTAGGCACCCATTCCGTCCACAAACAACCTTCTAAGCCCAATATACCGCCGTTAGAAGAATTAACGTTATATTTTTCAGGTTCAAATGCATAAGTCGTTTTGAGGTTATTTTGAGCGTAGGTCATATCAAAATAAAAGGCTTGATGCTTGGAGATTATTACGTCATGACCGCTAAGCAAATAATTTTCCACTTTCATATCACGTTTGAAAGTCCAATATTGAGCGATGATTGAATTATCTAGTTTTTTAGCGGATAAAATTTCGTTCCAACCTATCATGCGCTTACCCTTACGCTTTAGATAAACAGCTATCTTGTTATTAAGGTATCCTTGCAAGTTCTCCTCGTCTTTTAGTCCCTTTTCCTTTATTAATTTTTGACAGTCGGGGCATTTTTTCCATTCGCTCTTAGGAGCTTCGTCTCCTCCAATATGAACGTAGGGGCCGGGGAACAGTTGACATACTTCATCCAAAACGTCATATATGAAGCGGAAAGTGCTTTCCTCTTTGCCGGGGCAAGCAATCATATGCCCTATTCCGTTTTTATCTGGGGACCCGCCGTGAACTATGGGAACTTCTATTTCCTTACCGCTACATGAAAGCCAAGGATAGGAGGCAATTGCAGCCCCAAAATGTGCCGGCATGTTAATTTCCGGAATAATAGTAATATTCAAACGCTCGGCGTATTGTACGATTTCCTTTATTTCTTGTTGAGTATAAAAACCTTCATGCAAAGTCCAATCTACAAAACGGTTACCCCAAGCCATTGTTTGGCTACCCTTTCTCATTCCACCAACCTCGGTAAGTCTTGAATACTTCTTAATTTCGATTCTCCAACCCTCGTTATCTGTCAAATGCCAATGGAATGTATTAAGTTTATAATAAGCCATCATATCCAGTAAATTTTTGACGGTATCGACGCCATGGAAATACCTTGCTTCGTCCAACATTATTGAACGAACTTTATAGCGAGGTTCATCTTCCACGTACAAGGCGTGAAGCGTTAAGAAATTGGGGTTTTCAATAAGATCGCCACCTGTCAATTGCCTTATACTTTGTACGGCGTAAAAAGCGCCGATGCTACTCGAAGCTTTAATGACGATGCCATCAACGTTAACGTCCAAGACGTAGCCCTCTTTATTAATATGTCTATCGTATAAGAAAGCAATTTGGGCTTGTTTGGAAACAACCACGGGGAGCTTATATCCGCAAGTATTTTCCATGAAAGTGTTTAACACCTCTCTAGCATATATTAGACTATCGTCGGCGTATAACGTGGTTTCAGCATTGATGATAAACTCACCAAACTTTTCTTCTTGTATTTTTGGCTTTGGAATAAGATTTAGCATATAAATCTCCTATTTTCTATCACTTAATTTAACATATTTTGCACGAGGAGCAACGGCATCGTAGGCGGGACGAATAATCTTACCGGCATTAGCAAGTTCCTCTATACGATGAGCAGACCAGCCTGCGATACGACTTATTGCAAAAATGGGCGTAAATAATTCGGTGGGAATACCAAGTAAACGATATATAAATCCCGAATAAAAGTCGATATTTGCCGAAACGCCCTTGTATATTTTGCGTTTTTCGGCAATAACTTGAGGAGCAAGGACTTCTATCTTACGATATAGAGAATATTCTTTCTCCATACCTTTCTCTATTGCAAGTGGTTTTACAAAGCTCTTTAATATCTTTGCTCTTGGGTCTGATTTTGAGTATATAGCATGGCCCATACCGTAAATCAAACCTTGTTTATCAAACGCCTTACCGTCTAAAATTTGACCCAAATAATCTTTAATATCTTTGTCGCTATAGCTTTTAACGTTTTCAGCTATATTGTCCATCATTCTAATAACCTTTGCATTTGCACCACCATGTCTGGGTCCTTTTAGAGAGCCAAGAGAGGCAGCTATTGCAGAATAGGTATCGGTCCCCGAGCTTGTTACGACATGACAAGTAAAAGATGAGTTATTACCGCCACCGTGTTCAGCATGCAAAACCAAGCATAAATCGAGTAGTTTAGCCTCTAGAGGAGAAAAATTACCGTCGTCACGAAGCATTCTTAATATATTTTCCGCAGTACTAAAACCAGCATCCGGTTGATGTATTATCAGGTCTCCGTCTTCGTGATAATGCTTGAATACTTGATATCCGTAAACGGAAAGCATGGGGAATTTAGCGACCAAATCCAAGCATTGCATCAAAACGTTATCCATGGCTATACTATCGGGATTCTCATCGTAAGCGTATAACGTTAGTACGCTACGTTGTAAAACATTCATCATATCGGTAGATGACTTCTTCATTATTACGTCACGAAGAAAGCCTTGTGGAAGTTTACGAAGTGTAGAAAGTATACCTTTGAATTCCTCAAACTCCTTTTCGTTTGGAAGTTTACCAAAAATCAACAAATAAACGACCTCTTCAAAGCCGAATCTTTTTTCTTTAACAAAGCCTTTTACAATATCCTCTATCGGAATTCCACGATAATAAAGTTCACCGTCTACAGGGGTGCGAACGCCTTTTTCATCCTCTTTAGCAGCAATTATTTCGGAAATTTCGGTCAATCCAACCAAAACGCCCTTTCCGTTAATATCTCTTAAACCACGTTTACAATCGTACTGATCGTAATACTCTTGCTTAATAATCGTACTTGAAGCGGCAGGAACGGATAATTCCTTAATCCTTTTTTGTAATGCTGTTCTAGGATTGGGTGCTTTAGGCATGTTTTTCTCCTTGTCTAACGTTTTTAATCAACCATAACGAATTGCTATTAAACAATAGTTAAAAATAGTGTAGCAAAAATTTTGTAAAAAGTCAATAGTTAATACGCGCACGTAATATAGGCATTCATGCAATTTGAATCGATAAAAAAAATTAAACTATTGAATAAAATGCAATATCGTGTTATAATAAAATTTATGAAAAGACCAAATATTATATTTTATTTTGCAGACCAACAACGTTGGGATACGGTAACGCCTACTCTTACACCCTCTCTAACTGCTCTTGCGAAAGAGGGCGTAAAATTTGAAAATTGCTTTACTTGCCAACCAGTTTGTGGTCCTGCTCGTGCTTGTTTACAAAGCGGTACTTACGCAACTGAAAATCGTTCTTACTGGAATGGTATTGCACTAAAGGACGATATTAAGCCCTTAGCAGAGTATTTTAACGAAGCCGGCTATGACACCGCCTATATTGGCAAGTGGCATCTTGCAAGCGACAGATACCCTGGTATAGGTATCCATTGTGAAAGTTCCAGTATCCCAAAAGAACGCCAAGGCAAATACAAATACGTGCGTGCTGCGGACGTATTAGAATTCACCTCGCACGGGTATGACGGTTACGTTTTTGATGAAGATGGTAATAAGATTGATTTTACCGGATACAGGGCAGATTGCATAAACGATTTTGCAACCGAGTATATTGACAAACGTGCAAACGACAAGCCGTTCTTTATGTTCATATCCCAACTAGAGCCCCATCATCAAAACGATAGACATTGCTACGAGGGCTATATTCCTACGGTAGAAAGCTACAAAGATTACCCTATCCCGGACGACTTAACCTTCCTTCGTGGTGATTACAAAAAGAGTTATCCGGATTATATCAGCGCAATTAATAGACTGGACTATAACGTTGGTAGACTAGTAGATAAGTTGAAAGAGAATGGCATATACGAAGATACTGTTATTATCTATACTTCTGACCACGGTTCGCATTTTAAGACCAGAAATCTTGAATATAAACGTAGTCCACACGACAGTTGTACTCATATTCCTTTAATTATTAAAGGCGGTAAATTCATAGGTGGCAAACAAATCCAAGACGTTGTTAGTCTAATAGATTTACCCCCTACTTTACTTTCTATTGCCGGAATTGACGTACCTGATAGTTATAGTGGACAGTCGTTAACCGGTGAACTTTCTCGCAAACATGCTTTTATTCAAGTTAGCGAATCTCAAGTGGGCCGTGCAATCAGAACTAAAGATTATTTGTACTCCGTTAGAGCCGTTGGCATAGGTTATATAAAAGCCAAAGCAAAAATTTATTTTGAAGATTACCTTTACGACGTTAACGAGGATGCTATACAAAAGAATAACTTAGTTAAATCAAAGGCTCATAAACAAACAAGAAAAGAGCTACGCGAAATATTAAAGGAACAAATGGTTAAGATTGGCGAAAAAAAGCCTATTATACTTCCAGCCCTATTCACAAGAAAGAAATAATTCGTAGCGTAAACATACATAGACCACTTGTAAATTATTAATAACTGAAAATTTCTCAACAAACTTTGCAAAACAAAAAAAGGCTAACGATACTTCGTTAGCCTTTTATATTATTTGTTATTCTTTGCTCTTTAATCATTATATTTGATGTAACGCGACTCCTTGCGCTTCTTTATTGCCCTAATGATTATAATAATGACTATAACTATTACGACTACGGCGCCTATTACAATGTATAACATCATAGAATTATCTTCTTGCTCACTAAGAATAAGAAGAGCCTTTGCATTGGTTACGTTAATAGTAACGTTATCACCATCGTATAAGACGTCTTGCACGTACAAAATTTCACCATTGTTAGTAAGTATTGCATAAGCAATCTTAGTTTCGCCATAACCTTCCGGAACAGGCATAGTAAGATAAACTTCGCCTTCAATCGTAATAACTTCATTATTAATCGAATATTTGAGGTCATAGACTTTGTCTATACCCATATTTTCAAGGGCGCTATATCCTTTTTGAACTTCTGCATATTTATTGCTTACGTCCGAGCTGGAATCAGCTTCTATCATTTCAAACTTGGTCGCGCTATCAAACTCACCTTCTAGACTTAATCCGTTATCTTTATCAACGATAGATTTCGTTAGAATCTTAAGAGTAAAACTACTATATTGAATGCTGTAGTTTTTAGCGCTTGCGCCTTTGGGAGTAAGAGTATAGGTGCCGGGAGTCGTAGGTAGACTTACGTTTGGTTTTTCTGTCAAGCTCTCGGCGCTATCTCCCTTTTGGAAACCTGCGTATAGGTACTCTATTTTTGGAGTTTCGCCTTCCAAAATTGTGATATCTTCAACGATAACCTGCAAATCTGCTTTCGTGATTTTAATAGTTTCCTCGCTATCTCCTACGAGCTTATACACTTTATTATTAATGGTAATCTTAGCCTTAAACTCACCGCAATTCTTAACGTCGCCCTCAAAGGTAACTTCCTCGAGAGCCTTTATTCCATCCACCAATCCAACAAGCTCGTATTTTACATTATCATGATCGTAACCATCGTAGACGATTTCTTTAGGAGAGGTAAACGTTACGCTAATTTCAACCGGAATTACTTTAACGTCTATATCTATTTCAAGAGGTGCGTAGTTCTTGTTAACGGGAGTAAAGATTACTTTATGAGTAAACGTATCGGAACTGCTAAAGTCTGGGGTTATCGACTCTTTCCAACCAACGTTTCCCAATAGATTTTGCGTATTCCAACTACCATCGTTATAAATCCTACCGGATACCACTACTGCAGGTTTGTTGCTATCGTCCAAAATAGTGCCGGGAGCGATATTAACGATTTCTTTAGATACTATTTGAGGCGTACCGGGTAATATAGTTAATGCTGCCGATTGATATTTTACCGTATAGTTATTGCTTGTTAAAGTAATGTCTTCGGTAAGCCTATATTGATAGCTACTATAAACTTCCACACCTTCTATATAGGAGTTTTCACCGCTAAATCTTGAAAGTTGCACGCTTAACCCTATACCTTCCTCAGTATCTTGGTCCGTTAATCCTATTACCTCATAGCTAGGAGTAGGATCGGGTTCACCATATTTCTTTTCTTGTGCAACTGCTTGTACGATTAGTTCTTTAGGCGTGATCGTATAGGTGCCGGGTACAAAATTAATGTTATAATTAGGATTATTCTCATTAGTAATTGTACCAGCCGATATTTCACTATCTCCTACGTTTATCGCACTAGTAAACAGCTTACCATTCAAAGCATTAACGCGATTATCGCTAATCACGTAAGTAAGTTCTTTTAGCTTTTCACCATATACGCCTTCTTTGTTTTCCGCGCGTACCGTAATGGCTAACGGTCTAACCGTAAGAACGCCACATTCACCAACATTCAAAATATATCCGTCACTATTAGCATCTTCACTTATTGAAAGATTTATTCGGTAGGTATCGGCATCAAGTACTCCACCTTCATACAAAGTATCGTTTAGTAGCACGTCTACCCCAATAACGCCACTTAATGCTACACCTTCGCTGGAAACAAATTCAAACGTGATGTCATCCAGATAATCTACTGTAAAATCTTTAACACAAATTGCAATTTCCGTCTTATTAACAGTAAGTAAGAATTCTACCGTAATATCATTATAGTTTCCACTTAAATCGTGTCTAGTCGCAATCAGCATAATTTCACCGGCTTTAGTGATAGTAAGAACGTTTCCGTTAAAACTTGCCATATCGGCACAATCTTCGCTAACGCTATATTCTACTTCTCCATCTCCACTACCGCCAACAACGACTGCAATATAATCCGTACCGAAGGCATGGGTGGACGAAGATACAAACGTAATCTCTGCTTGCTCCGCTTTATTAACGACCAAAGTCTTTTGAGAAGACGCACCAATATCGTAGTTTATATCATCATAGGTCGCGTTAATTTGGTATTCACCCGCGTTTAGTAGTTCGGAAACAGTATCGGCATTCCTATCGGTAATGGTTAACGAATCAACGTCCACACGATTTCCGTTAACGTCAAAGAAATAGCTAGTTACGTTGTGACTATTACCATCATAAGTGACGTTATCTTTATTTAATCCATCAATTAGGTAGATCATTTCTGCTTTGAATGGAATTACCTTAAAATTGACGTATGAAGTAACACCGTCTTCAGCTATAATAGCGTCTACGAATGATACGTCGTAATATTTTGCCGAATCACCTACAAGGTTAACGACAAGTCGATAGTTGCCAACAGAGCCGTAGTTTTCCGTCGCGCTAATATCCACGCCATTGTCGTCCAAGAACGTATAAGATGCTTCGTAGGGTTTAGTAGGTATAACGCCACTCGATATAATACTATTACCACTCAAACTTGGCTTTTTACCAGTACCGGCAAACTCACCTTCGTAGCTGTTTAATCTTATCATTATTTTACGTCTAACTATCGTACCGTTACCCGTTGCATCTTCAGGAGCAAAATAATTGAGAGCATCTTTTCCCGTTACGTCAAATTCGTAATGAACGACAGTGCTAACGTAATTATTATTCATATCGTATCTAATACTACCGTCACCCTCAAACGACATGATTGCAGTTACGGTTACGTCGTCGTTTTCAACCTTATTGGTCACTTTAGTATTATCTACACTTGCTGAACAAGCATTATTGGTATTGTCCCATTCTTTAGTATTTTGTAACGCGTCAAGAGGTACGGAGAGTTGACGTTTATTAATGCGTATACTACTAATCTTGGAGCCCATTCTAACATCATACTCGTTCCTAAAAATAACGGTAAACGAGTAATCGCCCGCTTTAACGGGAGCTAGACCACTACTATAAGTAACTACCGCAGAGTAACTGCTGGGTTGGGTTAGTTGGTCAACGGGGAATTCCACCGGCTCACCGTTATAGGTATGGTCTCTAACGAACAAATCGTCACCCCAAATTATGGTAGCAATTTCTATCTCTATTTTATCTAGCGTACTATTCATTAACGCTTGATACTCAACCGCCGAACTATTTTCGTTGAATACGAATACGGCATTATCAAGGTTGATGGGAGAACTATTTTTATCTAAAGCCGTAATTCCGTTAACGTAAGCACCGTCTTTAACCGGAATTGATAAAACAAAACTTTGACCATCATAGAGCTTGGTAGTTTTATTTTTACCTAGGTCGAAAACCGCCAAATTACTCATATCTACGTATTCGGCGTTTGTATTATTTTTAATTCCGTAATTGATGCTCTTTACAAAACGAACGTATAGTTCTTGATTTCTATAGGTAGTTTGTCCTGCTATGCCAACGAATATATCATCCGAGCATTTAACAACTTCCTCTACGTCCCTAAATTCCAAATCATAACCTACGGTTGCGCTACTCTTTTTAAATTCTACGTCACCGCTTGCGTTTTTAGTTGCAGTAACCTCGCCGTTTATACCGTCAAACAACATAACGTTGCCCATGCCGTTAGTTGCTCTGTATTTCGAATTAGCATTAACAAAATACCAAGCGTTAGTTATTGCGGGTTGACCTGATTGATAGGCTCCCACAATGCCGTATAAACCACCGTCAACGTTACCACGTAGTTGTAAGTTTGCCGAAGATAAAACGTTTGTTATGACTCCTTTTTTAGTTACGCCTACTATTCCGCCGGTTCTTCCTTGGGCGTTTACGGTTGCAGAAGACTCAACGTTTTCGATAGTTCCTTCTTCGTTATATCCTACTACTGAGCCTACGTATTGTATGCCACTAATAGAGCAAGTCTCGTCTAATCTCAAGTTACGAATTACGGAATCGGTTCCAATGTATCCAAACAACGCCAAATAATCGGTTTCTTGAATGGTTTCCATCTCGCTATTGACGTAAATATTTTCAACAACGTTTAGACCGGAAATCGTATTATTACCACCATCATAGACGCCTTGGAAAATTTTATTTTGATCTTTGTTTCCTATGGGATAAAACCTATCGGTCAAAGAAATATTTGCCGTTTGATAAAAATACTGCTTGCTAGATACATCATTTGAATTTTCCGGCGAATAGGTTGTTCCATATTCGGATACCGCTTTTTGCAAGTTACGTAATTGGGTTTCATTAGAAATTAAATAGGGATTTTCCGCACTACCCCATTTTGAAAGTGACGAACTATCAATTCCATACATACGCTCTGAACAAGCAGTTTCCAATTTATTGTTGAGTGCGTCGTTATTTTCTTTTAGTCTGTTCGCAAAAATAGTTTGAAGAGGAGCAACGTAAGCCGAGTGATTCGTTACGATAAAAGCATCACGCTTCCAAACCGCAAGATTAGTACCAAAAAGTTTTTGTAAATCCAAAGTATTAAACTCGTTTCTTCCTAAATGTTGAACGCGAGTATTATCCAAAGCAACAGGAGATTTATCAATGGAATTAGCACCGTAACCAACTGCATCGATGCCCTCGTTTGCCGAGCCATTATAGAAAGTTCCCGTGGGAGTTGACGTGTCACTAGTGTATCTTCCGCCGATTATTCCACCAACGTTAGTGGCGTTTGCGTTTGAAGATACGATAGCGCCAATAGAATAGGAATAGGTTAGCGAACTGTGATTTTGACCGACTATTCCACCAAGGTTAGCTATACTTGCCGATGCAACAAAATTGCCGTTACTAAAGCAATACTCTACTCTTCCATTGTTAACGCCGGCAATACCTCCAACGTTTTGTCTTGCATTAACCGAACCTTGATAAAAAGATAAACTAATCGTTCCGTTATTGTAGCCAACCAAACCACCGACGTTATCGGAATTTGAAACAACTATTCTAGCATCGACTACACCCACGCCGGTAATGACTGCATCTTTACCCGTATAACCAAACAAGCCGACGTTATTGGTTCCTCCGGAAATAGTCAATCCGCTAATCAAGTGTCCTGCACCGTTAAAATTACCGTTAAACGGACGTGCCTCGGTACCGATTGGAACAATATCACTTATTTCGCTCAAATCAATATCTGCGTCCAAACTGTAATAATAGTTCGTCCACTCTTCGCTTGCGTCTTCATCGTTGATTAGCTCCATAACAGTGAAGAAATTCTCCGCCGTAACAATATGTTTCGGACTATTCTTAGTACCATCACCAATAATAGACGAGCCTTCTGCTTGCGCGGATATGCTTGCAGGCGCGCGTAAAGAAAAAGCGCACGTTAAAGCGAGCAAAAAAATTATAGGGAGTATTATAAAACTGAGTCGGCTTTTGTTTTTAATCATACTAGCACCTTGAAAATATATTTATACGTTTATAATTTTAACACACGCGCGCGCAAAATTCAAGAGAAATTTTCATATTATAACGCCACACGAGTTTTATTTAATTCTTCCTAAAAACAAAATAAAAACACCCAAAACCGTTTAATTTTTATAAAACGGATTTTTGGGTGACATTATCAATGTTTATAGATACCTTAAATCGTTATTTCCTTGACTCAACCGCCTCGTAAATAGCACGCCAAAGCGATAGCCCGCTATCCCAAGATGCGTCACAACTATAATGCCAAACCATAACTCCACCTACGCCTTGGTCGATACAATAGCACACTTTATCGTAAATCATTTGATAACTATTATAGTATGTTGGAGGCAATAATTCACCTTGATAATACTCGTCGTATTTAACGTTGGTATATTTGCCTAAGCTTTCAGCAACGTCAACGTAGTTACCCCAATATCCCCTACCATCCGTAGGTCTAGAGTAAAAAGGTAAACCCAAGTTGATATCTTTTACGTCGACATAGGTACCTTTGTTGTTTAGCCCAAAAGCTTCATTGAACAACTTAATATTTTCAAAGAAGTCGTAGCAACTGGTTGAGAACGTAGAATGATAATTATGGGGGTCCTCACGCATTTCATCGTAATTCATACTCTCCACCCAATCAACACATTCCAAAAGCTCTTTATCGAAAATTAGTGGTTTATACACGGCCCAAGTCCCTAATGCTACGGTCATCAGAGATCCCGGTGACATTTTTTCTTTCAATGTACGACAAACGTCGAACATCGTCGCATATTGCTCTATTGTTTCCGGATACTCGTAATCAAAAGAAAGACCATCTAATCCGTATTTTTCTTTGAACGCCAATGCGTTTGCTACAAAGTTGTCTTTATATGTCGTAAAAGCCGTATTATGAATGGTTATCTGGTCCAATCCACTACCATTTTTATCTTGCCCAAGCAACGTTGCAACAATCGTAGTTCCCTCTTGAACGGCCTCTCTCACGTTCGCGAGTGAAGTTTCAAATATAGTTTTTCCTTCGACCAAAACTCCATCAATAACGTAATCGGTAAAATAAATTTCACCTTCAGGCGTAAAAAAGACAGTTGATATAAGATTAACGTGCGTTATCGCCTTAAAATGTTCTTTTTGTATACTGCTCTTTTTATACGTATATTGACTAACGACGTAAGCAGTTACTCTAAAATCCTCTTCGTAGGTATCGCCCATATAATAAATTTCTATATCGGTTATATCCCACGTTTCACCTTCCAATGCCTTAATCTCTATACGTAGCGAGGTCGCAGTTATCGTAGTAAAGGAACAATATCGGTATCCTTCAACTAAATCTTGTTTATAAATAAATTTCTCGTTACCTTCTTTATCAGTATAATAAAATGAAAATTCTCTTATTACGTCGCCATTTTCTTTTAGAACGACGGTGTTAAAAGTGGTAGGCTCTTCAAAAAAAAGACTAACCCCGTTTTTATCGTCAGTTCTCGTAGCTTTATCAAAATAGTCTATTTCGTAATTAGTGGCAATAGCGTTTATATCCTCACCAGAAGTTAAATTTTCTTGCAATACAACAATTCCCAAGCCAATGGAAAATGCAACTACGACAACTACCAATAAAATAGAAATTTTTTTCATATTGATACCAACCTATTTCTTAACGTAAACGATTAGACCCTGCCCTGCCTTTAATTTCATGGCTTTACCGAAATTAACTCTCTTTGCACTTTGCATACCTTCTATTTCGGGAGCGCGCACTTTTTTGCCCAACGTCGTGTAACCAAATTTGTTTTCAATACCGACCTCGAAAGTAGTAGTCTTTGCATTTGCGTTATAGAAAACTGCAATCATATTCGCACCGTTAATAAATGTGGAGCAATAAACTTTTGCATTATCAACTTTGAAAGGATTGGTCAAATCCCAAAAGCCTTTGAATACTGCATTTTCAACGTCAAAATCGCTAAATAACTTATTTATATCACCTATCGCACGGCTATACGCTTCGTCATCACCGTACTTTGGCATCATACCATATACTAAACTGCGAGTGATACCTGCACCAACGTGGGTATCAGCACAAAGTCCATATATAAGACCACTTGCCTCGGTAAGAACGTAATCGGGTCCACGACCAATATCGTACCCCTCTCCTATATAGAGTTTGTTAACGAAAGGCAGAACGTTAACGTAAGCGTTAAGCGCGTTGACGTGACCGTTTTTATCATTATAACGATTGCTAATTTCAAGTTCCATAACGCCTGTGCCAGTACGTTTACTTCTAATGCATTTTGCGACGCGCTCGGCAGTAGTCCTGCTAATACTAGGATTTTTCATACTAATAGCATCAAGGTCAGCGTAATGAATAAGGTAATTTACACCCTCAACAAAGAAATTATCCATACGACTACGAGGTACTGTGTAATAGCTCATATCCTTTCCTTGACCAACGGCTCCGCTTAAGAAGGTTATTTTGTTAGCCTCTACAGCTCCGTCGCCCAAATAATCTATTAAAACTTTTTCGGTATCCGTCTTTTTGTCCGTGCGATAAATAATTTCATTTCCAAGGGCTTTGTATACGAACGTCTCCTTTGCACGAGTACTCATTTCGCCCAAACCGTAATTTATACCTAAACCAATATTGTTCCTATGGGCTTCCATTGCAAGTGCTTTGAGTTCCTCAACTTTATCAAATGGATAATTTATATAAGGATTAAGAACTCCTGCGTTACGCAAGCAAACGTATTTAACGTCATCTTGTTTTGCGCGGTTAAGCATGCTTGCATAAGTCAACTCAACGCCATCCGTACACAACCTGTTGCCGAAAGTATCTTTCAAATTAATTGGCTTAAACGGAGTAAGCGAAATGTCAAAATACAAGTATATGGAATCACCTTGCTTTATTATCTTTTTACCGGTATAGGCACACAAAGTTGCGCCCTCCTCGGTACGAGTTAGTGTTATACCACCTTTACCATAGTTATCCCAAGACTCTTTTGGAACAGCGTAAGGAGTAGCCGAGTACAAATTATAAATGGGAGTAGACGTATCATCCATATTGTTCTTAAAACGAATAACTGCACCACAGTTTACGTCGCCAATGAACAAATTTCCACATGGACGTTCACTACTCCATTTGTAGTCAACGTTTTCTTCAAGCCTTCCGCCCTCTCTACCAAAGCCTGAGAGATAGGTTGCCGAGCCAAAATAAAAATTAACTTTTACGTTAGGAAGAATAGCATCTTTTTCCGCAGTTAGTTTTAATTCATAATTTATTAGGCCTTCGTACGTGGCTTTCGCATTGATTTCAACCTTTAATTTTTCGCTACGACCATCACCTGATACGTAAGCACGATTAGTGCGCGTAGAAAGCTTTATTTTATTATATTTTACCTTTTGTCCCTCTATATAAAGCTCGATAGGACGAGAAAATAACGTTTTGGTAACTTCGTCTTCCAAAGCGTTAGACTCACCATAGTAGCTTTCTACGTTTTCGATTAAACCGTCGGAAGTAAAAGATACTTTTTTACCAGTAAAAGATAAACTATTCTTTTCCGCGACTATCGCTTCGTAGTCTTTAACTATTTTCTTGTCTCTAAAAGCAGTTGAATTTAGCCAATTTAGACGAGCAAGAGTGGAGCCTTTGTCATAACCCTCGTTAAAAACCAATTCGTCAGTAAGAGTAAAATTAAGTTTTACTTTTTGGTCGTCTATCGTTACAAAAGTATAATAATTGCCAAGTTCTGCTTTTTGGAAATCGCAACCTATAAAAACTGGCTTTAACTCTCCCTCTAAAAGAGGCAATTTATTATTAAATTTATTACCTTTTACGTCTACACCTTGGGTATTAAAGCAAGTTATTGCTTTATCAATTTCTTTCCCATCTCCGTAAAGGCTTTCCACTTTAACGTTTACCCCTTTACTGTCGTAAGATGGTAAAACTACTAACTGAACTACGTAATAACCGTATCGAGATACCGTAAAATTAAATTCACGAGAATCTTTGAGCCCCTTTATAACAGAATAATCGTAAAAATCTCTAACGATAGTTTGTCTGTCTAAGCAATAAATTTTCATATTTTCTCCTATGAATTAGAAAGTATTTCTTCACTCAAATCGTCAAAAGGAACGATTTTGAAGCTGAAAGTATAACTTCTATTGGTTTTAAGTTGATATTTTTCAAGGGGCATTGGTCCACATGAATTGGAACCGATACCACCCATATATCCGTCTATTGATAGATAATTTACGTCATCATACTTAATATCTTCACGATGAGTCCAACTAGCAAGAGCTTTATCGGTGTAACGTTTTACGCCAAAGTTCAAAGGAGTAACGTCTGCAAAAATCATTATCCCCTCGCCATTTGCGTTACGAAGTGCTACGTAACGAACGTCGGTACGGTTGCCACTCTCTTGGGGTTTAATGTAATTTTCTTCCAAAGCCTCTACTGTAGTGCGATATACGCCCAATCTGGATTGTGATTTGAAATCGGGATAACATTCTCTTGCTCCACAGCCGTAATAAATGACGTCGTTAAATGCTCTTCCTACCTCTATAATTTTACCTACTCTTGGCAAAATAGGTGAAACCTTCTTGTTCGCAGTCAAACTACTTTCCACTCTAACTATACCGCTATTCAAAATGGTATAAACGTCTTTTACGCTAAAGACTTTTTTACCTTTGCCGTTCAACATGGAGTAGGTAGCACTTACTTCCACTTTATCGCTAAAGGTTTGGTAATGGAAGTCTTCTTTCTTCATGGTTAGCTTATCATAATCAAACCTATGCCAAGCTTTTTTAACGTTCATATCGTTATCCGTAGGAGCGCGATATAGATTTTGATACATTCTACCAAAATATCCCTCTTTAGCAGGCCTATCCGTCAATATGGGGGTGTTACCAACACGATAATCGACTAGGGTTCCTTCTTTTTCATTAAAGGTAATAGAACCACCGTCAAACTCCATCTTTACGTAATTGCCAACGTTTTTAACAGCTATCTTACGTCCCCTACCCATGCGTTTAATTTCGGTAAGAGCTTCATTAACCCTGAGTTGTTCAAAAGCGACTACTTTATTGCCGTCAAAATAATCAAGGTTAATTTGAATATCTCCGCCAAGCGCCTCGAAGTTGAGATTGAAAGTTTTAGTTGCACCAGCCGGTATATCGGAAGGAATCTCAAAATCAAACAAGGCGTTGCCTTCAACTAATAAGGTCCCTTTTATTGTTAGATATTTGGCATTACGGAAAACGTTATGGTTGGTTAGTGCAATTATTCCGTTGCCCGCTATCTTAGCTCTAACGGGACGATAACTGTTCTTTACAGCATAAGCACCAGTAGAGGGCGTTCTATCGGGATAGAACAAACCGTCAACGCAGAAATTGCCATCATGCAAGTATTCGCCGTGGTCGCCACCATAGGTATAAGCGTATTTTTTACCCTCGTGCCATACGGCGTGATCTACCATTTCCCAAATACATCCGCCCATCATATTGTCGTTCTTTAAGAACAATTCAACGTAATCTTCTAAAGAGCCGGGGCCCACGCCCATTGCATGAGCGTATTCACAAAGGAAAAAGGGCTTGGTTTTAGCGTGTCTATTAGCAATTGGATATACGTTAGCCGTTTTACCTTCACACATCTTTTTAACGCTCGTAACCGAAGGATACATCATGCTCAATACGTCGTAACTACCACGAGACGTTCTTACCGCACCTTCATAATGAATGGGAAGTAACGTTAAAGGTTTTAGCATTTTATAACAATAGTCTTGACAAAGAATTCCGCTGGCTTCGTTGCCTAATGACCACATAACAATGGAACAAGAATTGCGATCGCGCATATACATGCCCTTTACTCTGTCCCAATATCTATTTTTCCAACCAGTTTTTTTAGAAACTTGCTTTGCGGGTGATAAGCCGTGTGTTTCGATATCGGCTTCTTCTACGACGTATATTCCGTATAAATCACACAACTCGATAAAAATGGGATCCGGAGGATAATGGGAAGTACGAACGGCGTTAATATTAAAGTCTTTACATAGTTTAACGTCTTTCTCCATTTCCTCTGGAGTCAAATAATATCCGGTTTTAGGATTGGTATCGTGATGATTTACGCCAAGCAATTTTACGGGACGGCCGTTAAGTTTGAATACTCGACCATCTATTTGAACTTGCTTGAAACCAACCTTCTTAATAATACACTCGGTAATAGTACCGCCATTCATAAGAGTAATGGTCAAATCGTAGAGTTTTGGTTCCTCTGCATTCCACTCGATAACGTCAAGGCTATCAAACATTATTTCCGCCTTATCGGTTACTGATACTGAGCGCATAGCCACGATTTTGCCTTTATCGGCAAGTACTGCAGTTACACTTGCTTTATCGCCGTTTACAACTTGCACGTTCAAAATTGCATCGTACGTGTCGTTTCGCTTCGTTGCAAAAAATTCAAAATCGTAAATATACGTAGGCTCGTTAATAAATAGTAGTACGTCGCGGAAAATACCGTTATTGCGGAACATGTCTTGGTCCTCTAAATAGGAACCAGTACACCACTTATGCACCAAAACCACTAGTTCGTTTTCACCTAGTTTAACGAAAGCATCTATTGCATACTCTTGAGTATTATGACTACATTCGGAATATCCAACGTAACTACCGTTAACGTAAACCTCGGCGTTGCTTGCTACTCCTAAGAATGAAAGAATATATTTTTTATTGAGGTCGGTGATTTCAAACTTAGTCCTATATACGCCGACGCTATTATATTGGTTCTCTCCAACCTTGTAAGTTTCGCCGTTGATATCCTTTCCATAGTCACCTTCCACTTTATTACGAGTAATTTTATTAGGCTCGGTATAAAACGGATACTTTATGTTAGTATAATACGGAGGTTCATAACCCAAAAATTGCCAACAGGATGGAACGGGAATTTTGTCAAAAGATTCTTTTTCCGTATCAAATTTGGTAGGAATATCTTTATCGCGACGATAATATTTGAAATCCCATTCGCCATTCAACACTTTTACCTTGTCTGAAACGTATCTTTTGTTCAAGATGGTGTTTCCTTGTGCCTTATTCAAACTAGAAAATGGAATAAAGTATGCACGAGAATCAAGGCGATTTTCGCTTGCAACTTTGAACTTCTTGAAGTTTTCCTTGTCTTTAAGTCTGTAAATCATATCGTCCTCCAACTATTTTGGGTACTTTTATTGTTTAACGTTAGCAACGTTAGGCGTTGCGACCTGTTTTCCTTGCACTTTAGAATTATCGGTATTTATAGTGGGTGTAACGGATTGCTCAACGAAAGAGTACTGTGTTTCCACGCTTTCACCTATCAAACCGCCGGCATAAACGGTTGCAAGTGAATATATTTTTATTTCTCCCTTAACGATAATGCCACGCACGTTCATTTTGAGAGTGGTATCGTTATTGGTTGCACCTATTATACCGCCCACATTTAAGCTTGCGCGAGTAAGTTGAATATCCGTCTTACCGCCATAGGTACAATTAACAACGGAGTGATTTTCCAAATATCCAAATACTCCGCCCACGTTAATTGAATTATGGATTCCACCGCCACTGACGTTAACGTTAATATTGCTATAAGAATATAAACCGTTACTTTCATCCAAATACGCCGTTTGGGTAATGGTGTTATACTCTTTAGAGAGAGCTCCAACCATGCCACCCAAGTATAAGTTTTTAAGGTTTGCAACCTGCGTTTCATTCACGTTAAAATTGATTTCACCATAGGAAAAACAATTATTTAACGTTGCGTTTTTAACACCGCCGACAAGACCACCTACTCTAAAATCGCCTACTCCGCCAATCGTTACGTTCAAAAACGATACTAGATGAACGTAAGTAGGTTCGATATCAACGTAATTCTTACGACTAAGCGCACTTACGTAGCCAACGAAACCACCAACGTAAATAACGTCGTTTACCTCGGCATTAGAGGTTATGCTAACGTTTCCGCTAACACTACAATAGCGAAGCTTACTATTGCTAGAATAATCAGCTATTACGCCTAGATTACCGTAATCGGTTAATACGGTTGCTCCCGTAACCTCCGTCAAATCTAATCCCGTAATCGTTGCCCCGTTCAGTTCTTTGAATAATCCACCGTTAGATGCGTTAAAACCTTTGATATAGTTATGGTTAAAATGGATTGCACCCATAAACTTGGGAATATTATCACTCATCCCACTCAAATCTAAATCATTTCTAACGACGTAAGTCTTGTCTTGGTCGTTTGCGACCTGGAACAATTCTTGCGGAGTATGAATATAGGCATCGGCGTCAACAACTATAACGTTAATAACTGCTATAACAACACCTTTATAAGAAAAATTATAAATTGCGTTTTGCCCCGCTTTAGCACCTTCCTTTACTTTCAAAGCAAGGTTAGAATCTAAAATGACGTGTTCGTCACTTAGTATCTCCGTCTTAGTAAAGGCAGTTATTGGTACGCTCTCCCTAAAATTATCCTTCAAAGTAAAGCCAATAGTATCATCCTCGTCAATATAGTATTCATATTGAATTTTTCTTGAAGGCATATCGTAATTGCCTTTACCACCATCGTCCTTATTAACTAACAAAACTACGAGCGTAACAATACCCGCAATTAGTAACGCGGATACTACGGAAATAACCGTTATCAAAATTGTTTTTTGTTTCTTAGTTAACGGCTTACGTTCTCTCTTGTTAATAGGATTTTCGGATTCTTTATTCTTTTTCACCATGCTTTCCTTTCTTACACGCATGCGCGCTCATACATATACGTTTTTATTATAGCGCACGCGCGATATTAAGTCAAGAACATTTTCAACAAGGATTACTCCACTATTTTATCGTTAAATTAAAAAAGCGATACTATTCGGCATCGCTTTTCAGTTTTTTGTTTTTCAAAATAAAAAAGAAAAAGGGATGTTTGGCATCCCTTTTTGCTATCTAGAGCATCCTATTTGTTAGGTTTTTTGATGGTATTAAGTTTCGCATTTATACCTAATAATTGCTCTTTGGTAAGATTAATACCCATAGTACCAATCATTCCTGCTAGTCTTATTAGAGTAAATCCACCCATCATTTGCATCATGGTTTCATTCATTTCAAATCCCATAACGGTGTCACCTTGTTTGGGTAGCATAGCACTAAACATTTGTGAAAACATTGCCATACCCTCGGGTGTTGCCATAATGTCTGATAGTTTGTCGTTTATGGAAAGATATCCTTCTACTTCGGTAATATCAAACCAGTTAAGGATTGCACTCTTTTCTCTCAAACGATAAGCCTCGTTGAATACCGCCACTTTGCGAATAATTCCACAATCCTCACATTCTCCGGCTTTTGCGACGATAACACTTTCTCCTTCATTCTTAACGTCAAAGTAGAAGAAATGGTCGTCTGCGCTCTTCTTGCCGATTGAAACACCGTTAACAAAAAGTTCTACTTCGGGTAGGTTTGAGTAAACAGTTACTTTAGTAACCTCCTCAACTCTATCGATATAACGCTTGCCACAAAGGTGAACGAATGGGTCGTCGGATAACCATGCTTTGTAAGCGTAGAAAGAATCTTTCTTGTACTTTCTATCAAAGGTAATCAAGCCTTTGTGGTTTTGTCCGTTTTCACCACCTTCTGAACGAGCATCTGCACCAAAGTCAAACATATTCCATACGTGTGTTGCCCACATGTATTTTCTAGTAAATAATTGTTTGATTAGTTCCTCGTGATAATAGGCTTGGTATTCTTCCGTGTAATCCCCTTGCGTGGGTTTAGAGGTATGCCAATTTAGTGCTTCACAGCCGTATTCCGAGCAACCGATAGGAATGTTAGGATGAGTTGCATGGAACTTGTCAAACCAAGGTCCGTTCATGCTAGTATCACCACCATACCAACCAAAGTAATGGTTATATGAAACGCAATCGGGAATTTTAATATATTCGCAATCTATGGGACATGGAGAAACGGCAGCCATAGTAGTAAGTCTGGTCTTGTCCATATTGTGGCACAAATCGTTAAGAATATTGTGGTTTTCTAACAAATCCGGGTCCGCTTCCCCTTTCATGGTAATCTCGTTGGAAAGTCCCCAAACTACAATTGAAGCATGGTTATAATTTTGAGTAATAAGCTCTTTCATTTGAGAAATAGTATTCTCTCTACCATTGGGCATATGTTGAGAAATATAGGGAATTTCTGCCCAAATAACAAAGCCCATTTCGTCACATAAATCATAAAAATATTGGTCGTGTTGATAGTGCGCAAGCCTAATCGTAGTTGCACCTACTTCGTATATTAATTCGGCGTCTTCCTTGTGGTGTTCGGGAAGAAGGGCGTTGCCGTATCCCCATCTATCTTGGTGACGAGATACACCGCGAAGGGGGTATTCTTCACCGTTAAGAATAAATCCACGATTGGGGTCGATTTCATAGTAACGGCAACCAAAACGTGTTGAAAGGTTATCCAATACCTCATCTCCATCAACCAATTCGGTTACAAGAGTATATAGATAAGGATTCTTTCTACCGTTCCATAATGTTGCATTACTAATCGCTAATTCTACCTTGCTTGATGCACTAGTAGTTGAAGCCACAACTTTGCCTTCTTTATCCAAAACAGTGTAGCGCACCGCTTGTCCTTCCTTAAGGTTAGTAACCCAAGTATTAACGGTTACAAGAGCATCTTTACCCATTACCTTGGGAGAAATTTGAACACCGGTACCACCGTAGTATTCCAAATCAAAGTGACTATCGTTTACACAAACGATATTTACGTCACGATAAAGACCACCGTAGAAAGTAAAGTCTGCCATTTGAGGATAAACTTTATCATTTGCACTATTATCGACTGCTATAACGAGAAGGTTATCACGATTAAGGGCATTGGTAATATCTACTCTCCAAGTAGAATAACCACCGTCGTGATGAGCAAGCTTGTTGCCGTTTAAATACACGTCTGCAGAGGAATTTGCGCCACGAATTTCAAGATAGTATTTGTCCGCTTCGGGTAAATCCATTTTATCGATAGTTTTTGCATAATAACAAATACCACGATAATAATCGTTTCCACCATCTTGACCGTCAATAGCATTCCAAGAGTGTGGTAAGTTAACAAAATTCCAGTCCTTAGGCATTTCGCTGGGAACTGCGTTTGCTTGTTTTGTAAAAGCCCATTTTGCATTAAAATTGTAAATTTGTCTCATTAAATCACCTTTTAATTTTTAATTTGATATAAAAAGAAATGGTTGACGTATGGTATATTTCACCCACTACGCCAACCATATAACTAACTTAGGTAACGATATTATTCAACATCTGCTACTGCTTCTTCGGTTGCAACGGTTTCAGCACTATCTTCTGCCTTGCGAGCATCGAGTTCCGCATTCATCTTTGCAAGAGTTTTCTTATCTAGGTTATAAACAAGAGCCAATCCGATGAATTGTAGTACAGCAGAAACCAAGAATAGGCCTGCAACTAAATAACGAAGATTTACACCTACGTCAAATGAAAGTAGAGTTACGTCGATATACTCTTCACCGGCTTCGTTAATAGCATTGTTAACGTATCCAAGAGGAGCCATAATTAGAAGAGCAACAGCGGGTCCAACACCTTGAGCGAGCTTACGGAAGAAGCTATGAAGTGAGTAAACAACGCCTTCTTCACGTTTGCCGGTCTTCCACTCGTTGTAATCGATTGCATCACCCATCATAGCCCAAGAAACGGTTGAATAAATACCAAGACCAAGGCTGTAAACAAGTTGAGCTACGATATAAAGAATAAGGTCGATAGAAGTGTTTTTGGGAGTAATGATAAACATCAAAGCACCACCAACCATGGAGCAAATAGCACCCACTACCGATAGTTCTTTCTTACCATACTTGGTAACCATTTTACGAGCCAAAGGAGTAAATAATACGATAGGTATCATAGCAAACATTTGAACGATACCTTGTATTTGTGCATTCTTAAAGTAAATTTGGAATACAACAGAAACGGCAGTAGTTGCACCTTGCATACCAATAAACATACCCATAGCGGCGATAGTAGCACCAACTGCAGGACGGTTCATAATAAAGTTCTTCATTGCTTCAAAAACGTTAAACTTGGGTTGGTCTGCATTAAGAGATATTTCTTCATCAACACGGATCTCGGTATTACGAATCATGAATTGGAAGCAAATAAAGCCAAGAGCGCCCATGATAAGAGCAGCTACGAAAACCATCATTCCGTTTAATGAACCATCTTTATTATAAATAATGAAAGGAAGGATTACCATGGGAACCATATTTCCAACCATGGAGCCAACCGAACGCCATGCGGATAACGACGCTCTATCTGCTGGGTCTTTAGAAATTAAAGAAAGTAGTGAGCCGTATGGTACGTTAGCAATAGTATAGAATGCGTCCCAAATTACGTATCCGGCAATAAAGATAATAAATTTAGCCCAAGTAGGAGCATTCGGGAAAGGAAGGAAGCAACAAGCTCCGCCCACGATAAGAC
>JAZSLG010000139.1:0-1628 GCA_045535235.1 Candidatus Stercoripulliclostridium sp.
CAAGCGGTCTTAGGAAGACAAGTGTTAACTACAACTCCTTGGCTCACAGAACGACATGGCTACGATCCGACTTTGAGGGTGGTCTTACCATGGTCAACGTGACCGATGGTACCGATATTTACGTGGGGCTTAGTTCTTTCAAACTTACTTTTTGCCATTAGATTATCCTCCAAATGAATGGTATTATTTTTTATTTTTTTGTTTGTAGTTTTGGTGCGGAATCTACTCCGCTTTTTCAATTATAATATAAATAATAATGTTTGTCTACTTAATTTTAATAATTTTTGGACAAATATTATTTTTTTCCGACTATTCTTTCAAATTCGCTCTTGGGAACTTCGGTGTAGCAACCAAGTTGCATGGAGTAAGCTCCTCTACCTTGAGTAGCAGAACGAAGGTTGGTAGCGTAGCCGAACATTTCCGACAAAGGAACGTCTGCGGAAACGACCTTAGAGCCCTTTCTATCTTCAATGTTCTTAATAGAACCACGACGGCTACTTACGGTACCAAGGACGTCGCCAAGATACTCGTCGGGAGCAGTAATATCAACTGCCATCAAGGGCTCGAGTAGCGTTGCTTGAGCCTTTTCTGCAGCAGTCTTAAGAGCTATACTTGCCGCAATCTTAAACGCCATTTCCGAAGAGTCTACTTCGTGGCTGGAGCCGTCTACCAACTCAACCTTAAAGTCAACGAGTTCGTATCCGGCGAGAACACCTGCTCTAGCTGCGTCCCTAATACCCTCTTCTACGGGTTTAATATATTCCTTGGGAACGCTTCCGCCAACGGTCTTGTCTTCAAATACGATACCGCTACCGGGTTCAAGAGGAGTAACCTCTATAACGACGTGGCCGTATTGACCTTTACCGCCGGATTGACGAATAAATTTACCTTCTGCCCTAGCAGACTTTTTGAAAGTTTCGCGGTAAGCAACTTGGCGTTTACCTACGTTTGCTTCAACCTTAAAATCACGAAGAAGTCTATCTACAATGATTTCAAGGTGCAATTCACCCATGCCCGCAATAATGGTTTGACCGGTTTCTTGGTCGGTATAGGTGCGGAACGAGGGATCTTCATCCGCTAGTTTAGATAGTGCGATACCCATTTTTTCTTGACCTATCTTGGTCTTGGGCTCGATAGCAACTCTAATAACGGGGTCGGGGAACTCCATCTTTTCCAAAATGATGGGATGCGCGTTATCACAAAGAGTATCACCGGTACTAATATCTTTTAGACCTACGAGTGCTACTATATCGCCTGCGTATGCTTCTTCCAATTCTTCACGGGAGTTAGCGTGCATACGAAGAATACGACCTATACGTTCTTTCTTTCCTTTAATAGCGTTAAACACCATCGTACCGGCTTTCAAAACACCGGAATATATACGATAGAAAGCAAGTTTTCCTACGAAGGGGTCAACCATGATCTTAAACGCAAGACCTGCTAGAGGAGCTTTGTCACTGGACTCTCTGGTTTCCTTCTTTTCCTTCCATTCGCCCTCAACGTGAGCAACGTCCACGGGAGAAGGTAGATAATCAACGATAGCGTCTAGCAAAAGTTGAACGCCCTTGTTACGGTATGCGCTACCGCAAAGAACGGGAACGATGTCCATTGCGATGGTAGCCTTACGA
>JAZSLG010000044.1:0-14305 GCA_045535235.1 Candidatus Stercoripulliclostridium sp.
GCGGTTCTTCAAAAACTTTAAGAAGTTTGTTTTGTACCGCGGGGTTAAGTCGCTCGGCGTTATCTATAAAATAAATCTTTTTACCCCTTCCTCCCGAATGGGTATCAGAGTAATCGTCACCGGCTTCCCAACTGGACTTATAACTTTCTTCAATAAGGGATTCCGCCTCTTTAACGTTCATTTTTCCATCAAAATTGTGGTAATGCACGCTAAGATGACTATCGTTATATATTTTATCACAAGTATCGCACTCGCCACAACCACCCCTACTACAAAGTACGGTAGAGGCAAACAAACGCATATATTCCCTCCTTGCAAGAGCGTCTTCACCCAAGAACAAATAGGCGTGCGAGATTTTATCGGCGCTCATATCCTTGCGAAAATCTTTATATGCTTTGCTATTTTGTAGGAGTTCTCCTAGCATACGATACCCTTTCTTTTTAGTTCCTTTATTATTGCCTCATGCGTGGCGTTTTTGTCCTCGCTAGGCACGATTGCCACTATTCTTTCCGGCTCGCGAACGCACATTTCCTTGAATCCTTTGTAACAAAGAGCGTGAAATTCGCTTGATTCACCCTCCATTCTATCGTTAAGAATGACGGTACCCCTTTGCTTACGCCAACTGTGGGCGGGGTCCATGTCTATAAATACGGTTAAATCGGGCATGCAGTTATCACGAGCATAAGCGTTTATTTCATAAACTTTATCTATTCCCAAGTTTCTCGCAACGCCTTGGTATGCTAAAGAGCTATCAATATACCTATCGCAAATTACTATTTTACCCTCTTCCAACGCGGGTTTGATAAGATTGTTAATATGCTCCATGCGAGCAACGGCAAAAAGTTCGGCCTCTACTAATGGAGAAACCGATAGTTTTTTGTCCAGCAGTATATCCCTTATCCTTTCGGCTACGGGAGTGCCACCCGGCTCGCGGGTAAACAACGCAGGAATACCCTCTTTTTCAAAATAATCTTTTAGAAGTCTTAGTTGGGTAGATTTGCCAACTCCTTCACAACCTTCAACCGTAATAAATTTGCCTTTCATTTTTTATCCCAATGCGCTTTTCTACCTTGTAGGTAGAGCTTATTTTTCTCGATTACTATTTTACCACAAGAAGGCACCCGTTTTCAAGACCGAAAACGCTACTCTCGTACTTTATCAAAAAGTTTACTTGCTCTAGGGTTATTTCTTCCCCGGAGGCAATAATAGGTACTCCCGGAGGATACAATCCCACTTCTCTATAGGAAATCCTACCCACGGCATCCTTGAGAGCTATTTCCTCAACTTCACCGCCAAGATGCAACTCCACGTACTCCTTTAACTTGGGAAAATCGATTTTATCCTTTTCTTGTAGATATTCCGCCTCATCCAAAGAGTCATACAAGGTGTCTAGATAAATATAATTGTTTGGAGTAACGATAAAAACCAACTCGTTGCCGTAAACCAACTCGGGATAAATGCCCTTGCTTTCTAAGAACGAGGCAACTCTCTCACCCTCTCCATCAACTGCTACGACCAGTCTGGTAAGGTCGTCCGTAGGGATTACGCTAAAAGGTTTGCCCGAGCATTTTAGGGTAAACGCCTCTATTTCTTTAATGACGCTGTTATAAAGTTCTTCCCCTCTTTCGCTATACTCTTTTACGGCACTTTCTATGGAAAGCATTACGAGATAGTTAGGAGAAGTCGTATGTATTTCGCAAAAAGCTCTTCTTAGTTCTTTACCATACTCTTCGGTATAACATAAACTTGCGCCACCCGTAAGAGTAGGCATCACTTTGTGCTGTGAATGGATGACTAAATCGGCGTATTTGGTTGCCGAAGAAGGCAATTTTGAACTGAATGCAAAGTGTGCGCCATGAGAAGCATCCACCACCAAAATCGCACCGCTATGCTTGCAAATATCCCTTATTTCCGCTAGAGGTAATACCCTACCAAAGTAATTTGGAGAGGTACAAATTACCACTCCGGCGCCACTCTTAATAAGTGCGCCATTAAGGTCGGAGCCACGATACAAAACGGCGTTAACGTCGTTTATACGAAGGGCGTTAAACACGGACTTGTGGGCTTCGCCGTAAACCAAAAAGCTACCTTTACCTTTTAGCGCGCGAATAACGGTATGGATGAGCGCGGTCGCTCCCGCAGTAGAGTATATAACGTTTTCCACGCCGTAAGCCTTTGCTACTTCCCTTTCACTTTCCAGTATGACTCCATTCGCACTTAGTAGATTGTCGCTATAAGAAAGCTCGGTAACGTCAAGTCTACTATCTATAACGATACCCCCGTTATGTGCGGGGGTATGAAAAGACAAATGTGTTTTCTTGCCACTTAGTGCTTCAAAGAGTGGGTTACGCATACTATGCCTTAATGGGCTTCATGGTGGGGAACAAGAGGACGTCGCGGATAGATGCGGAGTCGGTAAAGAGCATGATTGCTCTATCGATACCAATACCCATACCGCCCGTGGGAGGTAGACCATACTCAAGTGCGGTTACGTAATCGTCATCCATCATTTGAGCTTCGTCGTCACCCTTTTCACGTTCTTTTACTTGGTCTTCAAAACGCTTGCGTTGGTCGATGGGGTCGTTTAGCTCGCTAAATGCGTTACCCATTTCAAAGGAGTTCATGAAGAACTCAAAGCGCTCGGTCAATCTCTTGTCGCTTGCTTTACGCTTTGCAAGAGGAGATACTTCTACGGGATAATCTAATACGAAGGTGGGTTGAACGAGTTTGCTTTCAATTAATTCGTCGAATACTTGGTAAAGGAGTTTACCCCAAGTGGTATCCTTTTCCACCTCAAGTCCAAGGCCCTTAGCCTTTTCGATGAGTGCGGGCATATCTTCTTGATTAAAATCTAGTCCAAGTTCCTCTTTGACGAGGTCAACCATGGTAACCTTTCTCCAGTTGCCACCAAGCTCGATAACCTTTCCTTGATAATTAAGGGTAGTGGTACCAAGAACCTTTTCTGCAACGTATTTGAATAACCCTTCGGCAATTTCCATCATGCCGTAGTAATCGGTGTATGCTTCGTAAAGCTCTATGGTAGTAAACTCGGGATTGTGCTTGGTATCCATACCTTCGTTACGGAACAATCTGCCCATTTCGTAAACCTTGTCGAAACCGCCAACGATAAGTCTCTTTAAGTAAAGCTCGGGAGCTATGCGGAGATACATATCGAGGTCGAGAGTGTTGTGGTGGGTTATGAAAGGACGAGCGTTTGCACCACTGGGAATGGTGTTAAGAATGGGGGTGTCGACTTCGATATATCCCCTACTATTCAAATATTCGCGAATAGCGGTGATTATTTGAGAACGCTTTACGAAAGTATCCTTTACCTCGGGATTGACGATAAGGTCAACGTAGCGTTGACGATAACGAGTATCTTGGTCCTTTAGTCCGTGATATTTTTCGGGCAAAGGTAAAAGAGACTTGGAAAGAAGGGTATACTTGGTTGCCTTAATGGAAATTTCTCCCTTGTGCGTGGTAAATACTTCGCCTACCAAACCGATAATATCACCAATATCCAACTTTTTGAAGCTAGCGTAAGCTTCTTCACCAAGAGCATCTATACGAACGTAGGCTTGTATTCTATCCGTTCCGTCTTGAACGTGAATAAAACTTGCTTTACCCATAACGCGCTTAGACATGATACGTCCTGCAAGAGAAACCTCTTTACCCTCGTAGTCCGAGTAGGATGCAAAAATATCTTTTGCGGTAGCGGTAACTTCATACTTTACTTGTTCGTAAGGGTCGTTACCTTGTGCGCGTAGGTCTTCTAACTTTTGGTGGCGGACAGCAATAATTTCGTTAATATCTTGTACTTCCGCGCCCTGTTGTACGGTGTTATTGTTTTGTTGTTCCATAGTAATTCCTTATTTGCTTATGTTGAGTATTTTTAGAGTGATTAGGTTACCACCGGGAACCTTGAAGGATACCATATCGCCTTTTTTCTTTCCAATGAGCGCGGAACCCAAAGGAGATTCGTCACTAATAATGTTATTAGCGGTATCAACTTCGATACGGTTAAGAATTTGGTAAGTTTCGGCATCTTCTTCGTCGTCGCCGTCGTAAAGAACCTTAACAACGTTACCAAGTGCAACCACTTTGGTACCAAGCAAGCTTACGTCAATAGGATAAGCTTGGGAAAGGATTTCCTCGGTGTTGTAAATTTCGATTTCCAATTTTTCTTGGGCGTCTTTTGCAGCAGTATACTCGGCGTTTTCACTAAGGTCGCCAAATTCTTTAGCCGTTTTGAGAGCCATTGCTACTTCCGCTTTACCGGTAGTTTTAAGATATTGAAGTTTAGCCGTTAGTTCGTCAAACTTCTTTTGGGTTAGCGGTATTGTTTTTTCCATAGTTACCTCCGTAATAGTCCATTATTTAGACAGTGGTGTAAATTATATATTATATAATTAATTTAGTCAATATATTTTTTCTCTTTTTTCTTTATTTATTACTCTTTTTATTACTATTGGATAAAGCTATCTTTGCTTTATCAAGCCCCAATACGAGTGGTATGCCAAGTACCCATACTGCGCCGGCTTGGGTGAGTGCTATCATTCCCATATTAATAAAATAACCTACGTCCGTGCCGGTTATATACCATATTAAAGGTAGCACGAGGGCGTTAACTACGATGGGGGGAATACCGCCCACCAAACATTTTACCCACAACTTTTTGTTCTTTAACGCCTTACCAATATAATAGGTTGCAACGGCGGAAATCAGGGTTGCCAACGTACCGAATAACATATCGTACCAAGCATAGGGCGAGAATACGTTTGCCAGTAGACACCCTATAGTTACGCCGATAGTCGCCTCCGGGAATATTATGGGAAGCAACGTTAGCGCTTCTCCCACCCTGAATTGGAGAGGTCCGTAAGAAATTGCAGGTACGAAAAAGGTTAACACGAAATATAGTGCCGCCTCTACTGCTATTCTAACAAAAAATATGGTGCCTCTTCTTTTCATAACAATATATATGCGCGTAATCGATATAGATACGCGCCTATCCTTTAACAGTCAATTTGCGGAGCGATAACGCTCCGCAAACCTCTTTATTAGTATGATAAAATTAATTATGCAAGTTTACTTATTGCGTTAATAAATGCGGTTTCCGCCTCGGGAATAATTACCATTTCCTTTTCCTTGGAGTACTCGAAGACGGGTGATGCGCTTTGTTTGTCGCTCTTGTCTACACTAACCACTTTTACGCTTACGATATCGCCTGCAAGAAGCTCAACCATTACTTCGTTAAATGCCTTAGCGATAGCAAAGGGAAGAAGTACGCTTTCTTCTTTGGTGAGTTTATCAACTCTTGCCTTGCCCTTTCCTGCAACGGTAAGTACTAGTTTTCCGTCGTCGCTTTCTTGAACGTAGTAGCGGTTCTTACTTGCAAGTTTTACGATGGAGTTAACTCTTTCCACGATTAGACTTGCCAAATCACTTGCAATAAGAGCGCCCTCTTTTATTGCCTTATTAAGGTCGTCTATACCCTTAATCTTGCTTTGCAAGAAAGCTAAAGATTTGTTAGAGTTAACGAGCTCGGCGTAACGATGTTCCATATCTGCTAGGAGTGCTTGGCTATTGCTCAAATTTAGTACTGCTTCAACTTCTTGGTTGCGTAGATTTTCGAGAAGAGCAACGTTAGCTTCGTAATTCTCGTAGTAACCGATATGTGCGTTAATGGACTCGTTCAAAGTTTTAATCTCGTCACGGGTAACTGCAACGTCTTCGTCATAAGCGAAGATGAGTTCCTTTACTTTTTCTAGTTCGTCGTCGCCCATGATAATTGCGTTAAGGTCGGCTTCGGTCTTAATGCCGATTTCCTCAAATCTCTTTTCGTATTCTGCGTAAAGCTCTGCAACGGTATCTTGCGCGCTTTCTAGTCCGGCAACGCGAGCAATAATGGTTTCGCGGAGAGTATCACTCTCTGCTTCCAAATCACCTACTACCTTCTTTAGACCTTGCAAACGTAGTTTAGCACGTTCTTTAACAGCTTCAGCCTTGTCGATTTCGGCGCAGATAGCGGATAGTAAGTCACTGTAAGACTTGGTTACGACTTCACTATAAGTGAGTTCAAGGTCGCCTTCTTCCAAAACGATGGTTCTTGCGGTAAGTGCGTCTAGGCGAGCAGTTACTTCGTCGAGTTCTGCTTTAACCTCTTTCATTTCCGCCTCGGTTGCTTCAAGCTCGGTTTCCACCTTTTCATACTCGCTTTCGGAAACTTGTAGCTCTTGTAGGAGGGTAATAGCATTCTTTTCTTTGTAGTAGCTACTCATAGCATCGTACTCGGACTTGGTTTCAACAAGTAGATTTTCAACTACGGTGGAAATTTCCAACTCTCTGGGTAGAGATACGGTATCAATATCCTTAATTTGTTCTACTATCAAGTTGTTAGCTTCTTGGATTTTTTGGAGTTCGGCCTTCTTCTTGTTATAGTAGTCAACCTTTTGAATTAGTGCGTTGGAGTCTGAAATAGCCTTACGTGCAAGGTCAAATAACTCGGCGATAGAAGCAACTTTGTACTCTTTGAGAACGCCGTCGATTGCCTTTTCATGCTCTTCCTTGGTAGCGATAAGGCTTTCCATGTATTGGTTGGAAACTGCGGTAGCAGCTTGATATTGACCAATGGTAGACTCTGCACCCATTAGAGCGTCGTCGTCCTTTTTGATTTCGCCTTCAACTGCTTTGATTTGGTCGTCAAGAGCTTTGGTGTCGCGAAGAGGAAGATCCTTCTTTTGTGCTACGAAGCCGTCGCAAACGGGACAACGAGAACCGTAAGCGATATCGTTGGAGATATCTCTCAAACGGTTAAAGCTTAGGTATTCCATTAGCTTTTCGTTAAGAAGGTTTAGTTTTTCTTGCAATTTAGCGCGGTGAGCAACTACTTCGGCTCTGCGCTTGGTAAGGTTGTTTAGCTTTTCGCCGTATCCTTCTGCGGCAACCTTAACGGACTCTATCTTGTTCTTTACCGCGTCGAGAGAAACCTCGTGGTCGGAAACGAACAAATGCTTGGTATATATGGTTTGTTTATAAAGAGCATCTTGATTGATGGTGTCTTGTATGCTACCGTTAGAGCCTTTTAGTTCTTTTTCGAGCTTGGTAACTTCCTTGCTGAGATTTTTTGCCTTTTCTGCGTACTCAACGTTCTTTTCGTACAAGTCGGCTCTTCTCTTTTCCAAAGCTTCGATACGTTCTTGGCAATCTTTGAGGGTGCTTTCAAGTTGAGTCAAGTTGCCTTCTAGAACGGCGCCGTCTTGAACTGCTCTCTTGTACTCTGCGCTTTCGCGGATAGCAAGTTTTCTCTCTACTAGTTCTTGTGCCTTCTTTACCAAAGCCTCGTATTTGGTACGGAGTTCCTTTTGCTTTGCGGTAAGCTCTTCGATTTCGGGTGCGGTTTCGGCATAATAAGACTCGATGGTTTCCTTAATCTTAACGTTCTTGGGGTTTACCGAACCTTCTTTAATGATTTCGCGCATCTTAGCGTTTAGCTCGGTTGCACGAAGGCTTGCTTCCACGTACTCGTCACCAAGTAACTTTTCACTATCTTTACCTTCGGCAATCTTGCCCTCGATAGCATCTAGCTCTTGGGTTTGGGCAACTATGCTTGCTTCTACTTCTTGTAGGCCACGCATGGTTTCTTGATATTTGAGGAATACTTGGGCGATTTCCTTTGCTTGTTCGCTTCTTGCTGCTTGGTCTGCGAGTGCTTCCATATCGCCTTGTCTTGCCATTAATACTTCCATCTTGGCGTTAGCGTCGTTGTAAGTATCAAGTTCTTCGCGGTATTTTTCCGCGTTCAAAATTTCCACGTTAACTTCTTCTATTTGGTTACGGAGTGCATCAAGAGAAAGTTTTTCGTTATCAACCTTTAATTGTTGTTCCTTTATTTCGTCGCGAGTGACGGTTTCTATTCCTTCAACGTAGGTCAGGAGAGCGTCTTCGTCAGCCTTTAGCTCGTTGTACTTGCCTATTACCTTTTGGGAAGTAGCAAGAGAGGCTATTTGCTCGGCTACGAAAGATTCGCGTACTACTAGAATGTCACCGATGGGTGCGGTATAATCTTCATCAATGAAGAGTAGTTTTTCAAACGCATCCTTATCAAGACCGACTTTACCAAGTAAATATGAGTCGATGTCTTCCTTGCCTTCGCCGTAAATAACACCGTCGTTCAAATCGGAAAGTGCAACCTTTTCGGAAACGGCACCGCTTTCCTCTCTCGTGAGAGTACGGACGAGGTCGTACTCAACGTCGTCTAGCATAAACTTTACGTTTACGACTAGAGGAAGTTCGTACTCCGTAGGGTCTACGCTACCGTAGAATGCAAAAGACAAAGCCTTTGCCAGAGCGTTCTTATCGGCGTCTTGCAAAACAGTGCAGCCTGCTGCCTTGTTGCCGAAGTCGTAGTTTTCTTCACGACCAGTAATACCTTGAAAAACTAGATTGATGAGTTTCATAAGCTCCTCCGTAATGTTTATATACTTGTGCTGAATATTTTTTAGCACACTATATGTTGTGTTTTGCAAATTTAGAGTATTTTTTTATACCAAAATTCGCCAAGTTGTGATATATTAATTATCGTCGCTCAAAAGGGTAAAAGTTCCCCTAGAGCCATAATTATAATAATTATACACTCTAAAATATAATCTTGCAATAGTTAATTTTATATTTTAGGGGAAATTTTTAGGAGACTTATGGGTTTTTGCAGTTTAGGAAGAGATTATATCCGCGAAGGATACACTCAAATCGACAACGTTTTTTTGGCTAAGTACCTCGCCGATGCCGATGCTCTCGACGTAAAGGTCTACCTTTACGGACTTATGCTTGCAAAGGAAGAAAGCGAAAATAGCTTGGAAAAAATAGCCTATGCGTTAAGATTAACCGAGGAACGAATAATAAACGCCTACAATTATTGGCAAGATTTGGGCCTTGTAACCGTGCGCGAAACTCCCGAGTTTCAAGTAATATACAATTCCGTTAAAACTCCTACTACGAAAACCGTTCTCTTTAACGCAAGAGAATACTCCGAGTTCGTTGACGAATTACGTAGAATTTTCCCGGAAAAAATACTAAGCGAACAAGAAATCGTAAAGTACGTGGAAACCATAAAGACCTACAAAATGGAACAAAACGCCATGCTCCTCATAGCAAGATATTGCCGTGACAACAGAGGTACAACCAATACCGCAAGCGTTCTCGGTCTTGCCTCGTCTTGGGCAAAGCAAGGCCTAACTACCATGGATAAAGTTAACGAACGCTTGGATGAGTTAGAAAGAGACAGCGAGGATATGCGCCTAGTATATACCGAACTTGGACTAAAGAGTAAACCCACCGTTGAGGACCAAGAGAATTTTGCAGAGTGGACGAAAAACGGCTTCCGCTTGGACGCTATTTTAACGGCGGCTCGCATTTGTAAACGCAAGGGCGGTATGAGTAAACTAACCAGACTGATGAACGAGCTTTACGCCCAAGGCGCTCTTACCGCTACCGAAATTAACGCCTATCAAAAAGAAAAAGAAGAAACGCGTGCCTTCGCCAGCGAAATTATACGCACCATCGGCTCCTACTACGCCACCCTCGATATGCCGATAGAAACCTACGTAAACCCTTGGTTGAAACTAGGCTACGAAAAAGGCGCCCTACTCGCAATAGCCAAGTTCTGCTTTATGCGTAACGTTAAAACTCTGGACGGCATGCAAGTCATCGTCGATAAATTTTACAAAATGGGCATAGTCACGCTAGACGGCATTAATTCCTACGTCGCACGCCAAGCAAAGATAGACGTTGCAATCAAGGAAGTCTTGGAAAGCGCCGGCGCCGAACCCTTTATTTCCAACCGCGACCGCGATTTCTATCGCGCTTTCATCGAAGATTGGGGCTTTGACCACGAGGTGGTTTTGGTCGTTGCGGAAAATGCAAAGGGCAAGCCCTTCCCCATGAGTTACGTCAACAAAATCTTGTTAATCTTTAAGCAAAACGGCATATTCACGGTAGAAGGAGCAAAAGCATTCTTCGAGTCGGGTGCAAACGAACACAAAAAGAGTGGTAAAAAAGATTCCAAAGACTTGGTTATGAAACAAGAATATACCCAAGAAGAAATAGCCTCGGTATTCCGCGACGTTAAAGATATCGACGTGGATAACTGGGATATTTAGGGAGGTAAAATATGTCGAAAGCAAAGAAAACGGCTTATTCCATTCTCCAAGAAAGAAGATTTAACGAAAGAGTGCGCATAGACTCCCTCTACGACATTCTCATGCGTGATGACGAATATCGCGCATTGCATTGTGAGCGAGTTGATTTGCGCGCCAAAATTGTAAGTTTAGGTACCCAAAATGAAAATATTTCCTCAATGCACGCACGCTACGACGAAGTAGTCGAGTTGATGGAAAAAAGAATGGTAGCTCTTGGTATTACAGCAAGCGATTTGGAAGTAAAATACGTTTGTCCATTTTGCAAAGACACGGGATTTGTAAATGGTAGCGAGTGTAACTGTCTAAAACAACTGATATACGATTCACTAAGAGAAAACTGCGGTACGCTTGCAACCGAGGAAAGCTCTTTTGATTGCGTGGACTATTCCCGCTTTCCCTCCTCACACGTTAAAAACTATCTTTCTTTTTACAACGTACTTAAAAAAGTGGCTGAAAAGTTTCCAAACAACAATTCCAAAATCTTGGGTATTTTCGGTCCTGTTGGGGTTGGTAAAACCTACGGAGTATCCATTCTTGCCAACTACTTGATGAAAAAAGGCTTTAGCGTGCTATATCTTAATAGCGCGGAAATGAATACCCTTTTCCTAAAATATCATTTGGCAAAAGAGGCGGAAAAAGCAGAACTTTGGGCTCCGCTAATCGAGTGTGATTTGCTCGTACTGGACGACCTTGGCGCCGAGCCTAATATAACCAACGTTACCGCCAACTATCTTTACTGTGTGTTGAACGAAAGAACGGATAGCACAACTTGTTTCACCTCCAACCTTACCCCGGAGCAAATACGCGAAAAGTACGGCGACCGCGTTTTTAGTAGAATTTCTCACAAGACGAGGTCTGCATTAATCGTCTTGAACGGCAAAGATTTACGAATAAATTAATCGTTTTATGCGTTATTGATATTTTATAAAGGGGCTGATTAGCCCTTTTTTCACCCCCTTTTACCCTCGCGCACACGCAATATTCACTAAATTTAGTAAAAAAATAGTAAATATTATTGACGCGCGCGCGTTTAATTTATATTATAAGTATAAGCAATGCATAGGAGGAAGGAATTATGCCCGCTGAACTAAAATACGATATCACCAAGGCTTGTGGTGTTCTAAGCACCTCGGCAAGAGGATGGACCAAAGAACTCAACTACGTTAGTTGGAATGATAGAGACCCCCGTCTTGACCTTCGTGAATGGGCCCCCAACCACGACAGAATGGGTAAAGGTATGACCCTTAGCATCGAAGAAGCAAAGGCTCTAAAAGAAATCCTTAATAACCTGGACATCTAAAGTCAAATCGGGATACCACGTATCCCTCGCATAATTAAGTACGCATAACAAGAACTCGCACGTGCGAGAGTTTGTTATGCGCTCTTTGTTTTAGAGATATTTTTCATAAAGGAGTGTATTATGGAACGCACCAGATGGTACAAAGATGCGGTTATTTATCAAATTTATCCGCGTAGCTTCAAAGACAGTAACGGAGACGGTATAGGCGATATTAGAGGTATTATTGAAAAACTGGACTACCTCCAAGACCTTGGCATAAACGCAGTTTGGCTATCCCCTTGCTACAAATCGCCAAACGACGATAACGGCTACGATATTTCCGACTACCGCGACATCATGGACGAGTTCGGCACTCTTGAAGACTGGAAAGAAATGATTGCCGGCATGCACGCTCGTGGCATAAAGTTAATCATGGATTTGGTCGTCAACCACACCTCCGATGAACACGCTTGGTTCAAAGAATCCAGAAAGAGCAAGGACAACCCCTACCGCGACTACTATATTTGGAGAAAGGGTAAGGGTAAAAACGGCAAACGTCCTCCCAATAATTGGACCTCCCGTTTTGGTGGCTCCGCATGGGCTTACGACAAAACTACCGGCGAATGGTATCTTCATTTGTTCACCAAAAAGCAACCCGACCTCAACTGGGACAACCCCAAGGTTAGAGCAGAAGTACACGACATGGTAAAATATTGGTTAGACCTTGGCGTAGACGGTTTCCGCTGTGACGTTATTACCTATATTAGTAAAGTTGAAGGACTACCCGACGGCAAATGGAACATTGGTATTCGCGGGGACGAACACTTTACCCACGGACCTAACATTCACCGTTACCTAAACGCACTAAACAAAGAAGTCCTTTCCAACTACGATTGCATGACGGTTGGTGAAGCCAGTGGCGTTACCATAGAGCAAGGACTACTTTACACCGCCGAGGACCGCGACGAGCTGGATACCGTGTTCACCTTTGAACACGTAAACTGTGACACCATCGGTCAAATACTTCCAAAAAAGTTTAACCTCGTACAATTCAAAAAGGTCTTCCGTCGTTGGCAATGGGGACTATTCGGTAAAGGTTGGAATTCCTTGTACCTAGAAAACCATGACCAACCACGTTCTCTTCCCCGTTTCGTAGGCAACTACGGCGAGTATCGTAAGGAAGCTGCAAAGATGCTTGCAATAGCCTTACATTTCCACCAAGGTGTACCTTACGTATACCAAGGGCAAGAGATTGGTATGACAAACTACCCATTTAAGAACTTAGACGAATACCAAGACGTTCTTGTTGATTACGTCAGAAAAGTGTTTGGTGTGTTTGAGCCTTTGGTAAAAGGAATTGCTCACAAAGTACTTCTAAAACGTGCAAGAGACCACGCAAGAACCCCCGTTCAATGGAACGCAGGCGAGAACGCAGGCTTTACTACCGGTACTCCTTGGATGCCCATTAATCCCAACTACGTTGATATTAACGTGGAAGAAGCCATGGCGGACCCCGATAGCATTTATCATTTTTACAAGAAACTAATTGCCTATAGAAAGGGCAACGAAATAATTAGGAACGGCTTGTACAAGACTAACTACACCTCCTCAAAGGATATAATGTGTTACGAGCGTTGGTACGAAGGAAAGAGATTATTTGTAATTTGCAACTTTAAGAACAAGGAAGTCAAATTCAAAGTTCCCGCAAGCTGTGCCTACTCCCACTGCTCACTCGAAATGAGCAACTATAAAGATAGTCCCGTCTTACTAAAAGATACCACTTTACGCCCTTACGAAAGTATGGTATACTTATTAGTATAATAGATATAGGAGTTTATTATGGCTAAGAAACAAAAGTTAACCAAAGAAGAAAAAAAGATGAATCATGCAAGGGCTGTTAGTGGTAACGGCTCCAAAGCAAACCCCTATTATCCCACCGATTATAGCGTAGGCAAGCGCAATCCCAAGAAGGAAGAAAAGCCAATGATTGAAACGGCGCGCCCCATGACCACCAAACAATGGGTAGGTACGCTTATCGTACTAATGATACCCCTTGTTAATATTATTGCGCTTATTGCTTGGATAAACAAAAAGAACGGCAAAGTAAACCCCTCCAAGCGCACGTTTGCAAAGGCATACTTTATCGTTTGGGCAATATCTTTAGCTGTAGCTATTGTTCTTGTAGCGGTAATCGTTGTTAGTATGATATTCCTCTTCCCCTTCCCCGCCACCCCGGAAGAAGCAGTTAGTATGTTAGAAGATGCCGGCTACGTAGTAGAAACCATCGAGAAGACGGATTGCATTGAAGTAATTGCCGTTGGTGAAGACAGCAAAAACGATTACGTAAACGTATATTACTTTGAAAGCGAAGAACTTGCCGAACAATACTACGACACTTTAGACGATGCCGATAGTAGCGAAAGATTGATAATCGGTATAGATGGTAGCACCGTTTACGTTGGAACGGAAGAAGCTGTTAACGCAATAAACGGAACTTGGGTATTATAAGAAATCATTTAACGTAAAAGAGAGCCGAAATGGCTCTCTTTTTTTGATTTTTATCTAAAAATAACGCGGTGTGCGAAACGCTTGCGAGTGCGGAATGCGGAGCGAGGAACGGCTTTGCTTCTTATACTCTGCAAACAAGGATAAATTTTAGTTTGAGCTAGTTCTTAGCAATAACTAGCCTCTTAAAAACGCGCTAGTTGGGATGAAGAACGAGGCAAAACAAAAGAGCCTACCGACGGGACTTTACTACTCGTAAACGACCGAGGGAGGCTCTTGTTTTGTGAAGTTATTCGCCCAAATAGCGCGTTTTACTTCATTTTGCCCA
>JAZSLG010000031.1:0-12897 GCA_045535235.1 Candidatus Stercoripulliclostridium sp.
ACTTGTATGCCTTCTTAAAGTTTTCAGGCTCGTTTGCCTCAACCCATTTATACTTCCAAACCGGGTCCTTTACAGAAGCGGCTACCGCACCCGTATAGTACAAGGATTTTAGAAGCTTAATAACGTTTGCGCCAGCTATTTGTAAGCCGTGAGCCATGCCCTTTTTGATTTCTTCCTTTGCACGTTGGTCCATGTAACTCATAGCCCTACGAACAGGAGCACAGTTTTCATCGACAAGAACTAGTCCTTGTGCTTGGGAGCAAAAAGAGATGCCAAGTATTTCTTTGGGGTCTACGTCGTAGTTTGCAAAAATCTTCTTGGTGGTTGTACACATTGCGTTCCACCACTCTTGAGTATCTTGCTCTACTCCACCGTTTTCCAAAACGTAAAGATTGTATCCTTCCATTGCGCTTGCTTTAAGCTCAATCGTACTGCCTACGTCAAATAGACAGGTTTTAATTCCGGTTGTTCCTACGTCATAAGTTATAATATAGTTTGCCATATTTTCTCCTAATGTGAGCGATATATAAAAATTATACTATAAACGCGCGCGTTTGTCTAGATACAAATAAATGAAAATGCCTATTGAAATACACTTGAATTAGTGATATAATGCTTTCATCAAGTATTGGAGGCAATTATGCAAAACCGTATTATCGAAAAGGGCAAATTACTAGACGAAAACGGCAATATCCGCGAACCTGGATATGCCAAAAATTATCTACTCGAATACAATCGCGACGACGTCAAAGCTAAGAAATGGAGACTTAAAGAATGGGATTACTACTACGTAGGCAACGATGACTACGCAATTTGTTTAACCATTTCCGACATGGGCTATATCGGGGCCATGAGCGCGTCATTTATCGATTTCAAAGCACCCACCCAGGTTACTAAAAGTAGCGTATTTTTCTTCCCTATGGGCAAATTACACATGCCCGCAACCACGGCTAAAGGCGACGCGGTTTGCAAAAACGGCGACGTGGAAATGAGCTTTATAAACGACGGTACAACCCGCCATTTGTTCGGCAAATATCCCAAGTTTGGAAATAACGGCGAAGACCTTTCTTTCGACTTTACTCTTTACGATAATCCCGAAGAATGCATGTTTATAGCAACCCCCTTCGACAAGCCCAAATATTTTTATTACAATGCAAAAATTAACTGTTTGTCATGCAAAGGCAATTTCCGTTTAGGCAACAAGGTTTACAACCTTGACGACGCACTTGGCACTCTCGACTGGGGTCGCGGTGTTTGGACCTACGACAACACGTGGTACTGGGGAAGCTTGCAAACCATACTTCCCGACGGCAAAAAGTTTGGCTTTAATATTGGCTACGGCTTTGGTAATACTAGTGCAGCAAGTGAAAACATGCTATTCTACGACGGAAAGGCACACAAACTTGAGGACGTAACCTTTAATATCCCCGGCGACGGTACCGACGACGTTAGATACATGGAGCCTTGGACGTTTACTTCCTCCGACGGTAGATTTGAATTGGATTTTGAGCCCGTTATAGACCGCCAAGCTCCCGTTGACCTAAAAGTAATGTGTATGATACCTCACCAAGTATTCGGTTGGTTTAGCGGTAAATGTATCCTAGACGACGGCACCGTTATCCACTTGGAAAAGACGCTGGGCTTTGCCGAAAAAGTACACAACAAATGGTAAAATTCACCTTTTGTCAATAAAGAAAGAGCCACGATTATAGTGGCTCTTTTTAATTTACTTTTACGCTTAGCTAATTACCGGAGGAATGGAAAGAGGTTCGTCTCCTGCGGGTGGTTCCAAACCCTCCGCTTTGTTAAGTCTTTGTTGGATAGTAAAGGTACGTTTGCGAGCGTCGTCTATGGTCTTTTGGGCGCGTCCGAGTTGGTCTTGTGCTTTTTCCAAATCACCCACAAAGGTGTTAAAGCTCTTCCTAAACTGCTCTAATACCTCGTAAATTTGACGACTTTCCTTTTGGATTTTTAGCGTTCTGAATCCTAGTCGCAAGCTATTCAAGAATGCGGTAATATTGCTAGGTCCTGCTATCATAACTCTATAGGAACTTTGTATTTGTTCTACTAATCCCTCTATAGAAAGTACCTCTGCGTACAAACTTTCCACCGGTAAAAACATTACTGCAAAATCAGTAGTTGCAGGAGGAGCAATATATTTGTCCTTAATGCTTATTGCCTCGTGTTTAATACGTGCGCCAAGAGCTTTTTTTGCGTTTTGATATTCAACGGTGTTCCCTTCGGCAAGAGCGTCCTTCATGCGCGTAAAATCAGTTACCGGGAACTTACTATCAATAGGCAAATATACTTTGTCCTCCTTGGTACCGGGAAGCACGATAGCAAAGTCCACGATTTTGTCTTCTTGTACACGCCTACCCATTTTGGATTGCTTTTCATACTGTGCGGGGGTCAAAATATCGCTAAGAATGGTTTCCAGTGAAAGCTCGCCCCAATTACCGCGAGTCTTAGTATTGGAAAGCATTTTCGTTAATTCGTTAAGGCCTGTATCCAACGTTTTTAATTCGCCCAAATTCTTATAAACGTTATCTAGGGAATCCAAAACACTCTTAAAGGATACCTGAAATTTTTCATCCAAGGTTTTAGTCAACTTTTCATCAACGGTACCACGAATCTTTTCAAGCTGGGCGGTATTGTCCTCACGCACCTTGTTGAGAGAGGTGGTAAGTTCCCCTTTCATGTCCTTTAATCCCATTTGAAGCTCTTGCTTCATTTCCTGTAAACGGATTTCGTTATTACGTGACAACTCTTTAACGTTGTTGACAACTTGTTCGTTCGTAGAGTTAAGTCCTACCATGAGAGCTTTTGTCGTAGCCTCGTTAGTCATCATGAAGCTATCTTTAATACCCTTTGCCGTGCTATCCAACGTGGTAGACATTTTTTCTTCCAACTCTTTAGTATCAAAGGTAGTCTTTTCATTTCTCCTTTTGAAAACGAGCAGAAGAATAATCGCGTTAGCAACTAACGTGATAGCAAGTAATACTAAAATAACAATCAAAATGGTCTCGTTCATATAATACCTTATTATACGCGTACACGCGTGCGAGGAAAATTTAGAAATAAAGAGCGAAAGATTTAATTTACTAGGTTTCGCTCAAAATGATTAGTCACCAAAAGCTATCCGACGGAAAGGCGAAGCCGACCGATGGGAGTTTACTATTCGTAAACGACCGAGGAAGGTTTCGGTTTTCCTATGCAGTTTACCAAAGCACAAAATCCATTAGTTTTAGTTCGTTCTTTGTATTGTTAGTGTACGGTAGACTTTGGAGTTTGGATAAAATGCGACGGAAAGACGAAGCCGACCGATGGGAGTTTACTACTCGTAAATGACCGAGGAAGGTTTCGGTTTTCCTATGCAGTTTGCCAAAGCACAAAATCCATTAGTTTTAGCTCGTTCTTTGTATTGTTAGAGTACGGTAGACTTTAGTTTTAGCTCGTTCTTTGTATTGTTAGTGTACGGTAGACTTTGGAGTTTGGATAAAATGCGACGGAAAGGCGAAGCCGACCGATGGGAGTTTACTACTCGTAAATGACCAAGGAAGGTTTCGGTTTTCCTATGCAGTTTGCCAAAATACAAAGTCTACTATTTATAGGTTTCGGGGTGATTACGCACATACACCTCCATAGCTTCCGAGCAAATTTCTATGGTTTCGTCAACTAGTGCGGGGGTCAAGGATAGATTGATAAAGTGATTGTGATGGTTGGTTATGAAAACGCCACGTTTAACGCACTCGGCTATCCATTCTTGGTGATGTAAGAAAGAGCCGTCACTATCTTTAATGCGAAGATAAAAGAGCGCGGGAGGTCCGGAAACGATTAACGGCACGTTTAGCTCGGAGGCAGTTTTCATTAGTCCGTTGGTTAATCTTTCACCCATAGCCTTAAAATACGCGGGTGCATCTGCATTAATAAGCTTGTTTATGTTTGCTATACCCGCGGCAAATGGTACTGCACTCATCCAGTAGGAGCCAGTATAAGGCACGGTAGAAGCTGCACCTTTTAGAAATTCCTTACCACAAAGTGCCGAAACGTTATAACCATTAGCAAGAGCTTTACAGAAGGTAATCAGGTCGGCTTCAAAGCCAAAATAATTATCGCTACCAGCTAGTGAAAGTCTAAAGCCAGCTCTAATGTCGTCAACTATAAGGATAATGCCGTTATCGGTACAAAGTTTTCTTACTCCTTGCCAATATCCTTCTTCGGGTAAAACGTTATCTATAAAGTTACCGTGCATATAAGGAGTACCTATAAAGCAAGCAATATCGTCCTTGTTTTCCTCAATGACCTTTTTTAGCCCTTCAAGATCGTTAAAATCAACGTAAAGGGAATTCTTACAATCATCTATCAAGGTGCCGGGAGTGTCGGGTTTTTGGGTCCAAGGCGCTACTCCGTGATAATAGTTATTTACGAAAATTATCTTCTTTTTACCCGTATAGTAGCGGGAAATCATAATTGCAAACGAAGTTACGTCTCCGCCGTTTTTACAAAAGAATGCCCAATCTTTTTTTACGGTTGCGGTAAGAAGCTCTGCAAACTCTACCATTACGTGGCTGGGAAGAGTGGTACAGTTGCCTTTTTTTATTTGCTCCATAGCTGCTGCATCAACGTCCGGGTCACAGTAACCTACTACGTTAGGACCATAACCACACATATAGTCTATGAAACGATTGCCGTCCACGTCCCACATTTCGCTACCCTTAGCCTTGCTTACAAAGAAAGGATACGCGCTCGAAGGTATCATACAACCTTCTGCAGGACCAAGATGCCCGTAAACACCACTAGGTATGACCTTGCCTGCCCTCTTCATCATATCAACGTTGTTGGGATATTTATAAGCCATCTCTTTCTCCTATTGCAAATATTTGGGTACTATGTTGAGTATTTTATTGATATTTTCTAACATAAGCATGTGACCGCGAGTATCAAGCATACCACCGGATACGCAAGCCATGCTATCCAGTTCACCGTCAATAAGTCCCTTTGCTATATCAAGGTCGCCAAAGGTCATGAAAGCACGACCGCCTTCCAATCCCTCTCTAACCACTCTTAATGCTCCGTTTTCTTTAATAATAGTTGCGTAACAAACGTCCTTTATACCAAGCACGATTTTACCATCAAGCACGCGCTTCATGGCGTATTGCGCTATTTCATCATGGTTTCCTACTTGACAAATGCCCGATGCCATCGCGTAAAAAGAAAGAATGGTGCAAAGGTCTTTTTCTTCCTTGTTGTTAAACTCTTTTGCACGCATTATGGCGCTCATTTTATCGGTTAGTCGAGTAAACGGACTATCTTTACTTCCCATGAATTTTAACGTCTTTATAAGCCCTTTTACGGGTATAGGCGTAGCGGTACCGTCCACCACCTTGTTAAAAAAGTCGGGTGAGGGGCAATACAAATGTACGTTAACATTTCTTTTGTCGTAGGGAATGACGGAAACTTTGCCGTCTTTGAAAATCACCAATCCGTCCGGTCCACCTTTAACGTGGAAACGGACGGTGATGTTTTGTGCTTTTGCTATTGCTTTGGCTTCTTCGTCGTACTCGACAAATTTTTCCAAAGTGCCGATTGCGGCATAAAAATTTACGAACGCAAGAGTTCTGCTATCTACTGCCATAGTATCCTCCTTTATTTAGGGGTGCGCTACGGAAAAATTATCTCTTTCTTCTCTTTCCGTAATAGTAAACCGCTTTAGTATCGCCAACGCGTTCTTCAGGACGAGCAGGGTTGGAGGGAGGCGGTGCGTTGCCCTTGGGGATACGTGTAATGCCACGACGTTGAAGTGCATTCTTGTGGTCGCGGTTGTATGCGCGTAGGAATTTGCGTCTTCTTAATGCAACTAGGAGTATTATTACCACGAATACTACGAACATTGCTATTACTGCAAAAGTAATATAGGTTAATAAGGTTGCATCAATTTCAATTCCTGCAACGGAGCCGTAAATCTTGTCGGGTTCCTCTCTAACTACTACGTTTGCGGTGGTCGCAAGAACGTAGGTATCAAGTTGAGTGGAAGTAAAGTAAACGCTCTTACCATCACGCGCACGCATTACGTCCTTTACGGGAGAAAGCGTACCGTCGGCGGAAAGTCTATATACTGCAAAGTATACGTATTGAGTATAATCGGTTTCGCCTTCTTCACTAGGAATGGGTAGAGTAATGGTGATTTCACCGGTATCGTATTGTGAGCCGTAACCGGTAAGTCCAAGTTTATTGATGGATATAATCTTGCGAGGATTACCTTCGCTTACAGTTTCATACAAAGTCTTTTGAGCGTTTATGAACAACTCGGTACTTTCGGCATAGTTGACTACCTCAAGCATTACGCCAACGCTTTCACCTACCAAATGATCGCCGTCAATAGAAATGCCGGTATCTTCGTCTTGGAGGAGATATACTTCGCACTTTCTCTTAAGCTCAATCAACTTGGTATACAAAGTTGACTTGAATACCGCTTTTTGGTCGTTAGATAGCGATTGATATGCGTTATATACGCGGATAACTTCTTGGTAATCGCTTTCTTCAACTATATTGGTTGCAGGTAGAGCAACTACTTGTTTTTGTAGGTCTCTTACAACGCTCATATATTGGTCGAGATTGTTATATTCAGAAAGAAGCTTTGCGTAGTAGCTTTCGTAAACGCCTTCCTTAATCTTCTCTTGTTGCCACTTGGGATAAACGATTAGCGGGTCAGGAGAGATAAAGTAAGCTATGTATTTCTCCATTTCGGGATAATCGCTAATGAGGTCAAAGGTGGTTCTTGCTTCAATCAAAGCTAGGTATGCTTGATAGTCGGCAACTTCTTTTTCCAACGTGGCAAGTCTATCCCAAAGTCTGCTTATCAAAGTCTTGAAGTATTGTGCGCGCGATTCGGTTAGGCTACCCTTGTTCAATGCATCTTCATAAGAAGCTTCAAACTGAGTTAAAAGTGCAATATGGTCGTCGTTAATTTCAATATTATTAACGGTTAATTCAAATACCGTCATGTAGAATTTTAACTCTGCCTTATTTCCGGCAAGGTCTTCTACAACGATGTGTACGTAACCACCGGTCTTTCCATCGGGTCCTTTGTTGGAGTTATCAACGGTATGGGTTGCGATAATATGTCCGTTAGAAAGCGGGAATCCGTTATACATTGCACTCTTTAGATAAGCCTCGGTATAGGTGATTTCTTGGTCAATGTAATAATGATAAGGATTGTTGGGGTCTTTGTCGTTATTAACAATGGGACCTGCATGAATGATGGGAGCTTGATTATCGATATTAACGTAAAACTCCTTACTTACTACCAATCCTGAGCCGGAGGTTGCAGTAACGTATACTACGGAAATCTCCTTAACCTCTATGGGTGAGCCGTCGTTCCAATTCTTAACGGGATCTTGAGTGCTGGAAACGGTATATTCTACGCCCGATACAGGTACGTAATCAACCACTCTGGAAATCTTTACCATCTCTGCACTAACCCACTCTGCGGAGGAAATTATCTTGTCCGTAGATTTGCCACCTTTATAAACTTCTCCCACTAGCTTGAAGTCGGGAGCTACCTTATCAATCTTGATAGTTAAGCGTTTCTCGTAAGTTTTCAAACTTGCACGTGCTTGCGCTCTAATAATCAAGTTAAGTACGCCGTTGCCGTCGTAACCAATTATTTCATCGGTGGTGATATAGGCGCCTGCCATTTTTTCAAAGTTGTTGGTTCCATCAACTTTGTAGGTATACTCTACGCCACCGGGGTTGTAGGCTACGGGAGTTATTTGGATATGAATGGTCTCGCTAAAATACTTTAACAATTCGTCTTCACTAACAGGAGAAGATGCAGTACTCAAATCTACCTTAAACTCGGGAGATTCGTTATCTATTCTTATAATTACACTATCATCGATAATGCACTCCGAACCGGACAAGTTAGTAATCTTAAACCTTGCCGTCTTCTTCAAGTTACCTACTATTACGAATTCTTCTTCAATCTCGCTACCGTCGGTAGGAGGTGCCACGAAAGCTACGGACCAGTAAGTAGTACCGTTAACGCTAATGGACTTATCTTCTACTTTTTCCCAATCGCTACCATCAAGCGAGTACCAAATATAAACTGCAGATTGAGAGGTAATCTTAAATTGAATTTCCGCCCTATCTTGGGTCCAGTTATATTCGTAAACGCCCTCTTGTGAGCCAATAGTTCCACCTTGGAGAATTGCCGTGGGAGCGCTGGTTTCTACCATAACGTGAATCTTGTACGGGCTACTCGTGCGCATTCCGTTTTCGGCAACGAGCCAGTAATAACCTTGCGTCCCGGATAGGAAAGTGACGTCACCGGTTAGTTTAGTCCAAACGCTAGAGTCGTAAAGTTGTTCTACCTTGCTTTCTCCATTCTTTATGGACTCTGAAGGACCGATAGCTCTATAATAATAGGTTATGGGTGCTTTTTGGAGGAAGATGGGAGAGGTGCTTGCGCCGGTTTGAACATACTCTACGTTTTGGTTGGAGTAAATGGTATACATTCTATTTACTTCATCGTAAACGTTTTCACCTGCTTTTTGTCTAACCGCGTACAAGGGGTTAGGGGTAGAGGTATCCATATTAACTTCGTATTGCTTGGTGGGGCTTGCGTGACCTGCAGAGTTAAGCGCTCTAAAGTAAATGATGCCACTATAACTGGAGAAGGTGTTGTCCTCGTCCATGCTACGCAAATCGTCTACACCGGGAACTTTTTGTTCGACGCCTTCAAATTCAAAATCAACTTTGTTGTTTGCCAAACCGGGAATGGTAATCCATTCATTGCTTCCTTCCAATCTGTATTGATATTCTTTAACGTTAACGCCCTCGGTTAGTAGGCTCAAGCTGAATTGGGGAGCAGTAACCGTCCATTGTGTTTCCGTGCCGAGAATACTGTAATTTACGTCAATAGCAAAGTCACGAATGTCGTATTTAACGCTAAAATACTTAAGCGCGGTTTGGCTTACGTGGCCATTGGTATCAACCGCCATGCTAGTTAAGAAGAAGGAATATTTTTTATATCCATTACCGCCCTCTTCGGGAAGCTTAATGATGAATGCAAAGGGGTCTTCGCCTTCTCCCGGAACGTACAAGGTGTATCTAGATAACTCTATCGTAGGCTCGTCGCCCTCAAATTCCGCATAATAGAAATTAAAGTGAGGCTTTAAGGTTTTACCATCGGGTAGATAATTATGGTTGGTTACAAAGCTTACTTTAATATCGTTTGCAATTTCCAAACTGGGGTCGGTTACGTCAACGTTATCTTCGATAACCTTACCGGTTTCGTCTATAGTGGAAACTATAATATCTTGGAAATCTATCGTTCTAGTATCAACGTTAACTTGACAAGAGATTTTTTCCCTACGTCCCGAACCACTTACCAAATCAAATTCGTATAATCCGCCAACGGATACTACTTTGGTAAACGCGCCGTTTCTCGCTTCCATAGGAACGTTTGAAAGTAATCCGTCTATGTAAGGATAACATCTTACTCCCGAAATTAAGGACGCGGGATTAATGGTAATAAGAACTTCACCCGCAGACCAAGAATCGTCACTTGCTAACTCGATAGTAGTACCGTTAACGTGACGAGTGATGCTTGCAGTAGGATTAGTTAAATCAAGCTTTAGTTGAGTGGTGCGGAAGAAAGTTTCCTCTAGTATCGTACCGTCGGAAGCATAAACACAACCACCCTTGTTTTGTGCTTTGTCGTAAATTTCAAAGGTATAGCTACTGTTGTTAAGGTTGGTGTCAACGTAAACCTTGTACATTACTTTACCTGCAAGCAACTCTTCTACAGTAACGTCGTCAACCAACTCGTCCTTTAGTGCCTCTTCAGCCTCGGGTCCGGTTACTACTGTTGCTCCAAGAACTTTGATAGTATCGGGAGCTCCGGTTACCATACCACGAATTTCGTATTCATTATCTACACCCAAAATGCTAGGAAGTGTAAAATATACGGCAACTTGCTCTTTTAACCAACCATCTGCCCAAGCAGAAGTGTTGGGAGCAACTTCCGGAACTATCATTTTTACTTCGTAATTACTATCCAAAACAGAAACGGTAAAGGTGCTTTCGTCTTTCTCTCCCGTAGCAGAGGTTACTTTAAAGTAATAGGTCTTATTTATTACCTTTTCGTTTGCCGTATTGCTATCGGTAAGTTGATAGTTGTTGCTAGTACTGTTTAACTCTTGATAATTTTCCCCATCAAAACTATACCAATAGGTAATGGTATTTCCTTGTTGTTGAACGCTATCATTGGTCAAAACAAAGGTTATTTCGTCTTTTGCATACCCAACGCGATAGTCGCCGGGCGCAGTACCCATACTACGAATTTCCGCGCCATATTTATCGGTAGCGCTCACTTTTAGCGAGGGACGAACCTTGTCTATACGCGCCGTTTTTTGAGGAATTTCATACTCTACGCCAGATCCTGATACTGCGTAAAATTTAACGTTAGTTATACCCTCGTTAGAAACGGTATAGGAATATTGCTCGCCTACACGTTGAATTTCGTAAGTTTCGGTTTGTCCACCGGATACGTATACGTCGCAGAAATATCTAGCACCGGAAGCCACGGTTACGTTGTTTACAACGTAAGTAACGTCGCCTTTTGCCCAAGAACCTTCGGCATACAATACCCCTGCAACGTAGCCGTCAACTGAAAATTGAGGTTCTTGACCATCGTAATAAAGTTTTAATTCTTTGTCGTAATTAACGCGAATATTAGGTGTTGCAAATGAGGTTGAGTATACCGTGATTTCTCCATTAAAAGAGGTTATACCGCTTTCGGGGTCGGGAATAATTGCTTGTCCGTAATACTTGGAAGTCGCACTACCTTCTTCGGTAACGGCCATTTTTTTGAACATAACAGGCTCGGAAGTCTCTCCCTTTGCGTTGGTCAATTGATAATAGAAATTAGTGTTATCAAATTCGCCCTCGTTGTTGGTCACCGTTAAGGTAATGGGTGAGGAAGTCCATTTAGGATTAGTAAGGTCGTAAACAGTTTCCCCTACCTTTGCAGATAAACTATCTATCTTGTAAATATCGTCACTAGCGTTATTATCAAGACGTAAGTCCACGCGGATATCGCTATAGTAAACTTCCGTTTGCTCTTGATTACCACTACGGAAGAATACGTACTTTTTGTAAATACCACCGTTAGCGTTTGCTTCGTCACGAGCCAAAACGTCGGTTTGAATCTTACCAACGCCCTCTCCTTGCGCAGATATTTCGTAAGCGGAAACCAGAGTCCATACATCGACCTCGTCAATGTTGTCGATATCTGCTACTCCATACCAAAAACGTTTGTCCTCAACGTTGGACTTACTATTAAAGGTCAAGGTAAAAACGGGATATTGGTCAAGGTTCTTAACGCGCAAGAAAGTTCCTTGCGTATAGTTGCCCATATTGACGTCAAATCCGTACTCGGCCTCTAAATCGATAGCAACGTCGCCGTCTTCTGCGAGAGCAGGTAGGTTTACCGCTTGCACGATAGCAAAGCTAAAAGCAAATAAAACTAGCAGTAAAACCAATGATAACTTGATAATTGCGTGTTTTTTAGAGAAAATGGTCTTTTCCATCATAACCTCTCAATTTTTCACAGTATACGCATTGATAATAGCATATTATATAATAAAATCGCAAGCGCGCGCGCAAAGTTTTACTTTAATTATACGCGCTAGGTGACGCGCGCATACGCGTTTAGCGCGTAACCGCACGTGCGTAGTGCGGTCGTGCGCTAGAATAAATGTGGATATTTTTATACAAGATACTAAGGATTTTTTTATTTTCTTGCGTAAAAGTTTATCAGCTCAAACTTCCTTTGCCCCACTCAAAGGGCTTTTGTGAAGTGAGAAAGCAAAAAAAAATTAAAAAATGCAAAAAAATTTCAAAAAAAGGGTTTACAAATATAGCGGTTGTAAATATAATGTATCCGTTACAAGAAGAAACCTTACAAATTGAAAGGAGTTAACATGGCAAAATTTAAGAAGTGTCCCCGTTGCGACCTCAACTATATTCCCATTGAAGAAGAATACTGTGCTATCTGCAAAGAAGAGCTAAAAGGCATTGTTAGAACCGACTCCGACGACGAAGTCGATATCGAAGAAGGACTTTGCCCCCGTTGTCGTGAAAACTATCTTAACGAAGGCGAAAAATACTGCGAACAATGCCAAAGAGAAATCGAAGAGGAAAAAGAAAAAACTTCTCGCGACGATTATTGGGAGGAAGAAGATAAGGTCGACGATATTCTTGACGACGACATGATTATCGACGACGACGAGTTCGTAAGCTTTGGTTCACTCGAAGACGACGAAGACTTTGATGACGAGGAAGAAGAAAGCGTGGATTACTTTGAAGATGACTTTGAACACGTATCTCCCGACGATTACGACGAAGACGAAGACGAAGAGGAAGACGAAGAAGACAACGAAGATTACTAAAAATAAAAGCCTTGCTTAATGCAAGGTTTTTTAATACTCTAATGGCGCACAATGTAATGCGGAACGGTGTGCGTAGCGCGGAACAACGCTACGCGAATGCAGAATGCACTAGTTTGCAAAGCAAACCTGATGAGTAAAACGCGCAATAAGTTTTACTACAAGACTTTGTGATAGCCACTTAGTTTGGTTACTAACTACAAAAACTGCGAATTGTTTGCAGAATTCAGAATTGCTTCACTCCGTTACACTTCGCTCACAAGGAAAAGGTTTAATTTGTTCTCACCGTTGACTAGCCTCTTAAAAACGCGTTAGTTTAGATGAAGAACGAGGCAAAACAAAAGAGCCTACCGACGGGACTTTACTACTCGTAAACGACCGAGGGAGGCTCTTGTTTTGTGAAGTTGTTCGCTAAAATGCGCGGTGGATTGTGCTGGGTTTATGG
>JAZSLG010000144.1:0-5348 GCA_045535235.1 Candidatus Stercoripulliclostridium sp.
ATCCGACTTAAATTATTTAACGTATAAAAACGCGTTAGTTTAGATGCTAGACGAGATAAAGAGAGAGTCCCAAAGGGTTGCTGTACTTGGGTACTGCGCCCTGCAGGGACTCTTTATTTAGTGAAGTATAGCGCTAAAATAACGCGTTTTAAAAACTTTCTTAGCTTACTCTTCTCACCGGTGCCTTTTGGGAAATTGTAGTCGTTGCGGTAACTTTCCAAACGTAAGTATTCTTCCTCGGTAATCTCTATTACACCACCGTGCTTAAAGCCGTAGGGGAAGGAAAATTTTTCCTTGGCTTTCTTAAAGTTGGAGTCGCCGGGAGCTGGGGAGAGGAATGGTACGTAACCCATCTTGCTCTTTTTGCAACCAAAATAGTCTAGCATTAAACACCATCTTCCGTCGGGAAGAACGTAGGAAGTAGGTCCTTCGTAGGCGCCGGGTTTAGCTAAGCTTTGCATTATACTTTCAAAATTCTCGTCGTTTTCATAAGGTCCCCAAAGGTTTTTGGAGGTCGCGTGCATATTGCCCGAGGGATTTTGGTGGCTCTTGTAAAACAAGTGGTAAGTATCCCCAAACTTTCTCAAATGGCTATCTAAAATCTCTGTTTCCTTGTCAAAGAAGATTTTGGGTGGACTAAAATTTTCAAAGTCGCGCGTCGTACAAGCGTATATGGACATGTGGTTAAAATCGCTTTCCGCTACAGTTGATCCCCAGTGGAGTAAGTACTCTCCCGTTTCCTCTTCGTAATATACCTCGGGCGCCCACATGCAACCAAAGTCCTCACGTCCAAAGTGTTGTAGCCTTTCTTCCCCAAAGTTTATTAGGTCGGGTGTTTTCCAAATATGCAAACGTTTAGAGCCGTTGTGGTTAATATCGCGCCAGTCGAGGCACATGTTTTCGTCGTAGCGATTGGCTACGCAAAGGTCGGTGGTAATAATAACGAAGCCACCGCTTTTTAGACGTACTATTTCAATATCTCTAGTACCACGCTCACCCAATTTTGCCATTACGATAGGGTTGCCGTCGTTAACCGCTTTATAGTTTAATCCATCGCGCGAAATAGCGTAATAAACCGCTTCGCCATCTGGGGTAATTTTCTCTTTGAAATGTACGAATAAATAGGGCATGGTGAGTTCCTCCCGCTTTTATAGTAAAATTATAACACAAAAGACCAAATTTTCAACAATGAATATTGTAAATGCCCCATTAATATGGTAATATATGATTAACGTAATAGGGAGTATAATAAGACTATCGCAAATGACTAAATTCCAAACCGCAGTAAAATGGCTTTCGCTTGCTTGCTTTATTATATTAGCCGTCGCGCTCATAGTAGAAGCTAGCATGCCGGGAAACCTTTCTTCCTCTCACAGTGGCGCAGTATCCAACGCCGTCGTTGATGCTACGGAAAAAATAGAGGGTGTTGTTGGTGGCGCAAATTCAAACGAAGGTGGAGCCGATACCCCCACCTTAAGCGAGCAAATCAAGGCGAACTGGAGCAAGTTTAACTATTATATTAGGAAGGGAATAGGGCATTTTGGCGCATTTTTTGTTCTAGCAATATTTGGCACTATTGCGTTTATGAAGCTGGGTGAGAGCAAAGAGAACGGATTTTTGGTTTCCTTAGTTCTTGGCGTATCTATAGCCCTCGCAACGGAAATAATACAGCTTTACAGACCGGGAAGAGCCGGGACTGCTACGGACGTTGGTATAGATTCACTTGGCTATTTATGCGGTATGGCAATATGCCTAGTGGTAGTAATTATAAGTTCACTGGTTAAGCGCGCAAGGGGTAAGCGTGCGGTGTAAAACAAAATATGGTTGGGTCATGTAATGAAGAAAAACAAAAGGGTAAAGACTATAGTTTTGGTAATAACGTTAATCTTGGTAGCGTTGTTGATTTTCTTGTGCATATATGGACTTTTGGGAAAATTAGATACCGGGTTAAAGTATTATAATCTTGACGATGGTACTCTTGCCGTTGGTAGCGGAAGAAATTTTAATCTTGAAGAAATAGAAATTCCATCCACGCATAATGGTAAGGTAGTAACGAGGATTTTAGAACGTGGCTTTTCCGATTGTGATTCTCTAAAAAGCGTTACAATTCCCGATTCCGTAAAAAGTATAGGAGATAGTGCCTTTTCCAGTTGTAACTCTCTTGAAAGGGTAAATATCCCCAACTCGGTGGCAAGCATAGGCGATAGTGCTTTTTACGGTTGCGTTTCACTTGGAAGCATATCAATCCCCGATTCGGTGGAAAGTATAGGCGATAGCACATTCAATTTTTGTCGCTCACTTGTTAGCATAAACATACCCAATTCTGTTAGTAGCATAGGTGAAAGAACGTTTTATTACTGCACTTCGCTTGAAAGCATAACGATACCCGACTCGGTAAGAAGCATAGGTGACAGTGCATTCTCCGAATGTACCTCTCTAACAAACTTGACAATTCCCGACTCAGTAACCAGTATTGGGTATTTTGCCTTTCTCAATTGTCCAATAGAATACCTAGCCATGCCGATTCAAGTAATAGATAGTGTTCCTATTCAAGGCTTGAAAGGTTTGGTAATTACAAGTGGATATAGTATTGGAGAAAAAGCATTCTATTATTGCGACTCACTAAATAGTGTAGTAATACCCGACTCGATAAAGAGAATAGGAGACAAGGCTTTCTATGGTTGCCACAAGCTGGTAGAAGTATACAATCTATCGTCCCTAGAGATAACGGCGGGAAGTGAAGAAAACGGATGCGTAGGATATTATGCCTTGGACGTATATACCTCACTCGATACACCGAGTAAACTATCGACGGATAGTGACGGATATGTAATTTATACCAGCGGAGAAGAAAAGATATTGGTTGGGTACGTCGGTAACGCAACGGAACTAACGTTGCCAACAGATATTGCCTCTATAAACGATAATGCGTTCCTAGGTTGTCAATCAATAAAAAGCGTGATTATACCCGATTCGGTAAGTAATATAGGGGAATGTGCCTTTTATGGCTGTACTTTATTAGTAAACGTAACCATTGGTAACTCGGTAGAAAACATAGGATTTAGTGCATTTATGTATTGCTCCTCGCTAAAAAACGTAATAATACCAAAGTCTGTAGCAAATATTGGAGAATTTACATTCTATAATGATACCTCGCTCACTAACCTATATTACGAAGGAAGCGAAGAAGAGTGGAATAATATTGTTGGCGATTATCTTGTAACGGAGGCTACTCTATATTACTATAGTGAAACGGAGCCTACGGAAGAGGGCAACTATTGGCACTACGTAGACGGCAAAATAGCCGTGTGGGGTATTTAGTAAAGGAATTATTAAAGTTGTCTAGTTAAGGAGGTTTTTGAAAGCTGGTTAATAATACACAAATTCTTGTGTTAAAATCAATAAATTAATTCACAATGGTTGACAACGGCGCATAATTATAATAAAATATATAACGCTCGCCGCTGTGGCGGAATCGGCAGACGCAAGGGACTTAAAATCCCTCGATGGCAACATCGTATCGGTTCAAGTCCGATCAGCGGCACCAAAAGAAAAGGACACGCAAAAAAGCGTGTCTTTTTCTTTTGGTGTGCCCCTGTCGGGGCACAACACCGACTTGCTTTAGCAAGTAGGTGCATTAGTTTGTCGCAATGCGACAAACCTAGCGAAAGCAAGTGCAAAGCACTTGTGTTTGAATTACTTATATAGCATTTATGTGCAAGCAATATAATTGATTATTATATCAAAAGGGCAAGACATTCTTTCGCGCCCCGATCAGCGGCACAATAAGGGTTGGAAGAAATAAAGTATTGGAAAGAACAACACCGACTTGCTTTAGCAAGTAGGTGTATTAGTTTTTGCATTGACTCACTTTGTTTGAATGATAGTTCGCATTGCTCACATTATAGCCAATTGCTTGGCATTTTGCTTGGGCAAAAACCTGGCGAAAGCAAGTGCAAAGCACTTGTGTTTGAATTACTTATATAGCATTTATGTGCAAGCAATATAATTGATTATTATATCAAAAGAGCAAGACATTCTTTCGCGCCCCGATTTATTGAAAAATTTTGCAGTTTCGACAAAAAAATCCTAATTTAGATGTTATAAGGTATTGACTTTTTTAAGGTTGTAGGATATAATAGTATTGAAAAATTTTGCATATAAAAGCAAAATAATCTAATAAGGTGTATTATGGAAATTAAAAGAGATGCTTATTTAAGGAAATTAATAGCTAGACAACATAACGGTTTGGTAAAAGTTATAACCGGTATTCGTCGCTGTGGAAAGTCCTATCTTTTATTTGAATTATTCTACAAGTATTTGAAAGAACAAGGCGTTGACGATAAACATATTATTAAACTTGCTTTGGACGATAGAAAGAATAAGAAATATCGCAACCCCGATGAATTATGCGATTACGTTCACGCACAAATCATTGATGACAAGCCGTATTATATTCTTCTTGACGAAGTGCAGTTTGTGGACGAGTTTGAAGACGTTTTGAACAGTTTTTTGCATATCAAAAATGCAGATACTTACGTAACGGGAAGCAATGCGAAATTCTTGTCAAAGGATATTATTACAGAGTTTCGTGGGCGTGGAGATGAAATTCACGTTTCTCCACTCTCTTTTAAGGAGTTTTATTCCGTTTATGACGGCTCAAAGGAAGATGCTTGGAAACAGTATTGTCTTTACGGCGGACTTCCTAAGGTCTTGGAATATAAAACGGATGAAGATAAGGTTTCATATCTAAAAAATATTTTTGAAGAAACCTATTTAACGGATATTAAAGAACGTCATAAGATTCGTAATGATGCGGAACTTGCCGAACTTTTGGATATTCTTTCTTCTTCAATTGGTTCGCTCACTAATCCTAAAAAGTTGTCCGATACGTTTAAGAGTGTAAAAAAAGTTTCGCTCCACCCCGACACGATTAACAACTACTTAGAGTATTTAGTTGATTCTTATTTAATAGCGCAGTCAAAGCGTTACGATATTAAGGGTAAAAAGTATATCAATACTCCGTCCAAATACTACTTTACGGATATGGGTTTACGCAATGCAAGGCTTAACTTCCGCCAATATGAAGAAACGCATATTATGGAAAACGTTATTTATAACGAGCTTAAAATTATGGGCTTTAATCTTGACGTGGGCGTTGTGGAGTATAGTAAGTCTATTGATGGAAAATCGGTTAGAGTGCAATTAGAAGTTGACTTTGTGTGCAATAAAGCGGACAAGCGTTATTATATTCAGTCGGCTCTTTCTATCCCCGACAGAGAAAAAATGCTACAAGAACAAAATTCGCTTACTCGCATAAACGACTCGTTTAAGAAGATTATAATCGT
>JAZSLG010000039.1:0-2559 GCA_045535235.1 Candidatus Stercoripulliclostridium sp.
GCTTGTAATACTTTTTAGTTGGTAAATATACTTGAACGCAATGCGTTCACTTTCGCCAGGTTTTTGCTTAGCAAAATGCCAAACTTGTTTTGGCTATAATGTGAGCAACGCGAACTATAATTTGAACGAAGTGAGTTACTCGCAAAAACTTGCGCACCCCGTTTGCTTTGCAAAAGGGGTAAATGCTCACCGTAGTCATCACAAAAAAAGAAAAGCAAGTCGTTTTTTTGACTTGCTTTTCTTTTTTTGGTGGAGACAAGGGGAGTCGAACCCCTGACCTCTTGAATGCCATTATTTTATTTATAAAATAATGCTTGTAAATTCTTTGCTTGGGTGGGTGTTTTCACTCCCACTTGACAACATTACTTAATTATGTTATCCTTTGCTTGTCAGGAGTGTGTGATTTATTTATTTTTTTGGAGTACGGTAATTATTACTTGGAGTGTCATAAGTACCAAACTAAGTATTTCAAATAAAGAAATGAAGCTCACCTCCTTTTTTCTTTACTTGTTACATAATTCAGTACTCTTGTCAAGTGTAATCCTTGTTAGGGTGGGTAGCAAAGAATTTTACCATTTTAATTGAGTGTAGAATCCATCATCTTCGGAAACACCCCAATCTTTATCTAATTCAAGCTCGATTGGAGCAGCTTTGAACGTTGTGGCTTCTTTGTAATCTTTCATTTCGGTGTCTTGCCAATACTTGCCGGTGCTTTCCCAAAGCTCCAAGAACTCCGACATATCGAAGCCACACGTTGTGCATTTGAAGCTCTCTATCATATTGTCGGAGTCTTCGTCCATCTCTTTTTCAACGAGCTTTGAAACTCCGTACAATACGCCCCAACATGATATTTGTCGTCTGTTTTTGAGTCCGTAAAAAGCTTGGACCAGCCTATGTATTTCCATTCTTGGATGGATTTTGGTGGCGTATTTGACGGTTTCACAAACGGACCATAGAAGCTTGTCTCGATTATTGCTACCATCTTTGGCGCGAATAGGGCGTATATCTGGGTTAAGCACTTGAACATCTCCCATCACATGGCGCACTGCCTTGGCCCAGTTTTCCCTTAAGAAGTAAGTATCTTTTCTATACCCGGAGCGAAGAACTAACGCGTGTATATGTACATGCCATTTGCCGGAGTATTTTCCAATTTTACATTCTACTGCTTTCACGCCCCCGGCAAAGCGTTTCTTCCATTCTTTAGGAACGAGCTTATTTGTCATGTAACGCCAGGCATCATAGATTACTTTTAGCGCGTATTCAAGGTCGTCTTGGTCCGGAATGGTGAACGTTGCGAAGTGAATGTTATTGCCTTGCTCTAACCATTGCTTTAGCAGGGGATAGAGCTTAGCGCACCATATTGCACCTTTTAATGCTGAACATGTTGGGCAATACTTACTTTTGCAACGTGCGTAGCTTTTAAAGTAACGTTCGCCGCATTGTTGGCAACTTAGAGCTTTAATTATCATGCCACAATTTTTGATACGGTTGCCTTCCTTTTCGAGCTCTACGTCTTGGTAGTCGATGGCTGCTTCTTGGAATTTCGGCAGGACTATACCAATGCCGGCGGCTTTCGTTCTTTTGAACCTATCCCACGTTATCATTTAGTGTTCTCCGTTAATTATCGCTACGCGTACGCACGCTTGCGTGCGTTTCAAACTTGATACTTAAGAAATATCTGACCGGCCGGAACCAGTCAAAAATTTCTAATTTTTTACCAATTTTTTGCTACTCTTCTCAAACTGTTTCTGGTACATTTCGCGGTCGTTATAGTAGCTATAACAAGCCGGAATAAAAAAGTACGTTTTCTCTTCTTTATCCGTAGTGTTAATTATCCTAACGTTTTGGGTTGCTTCAGTATTCGCCTCAATATGGTACTCAATTTTGCGGAAACCGTATAGACGTTCTGCTATAAACAGTTTAACCAAGTGGAATAGCTGGTTTAATCTGTTGAGTATTTCTAGACCATAAGCACGTCCAACGTGGCGTGCTTTTTCCAAGCGGAAGTTCTGTCCGACGACACGTCGCACAGATATGTCAATATTGTTGTGGTCCTGTTCGGTTGCTAAAATATATCCGTCCCAAAAGTGTCGGTTTAGACGGAACGTCTCTTTTACTTTTTCCGGTGTCGTCTTGTAGCCCATCGCCTCGAGCAGCTCGCCAATTTCGTCAACGCAAAGTATCCAACCTTCCGGGACGAGCTCTTCTTGCAATAGGTATTTCATAATGCCGGCGTTATCGTACGTGTACGACGTATGCCCTTTGTACGTTATCTTTATGTTGGATATAATAGGGAGTTTCTTTTCCTTGGTTACTTTCAAAGCGTTATCGAATAGGCTAATGACTTGCATAGTCTTGTCTTTGCTTACTTGAGCGCCTTTCTTGAGTTTGGAACGATACTTTACTATATCTCCATGACGTTCGTACAGGAACTGTGCCATGCGGTATTTGGACCAAAAAACTTTGGTGTGAATAACCGCAAGAACGGTCATTATGAACGTCTTACCGCATCCAGGTGGGCCCGATAGAATATTTACCCTCATGGCTAATATACCAATA
>JAZSLG010000113.1:0-4893 GCA_045535235.1 Candidatus Stercoripulliclostridium sp.
GACGGGACTTTACTACTCGTAAACGACCGAGGGAGGCTCTTGTTTTGTGAAGTTGTTCGCTAAAATGCGCGGTGGATTGTGCTGGGTTTATGGGGTGCCTCTTAAAACGCGTTAGTTTAGATGAAAAACGAAGGAAAAGAAAAAACCCGAGTGGTTGCTGTAGTCGACCTACTGCGCCCCGACGGGTTTTATTGTTTTTCAAAGTGTTTCGCTAAAATAACGCGTTTTACTTGTTTTCGGATGCCCCACTACCCTCCAACATCGCATAATTATCTTCTGCGCTAAACTTGCCGAGTTGGGTGGGGATAAGGCTATTGGAACTTCTATCGATAACTTTGGAGAGGTCGAGATAGTAAGCATTCTTCAAAACGTCGCTATTGAAGAAATAGATTACGTTCCCAACCAAATCTAAACCTTGCCAAGTAGTATCAAATTTGGAATTAAACATGGTTTTTGCAGAAGACAACGCCTTGGTATAGGTAGTGTTGTTCTTATCCAAAACTTTGATTTCGTATACTACGTTGGATGCTAAATAAGTTGCGAGAACGCTATCGTTTTCAATCTTAACTTTTAACAAGTTTGCACTACTTGCCTTAATTACCACTTCACTAACCCACTTGTTATCTTTTTTAGCAAGATAGTCGATGGAGTCGGAATCGGTTGCAAGAACGTTATCGCCATCGAAGAATTTGTATGCGGTATAGTTTACGCCGGAAGTCATACGAACTTCGTTATCCTCGTTAAAGCTATAGCTTGCATCAAAATCGTAGTAATAGTCGCCCTTGGACGTGGTGTTTGCACCGCCGTCGGTCTTAGTATAGATAAGACGGGTCTTGCCACCAATGATTTGAACGTCAACAATACTCAAGTTGTAACCGTTCTTGTGTGCAAGAGTGGAAGCATCGTAAGAATATCTGCCGTCTATTACTCTCTTGGTTTCTCCGTTTACGAAAGCCCAAATTTCATTGTGAGATTCAGTCTTGCTTTCCGCAGTAGTGGTAAAGAAAACTGCGTTTGGAAGAGCGTCTGAATAGTTGTAGGTAAGGAAAGCTGAACTAATTTCTTCTTTTACGATTTCGTCCTTAATCTTTTTTGCATTAAGGTCGATTGCGTGCAAATTGCGTTCCGCATCTTGGTAAACCAAGTAGTTCTCTACCACGCGGAAGTTAGTGGTATAATCTTCCAACTTTACCAAAACTTGGGTATCCGTTCCGTCTAGTTTGGTACGCATAATCCACATATTGGTGGTTTTTGCATTACCATCGGAACCCTTTTGAACCGAGGGAGTGGTATAGTAGATATAATCGCCTTGAACGGTCAATCCAACTTTGGTGTTAGTGTTGTAAACGTTCTTGGGAACTATGGTTTTAAGCGTGTTGGCTTTAGGTGCGCCGTTTTCCAGCTCCACTCTCATGATAGCGCCTTTGACTGCTTCGCCAAAGTCGTTTTCGCCACTTTCGTCAGCGTATCCGTTAATAAAGTACAAATACTTGCCGACTCTTACTGCTAGTCCGCCGTTAGACTCAACGGTTTTGTCGGTCAAATCGGTTTCGATAGCATCTTGCTTGTAGTTTTCGTTACAAGCAACCAACGTGAAAGCCATTACGCTTATTAAAAGCACACAAATTATTAAGCTTAATAATTTCTTCTTCATATTTACTCCGAAAAGTTTTTGTATAACTGCTTTATTATATAATAATACTATTATTTTTGCAAGGTTTTTTGACTAATTAGTCGTTATCAACCAAACTTACTACGCTATCAAAGACAAACGAGGGCTTTATTCCACTTGCAGATAGCATTTCTTTGGTCGTTTCGCCCGAAAGAACGAGTACCGACTGGAATCCGTTATTTATACCAAAAAGGATATCCGTGTACAAACGGTCGCCTATCATAACCACCCTTTCCTTTGGTATATCAAAGAGATGCCCTATTATCTCCGCCATGGGAGAATAAGGTTTACCGCATATAACGCTTGGAGCTCTACCACATGAACACTCAAACAACGCCATGAGTGCTCCTACGTCGGGCATGTCGCCAATATCGGAGGGACATACCGTATCGGGGTGTGTAGCAATAAACTCCCTACCTTTTTCCAACAAAATGTTTGCTTTCCAAAGTTTTTCGTAATTCAACGTGGTATCAAAAGCAAGTAGAACTATATCGGCATCTTCGCTAATAGGTACACCTTCCTCTTCTAAAGATTGTACGAAGGTGGGAGTGCCGATAGGATATACGCTCTTAGAGGGACGACGCGTATGTAAAAATTGTATCGTTGCCATAGTACTGGTAACAATTTGCCAAAGGTCAACGGGATAACCCATTGAGGAAATCTTTTTGACGTATTCACGCTTGTCTTTGGAAGAGTTGTTTGTCAAAAAACAAACCTTCTTGCCCAATGCGGTTAGCTTTTTTAAGGTTTCGATGGCACCTTCAATCGGCTTGTCTCCAAGATAAATGGTACCGTCCAAGTCAAACAAGAATAAATCAGCATCTACGGTTACTCTCATAGTCTCCTCTTTCGTTTAGGGAATTAATGCATCCAAATATCCGCTTTCTACTATATCCCTAATCATTTCCTTCTTTGGGCAAAGCTCACCTGCAAGTATTACTGCAGAAATAATAGCACCGGTATCCACCCTCTCAACTCCTGCTTCCAAACGAAAACCGTTCAAGCAATCGTCAAGTTCCTCTTCGTTAAGAATATATCTTTCCACCAGCTTAAGCAGAAACGATATATCCACGTTGCGTTTTGTCGAAATTGGTGCTTTTATTCCGTGCGCTTCCGCAAGCATGCGCACGCGGACTTCGTCCATATAGGGTAGTATAACCCAAAAATCAATATTTGTAAACCGTCTTTCTAAATATAAAAGAGAAAATAGCGCGTAAAACTTTGCGTGCAAGATGTTTTCAGGATGAAATAGCTCTAAGACCTCGTTTAAGTAGGCGACAAATTCTAAACCTTCTACGTCACGTATACTTTTACGGCACAATTCTAACGTTTCTTCCGTCGTCCTAAACTCGTTAAAGGCGGGACGTAGCTCCAGTAAAACGTTTTTAGCCGTTCTTTGCTTTTGCCCTTTCAACCCGCAACCCAGCGAGCTAAGACATTCTGCGTAGATGGAAAGCAGTAGCGTTCTAACCTCGGCTTGGAAAAGATATTCATTTTTAGAGTTATCAAGAATTACCATTTTTGGGTATCCATATTCCAATTTTTGGAAGTTGTAAATGCCAAATTTGTGAAACGCTGACAACGGCACCGACGAACTTATTACCATGTAGGGCAACCCTTTACTTTTTGCAAAATCTATTTCTTTATCTCCGCCGAATGCAACTATAAATCTTACTGTTTCTGCATCGATTAACGAAATATCAATAGCCCTATTGCCCTCCTTGCGTAACGCGTAAGTCAGTTCATCAAAGGCCCCCACTATGCCAATATCACAGTAGGGAAAATTCTTTTTAATATAATCAACCGCATACGAAACGGGATTGTTACTCAATACTATTTCCACTCTTATATACTAAATGGTGTACGACGCGAAAAAAGGCTATTTTTGTTCTATTAGGTCTTTCTCCGTCTTACTCTTAACCAATACGTTAATAAGATTATATACGAATGCAACTACCGGCACTCCGAGTAGCAAACCCCAAAAACCAAACAATCCTCCCCCTACCACAACTGCAAGCAACACGAAAAATGGTGATAGCCCAACGTATCTTCCTACTATGATAGGATAGGTGGTAACTTGTTCGACTTGTTGTAAAACTAACATGATTGCAACGAAAATCAACGCCGTTTTCCATGAAACCGTTATGAGGATAATCACGCCGATTGCCCCTCCTATATATCCGCCAAGCGTAGGTATAAGATTAAATATTCCTACCACTACTGCAAGGAGTAAAGCATAAGGAACTTTGAAGATTAAAAACGCTAGATAACAAACAGCGGAAAATATGACGGCTTCCACTATACTCCCGCCCAAATACTTGGAGAATTTTTCTATGACGGCACGAATAGCCCCTTTCAGAAATTCACTTTTTTTCTCACCAAAAAGTTTATCCGACACCTTTCCCGCGAATTCCCCCAGTTTTTCACTTCCCGAAAAAATTGTTACGGCAAGCATCAATCCTAAAAAGGCGTTCACTACGCCCCTAATAGTATTGCCAACCCCTTCCAACATGTTTGGAATAAGATTATCGGTTGTTGAAAGAGCCTTTTGCAGAGCTTTTTTAAGCCATTCTTTTGCTTTTTCGGGCAAACCTATCTCTTTCTCAAGACCACCGTCCAAAAGCCACTCAAAGCCTTTTTTTAAGGCGGAAAGGCTTTTTAATAGTTCGGGTAAAAGTAAATACCCTATCAATAAAATGAATGCAACTGCTAACAACAGTGATAACGCTAACGCCAACGGTTTTCTAGCCTTACCCAGTTTGGGAAAAGAAAATAATGTTTTTTCAAAAAAGTCAATCGGCGCTTTTAATAATAAAGCAAAAAACACCCCTATCCCCACGGGAGAAAGAGCTTTTCCAATCTTACCTAAAATTAACGTCGTCACGTCCAAATTGAGAGCGAAAAGAACCAACACGACTATCGCCGTTAACGATAAACCCTTTTTCATACTCTTATTGTTAACTAAGCGATAAAAATTATAAGCATTTCCACTTAAGGCGCGCTAGATTAAACGCGGAACAGCGCTACGCGAATGCAGAATTCAGAATGCAGAATTCAGAATTGCTTCACTCCGCTACGCTTCGCTCACAAGGAAAAGGTTTAACTTGTTCTCACCGTTGACTAGCCTCTTAAAACGCGTTAGTTGGGATGCTCCCCGACGGAAATGAGAAAACCCCACGACAGGAGTTTACTAACCGTAAATGACTGAGTGGGGTTGAACA
>JAZSLG010000022.1:0-10107 GCA_045535235.1 Candidatus Stercoripulliclostridium sp.
GAGTAACTCACTTCGTTCAAATTATAGTTCGCGTTGCTCACATTATAGCCAAAACAAGTTTGGCATTTTGCTAAGCAAAAACCTGGCGAAAGTGAACGCATTGCGTTCAAGTATATTTACCAACTAAAAAGTATTACAAGCGCTTTACTCTTATTTTATCATTACTTAGTTTGAGACAGTCTTTCGCGCTACCCTTTTCTCCACCAACTTTTAGCCATTTTTATCTCCAAAAAGCGCATCTCTAAAATGCCATTTTTTAAGAATTTGCCAACAATTTTGGTACTATCTAACTCTATAAATAATTATAGTGCTATTATGGAAAGAAGTAAATAGTGACTTTAAGTTTATTCTGAGCGTGTCCGCAAAAAGGGACAATCTAAATCACAAAAAGAGCAGGTATATACCTGCTCTTTTAAATTTTTTAGGGTTACAAGTTTTGGTTTGTGGCTATGAAAGTCATTCTTTCTTGTATGCTTGCTTTGCCATGATTAATATTTATACCACCATGGTCGGCTGTAATTATTATTAGCCAATCTTCACTTGCATAGGTGGGTCTGGATTTTATCTTTTGAATGGTTTCGTATCCGTAAGCATCCGCCTCTTTGAAAGCCTTTTTATAGTCGGGATTGTTTATGGTAAAGCCGTAGCCGTGTCCTTCGGCATCGGTTTGCTCATAGATTACGAATATAAAGTCGGCGCAGTCTTCCTTGCCAATTTCACCAAGAGCAGTCTCCAAAGACTTCTCGTTATTCTTACACTTGTTGAAATCAACGTTAAGATTATTTTCTTCACAATATTCCTTTTCCAAAAGATAGGTTGCATTTTTTCTACTAAAATGACCCGCCCACTTGGTTACAAAGGAAGAGGACTCTGCTTTTCCACTTTCAACCAAACTCGTTAACAACGTTTTAGTTTTCATATTTTTGGACATATCATTACCCGTAATACCATGTACGGTTGCCCATTCTCCGGTAAGTATGGAACACCAACCGGGAGCCGTCGAAGTGTCTTGGGTATTTTTTGCGGGGTAGTTTACACCACCACAGTAAGAGAGATTTAAGCTTCCACCCTCTTGCAATATAGCATTTATACCACTATTGTTAGATTGCATTTCGGTAAGGACGTCGGCACGGCATCCGTCGTAGCCAATAACAACGGCTTTCTTTTCCGTTTTACCTTCCGCCAGCGGTGCATCAAAGTGATTGTTAATCAAATCGTACAATTCCGTTTGAGGAATAGCTGTTTCTATCGTATTTTCATAGGCAACCTTTAATACGTTTGCCCTAAAATTCTCCTCGGTATCTTTTGCATCGTACATATACCAAGTTAGGCCTACGCTCAAGCCAATACCCAAACACAAAACAAGTATTACCGCGGTTATAATTATCGTTTTTTTATTCATAGGTCGCTCCATCTTATTATTAGTATTATAATACCACAAAACCTACAAAAGTTAAAGATAGAAATTCTAATTTTATGCCTTCTTTTTAACGTAGAAATAAATTGCCTTTGGCATTCTGCCCTTGCCAAATTTTTTGTCTAGCATGATAACCATCCAAAGCCAATCTTTTGCCGTCGATACGTTATCATATAAGCATGCACTCAAGTATTCCCCCTCGCAAAGCTTCACGTTTGGCGAACAAGCCAGCTCGTCAGCATTAAAAACGTCGACTAAACTGACGTTACCAAGATACTCCGTGCTTTTTGCCTCCGTCCAACCATCTTCTTTTAATAAAGCAAGAATTTTGTAGATGTCTTTTAGTTGAATTAACTTTTTTATACTCTTTGCATCCATACTTACACCATCCTTTGCAATTAGTGCTATATTATATGGAAAGAATAAAAAGTCTCCTTAAAATTTTCTAAATTAAAATTAGGGTGTCACCAAAGCGTAACATCCTACTGTTTATTTTGACGTTTTTGCATTTTGAGCCAACTTACGAAACCATACAAATCGTTCGCGAGAAAAACTACAAAGCATATTATGACCGATAGATAAGAAGCCCCTTTTAGCGTGGCAAGCACCCAAAGAATTATAAGAACTATATCGTTAAAAGCATACGCCAAAGCAAAATACGGACTACGCCTAAACGTAAGATATACTGCAACGAATGAGGTCGTTACCGATAACGTGCTGGGAATTAAGTTGGCTGTATTAAAAGCTCTTAATATAAAATAAAAAACCACGGTTATTACTATGGCGAGCAACGACATAAGTATAACTTCTCTAAACTTAATCACGTTGGTTTTTACTTCCGCTTTGTTCCCTTTGTAGGGATTACGTAACCACGATATTAGTGAAAGTATCGCCATTGGCACCGTCATACCAAGATAGGTTATCATTTCACCATAATACCTAAACCCATAGGAAATAATACCATAAAGACAGCCGAATACAACCATGAGTAATTGCCCTATCGGATTTCCTTTTGCACAAAATATAAGTGACGTTACGCCAATGAGCGAGGCGCAAAGTTGCAAATAGTTCACCCTATCCCAAATGAAAAAGGTTGTAACAATAACCGCCATTGATACCGCCCACAAACCAATTTCGAACTTAGTAAAATAATTTTTTATCCTATTTAGCATATTACTCCAAACATAAATTAAAGCACCCACTATATATCTTCTTAGACCTAACGATATATAACGGATGCTATGCATCTCCTACCCGGTGGCAGTTTGTATTTATTAATTTGTATAATTATATTATCACTTTAACGTTAATTCGTCAAACGATATTATCCAATAAAAGCTCTTTCCGCTTTTAGTATTTTTGCATACTCTTTCATATACTCATTAAAGCCCTCTTGGTCTTCCTTGCTTGCTTCGTAACGCTCGGTAACCGAGGAAGCAAACACCCTGTTAGAAAGATATTCTTCCAAACTTTCGCCAGTAGCATCAAGGGTATATTTTGCAAGTATCGCCATTCCCCATGGTCCACCTTCTCCCGCTGTTTGGGTTACTGTTATAGCGGTTTTAAGTGCCGAGCTTGCCATTATTGCGCCTACGTCTTTTGTTTTGAAATATCCGCCGTGACCTGCAATCGAGCCCAGTTTTACGCCTTCCTTATCGTACAAAATATCCATACCGATACGAAGTGTAGCAAACGCAGTGTAAAGGAGTGAACGCATTAGTTCCGGGAGCGTCAACTTTACACCTTCACCGCGCACTAACATGGGTCTCCCCTCGTTAAAAGAGGTTATACTTTCGCCCGAAATGTAGTTCAAGCTTACTATCCCACCACAATCTTTTTTGCCTTCCAAAGCCTTTTTGAGAAGGACCTCGTATGCTTTGTCGGTAGAAACCTCGGCACCAAAAATAATTGCAATATCCTTAAAAAGGCTTACCCACGCATCGATATCTCCCGAACAGTTGTTACAATGCACCATGGCAACGTTTTTACCCGCGGGCGTGGTTACAACGTCTATTTCGGGATAGTAGCCCTTTAGAGCCTTGTCTAATACCGCCATAGCGAACACGCTAGTACCGGCACTTACGTTTCCGGTTAAAGGTAGTACGGAGTTCGTCGCAACCATTCCCGTACCGGCGTCACCATCTGCGGGAGCGCATACGATACCGCTTTCTAGGTCTCCTTCTTCGTCAAGGAGTAAAGCACCCTCCGGCGTTAGATATCCGGCTTTTTCTCCGGCAAGAAGAATGGGCGGAAGCAAACCGGATATATCTTTATTAAACCCCCTAGACTTTGCCCAACCGTTAAACTTGTTAATCATTATTTCATTATAGCCTAAAGTAGTGCTATCAATGGGGAACATACCACTGGCATCGCCTATTCCAAGCGCCCTCACACCGGTTAATAACTCATGGACGTAACCTGCAAGAGTGGTAAAACTTGCAATATCTTTTAGATGTTCTTCGCCGTTGATTATGGCTTGTCCCAAATGTGCCACACTCCATCTTTCGGGAACGTTAAATGCAAATAGCTCGCTTAGCTCCTTGCTGGCCTCTCCCGTTATAGTATTTCTCCAAGTACGGAAGGGAACGAGAAGTTCACCCTTTTTATTAAAGGCAAGATAACCATGCATCATTGCGGAAATACCAAGCGCACCTATCTTTTTTAGAGTGATGCCATACCTATCCTTTACCTCGGCTTTTAGCGAAGCGTAAGCTCTCCTTAATCCCTCTTTGACTAGTTCCAAAGAGTAGGTCCATATGCCGTTTTCCAAACTATTTTCCCAAGTAAAACTTCCGTTTGCAATGGGTACAAAATCTTCCCCTATTAGCGTCGCTTTAATTCTGGTTGAACCAAACTCTATACCTAACACGGCGTTTCCACTTTCGATTGTTTTTCTAATCATATTTCACCTATTAAAAAAGGGATAATTATATCCCTTTACGTTTTTTATATAGTTCCTCTATGGCAAGCACGTATTCCGTGGAAGCCATTTCCTTGGTAAACATTATCCTGTAGGAATGATTTGCATCATACAACTCAAACGAATGACCGGGATTAAAAGCACAACTCTCATTGTTGCGGATAATAAAAGTAAGGTCTTTGAACTCATCCTCAACAGCCTCGGTTCCCTCGCTAAAATCAAAATCAAAATTGAATTTTCCTACGCCGTACTCAGTAATAATCTTTTTGGGACGTTCGTCCAAGGTGGACTTAAAGGTTACTTTTTCCTTATCCAACGTTACAATACCACTAGTAATAAATCTATAGTTGTAAGCCTCGGGTTTCTCTATAAAGAGTGAAGCTTCTTTAGTCAAAACGAAATCATCCTTAGCCACTTTATCTTTGACTGCTTCACGTTCCATATCGTACCAGAGATCGATGCGCTCGGGAGCAACCGACTCCGCACTCATTGGGACCAAGCGCCCTATATTGGTATATTCAACTGCATTACCACAAGCAGTACAACTAATGATACTGCCACTTGTAACCACGTTATATTCTGCACCGCATTTGGGGCAACGATAAAGGATGCGTTCTAGTCCTTCCGCCCTATTCTTACCCTTGAATTTAACGCCATTCTCAATTTGATATTTATGCTCGTTAAATTGTAGTGCTTGCACCAATCCCGCGTATAACTCTTCCGCTGATTTTTCTTTTATCTGTTCGGGAGTGTAAAGAATATCACAATGGGTAATTACTTTACCGCGACGAGCATTATACCCCCACTTGGGGCGAGAAAGACCTGCTCCACTCGTGTTGCAAATAGCGACGGGGTAACCTAGGAATTTCATTAATTTACCATTTGCTTGAGGAACTATACCCGTCTTACCCCAAGAAGAAATTTGACCTTCAGGACAAAGAGCAACCGATATGCCGGCATCCAAACTCTTCTTAATTCTTCTTACGCAACTAAGGTCAGCTATGTATTGCTTTTTAGTAATAGCATCCGCCTTCCTAATAATCTTTGCTAGGAATGGTGTGGAGTAAAGCATGTTCTCTGCAACGACAAAAGTCATTTTTTTCAATCCAAACGGAGGAATAAAAAATACGAAATCCAAAGAGCTGGCATGGTTGCACATGACTAACATTGGGCCCTTCTTTTTTGCTTGTTTGAACGCTTCCGTTTGCACCGCCTTACCATTGAAGAATACTCTGGCTAATTTGCTTAGAGTAACAAATAGTACGTAGTAAAACCAAGGGAACTTGTTTTTCTTGTTTTGTTTGCTTTTATTCTCATTCTTTTCCATATGTTATATTATACACCATAGTTTAATAAATGTCGATACTATATCCATTTTTTTTAAATTTGTTTTATGCCGTTCCTAAACAAAAACGAATTTTCATGTTTAGGTATCTATAATTACTTTTTAGGAAGCCTAATTATGATATTTATCCTATGAAGATTCTAATTGAATTATAATCGCATTTTAATAAAATTACGTTAAACATAGGTTAACGTTACGTAAAATATTCCTATTGTATTTGAAGTAAAAAAATACTTTTGCTTACAAATACGCTATATCAATATTTATTAAACTCGCTATTGAAAACTTTACTTGTTCATGATAAAATATAATTAACATTTTTGTGGAAATACTCATATCCTCGTATATGGGAGAGATTAGATACGAATGAAGAAAACCCTTGTCGCTCTAATACTGGCTATAACGTTTGCAACCATGCTTGCAAGCGTGTTTGCAACGCCTGATATGAGCGTAGAATACGCCTACTTGTTCGTGTATTTTGAAGGCAATGAAGATTTACTTAACGACGGGTCTCGCCCCATTGAGGAGGCGGTATTTTACGCACTCTCTCGCGACGGATATAATTATACCGCACTAAATGACAACAAGCCCGTTTTGACTTCCTCTTCCGGTACCGGTGGCATACGCGACCCATTCGTTTTTAAGACCGAAGAGAACGACTACGTTATGCTGGCAACCGATATGCATGCTCGCTATGGTTGGAAGAGCAACCGTTCTTTGATTACTTGGCGCTCTAGCGATCTCATACGTTGGGAAGAAGAAACAGTCATCCCCCTTGTCGGCAAATATCCTCTACTAAAAAACGCTACCGCATCGTGGGCTCCTCAAGCTATCTATGATGACGAGCGTGGAGAATATATGGTCTATTTTAGCGCGGATAAACCTTACGATATGGTTAGAAGAACTGCCGATGAAGGATTCAAATGCATATACTATTTTTATACTAAGGATTTCAAAACGCTAACTACGGAGCCACAAATTCTTTTTGAAATCCCGGGTGAAGACATTATAGACGGCGACATAATTCAAGATGGTGATACGTATAGGTTTTTTTATAAAACCAGTCTAAACCAAGGCATCATGATGGTAAGCTCCAACTCTTTAACCTCGGGCTTTAACAAAACGCGCGAAGTTAGTAACATAATGTGCGAAGGCTCTAACGCCTACAAGCTAATTAATGAAGAAAAATGGATAGTTATGGCTGACCTACATTGGGGAGGATGGTGGGGAGTTAACTACGTTCTTTACGAAACCCAAGACTTCGAGAGTTTCACACCTCTACACATGACTGGCGATTATTCTCTCCCATTTACTCCTCGTCACGGATACGTAATAACCATAACACGTGGTGAATATTGCCAATTAATCAATGAATTTAATAACGGAAAACCTATAAAACGCTAAAGGAGAAGATATGAAACGTAACGGCACTTGCCCCATTTGTTACCTAAAAAGGCTAATAGGTATACGCGAAAACGTAACCGAAATTTACGACCCTACTGCATATGAAAACGGTGTTGCACTCACTCCCCCAATGGGCTGGAGTAGTTGGAATACCTTCAAAAATAAAATTGATGAAGACCTAATTTACGATACTGCAAAGGCTATGGTTGAAAGTGGACTTAAAGACGCAGGTTATACCTATATAAATTTGGATGATAACTGGCACAGCAGTCTACGTGACGAAAACGGCAACCTACAAGGCGACCTTACCACTTTTGCTCACGGTATCCCCGAGTTAGTAAAAAAGATTAACGCCCTCGGTCTAAAAGTAGGTATCTATTCTTCAAACGGCACGGAAACTTGTGAGGACTTACCCGGCACCCTCTATCACGAACGAGAAGACGCACTAACTTTTGCAAAATGGGGTATTGAATACTTTAAGTACGACTACTGCCACCACATTAAGATTTCCCCCTACGCCCCTTGGGTATACGGCATATCAGTTTCCAAAAAGGGAGAAAAGGAAGCGGATTTCTATTCGGTAAAAGATGCAGTACTTTCTGGCTCAGCTCGCATTTGGAAAGACAAGGTCACACCAAACGGCTACCGTGTTACAGGACTGGATGCCAACGGCGGTGCTATCGATTTTGATAACGTATCGGTACCCGAAGACGGCGAATACGTAGTAACGATAGATATTCGTAAAAAAGGTAGATATAAAAAGTGCCTAATGGTGAAAGTTAACGATTGTGACGTGTATCTAGTACACTTCCCCGACCAAAAGCATTACAATAATACCGCACGTTTCCAAACTCCCGTAACACTCAAAGCAGGTACCAATAAAATTAGACTTTTTAATCCTATCGGCAACAGAGCCGATAGCGCAATGCTACAATACCAAAACATGGGTAAACAACTAAAGAAAGCAACTGAAAAGGTAGCTAAGGATACCAATATGCCCGAGAAACCCATTGTTTTCTCCATTTGTGAATGGGGTTGGAACACTCCGTACAAATGGGGTGCTACGGCAGGTAATTTGTGGCGCACTACTCCCGACATTCGCCCCTCTTGGCCTTGGATGATTAGCTATATGTATCGTCACAACGTAAAGCTAGACAAGTACGCAAGCGTGGGACATTGGAACGATCCCGATATGCTAGAAGTAGGAAACGGCAAACTTACCTACGATGAAAACGTTTCTCATTTCTCACTATGGTGCATGATGGCTTCTCCCCTCATTCTTGGTAACGACCTTCGCTCCATCACTCCCGAGGTATTAAAAATCGTTACAAATAAAGAATTAATCGCCATTAACCAAGACCCATTGGGGATCCAATGCAAACGCATTAAAAAAGGTGCAGTGGATATTCTCCTTAAGCCATTAGCCGATGGTAGTTTTGCTTTATGCTTCTTCAATAAATACGGCGGAGCCAAAACTGCAAGTTGTTCTTTGCGTTCATTGGAATCTTACGGCTTGCAATTTAGCGAGCAATACAAAGTAAGAGACCTTTGGACCGGCGACGTAGTTAGAGTTTTGGACAAACTTACGGTAAAGGTTAACAAACACGGCGTAAAGGTCTTCAAAATCGAATTTTAACCCTTTATAAGGCTTTTAGAGCGCTTAAAACAAATAGAATAGCCCTTGCTTAGGCAAGGGCTATTTCGTTCTTATAAATGGTCTATTTTAGTTCTATTTTAGCTACGACCGGGAAGTGGTCGGAAGCAAACAATCCGTCAATTAACTCAGCGTGTACCTTATAGCTATAAACGTTAAAATCGTTCTTTGTTACGAAAATGTGATCTATAGGACTACCACCATCGTTTATTGTTTCTTCATTCCAACCGTTATAAGAGGACGTTGTAATGGCACCTGGAGCTACCAATCTCGTGTCGTCCATATTTTCGGTACAATACTTGTAGTTCTTATTAGTAATGCCGTAGTTAAAATCACCAACTTGGATTGCAGGATACTCGCTTTGAACAGCCCTATCTATAACCAACTTAGTACCGTTTTCTCTTGCTAACTTTGCAATATGGTCAAGATGAACGTTACCAAATTGGATAACCTTATCATTCAACTTATCCTTTAGTATTGCAACAGTACATACTCTATAAATCGTAGCATCCCATCCTAGCGACATTTTTTCGGGAGTTTCAGATACCCAGTAGGTATATGAATCAATCAACTCAAAACGCTCTTTTTTGTAATATATGGCGCTCATTTCACCAAAGAACGAACCATCTCTACTTTCTCCCACAAAATCGTAAGTCTTTAATAGCTCGGGTTTCATAAAAGTCTCGTGTCCAAAAAGGTACTCTTGCATTCCAATTATATCGGGATTAACCTCGGCTATTTTTTTAAGCATCAAAGGTGACCTTAGCTCAATGTCGTCGTTAGGATTTTTATTAAATTCAAAGTTGACCGTCCTAACGTTAAATGACATGACCGTCATTGTGCAGTCTACTTCTTCTATTGCAGGGTCATTGGTTGTTGGGTTAAAGGTGGTATATACTACTCCAGCGCCAACGACTCCTAAAGTAATTGCAAGCAATAACACAACGATTGCTATTTTGATTCTCATATCTCTCTCCAATAATATTGATAGTACTATTCTATACTTACTTATTCTTAGTGTCAATATCCAAAAAATAAATATTTTAGTAAAACTAGTTTTGGATATTATCAAAACAAAAAACGGTAGCCGAAGCTACCGTTTTAGGTAATTATCAATCAATAATTATTCGAAGATTTCAGCAACAACGCCTGAACCAACAGTTCTGCCACCTTCACGAATAGCGAAGCGGAGACCTTGCTCGATAGCGATGGGGGTGATAAGGGTGATTTCCATATCGATGTTATCACCAGGCATAACCATTTCTACACCCTTGGGAAGTGCGATAGAACCGGTAACGTCAGTAGTTCTAAAGTAGAATTGGGGACGATATCCGTTAAAGAAAGGAGTATGACGGCCACCTTCTTCC